>CAJXVA010000270.1 GCA_913061055.1 uncultured Pseudomonadota bacterium
GATCTACACTAGATCGCTCGTCGGCAGCGTCAGATGTGTATAAGAGACAGGCACGCGATGCTTTGGGGAACCGAGGACGTTGCCAAGCGCTTCACTGAGCTGACGCAAGCGATGTCGATGCTCTGGCCCCGCGTGCCTTGGACCGTCATCACCGCTCCCATGGCGCTGGTGCACCCCAAGGAGCACACCTGCGTGAAGCCGAGCGTCTTCACCAAGCAGGCCGACTGCACGACCAAGCCGATCCGGCCGACCAAGCTCCCGACCGCCCGTGTCTATCGCGGCTACCTGGAGATGGTGAAGTCGCTTCGTGATGCGCTGTCCGACACGGGCGCGCCTCCGCACGACCTGCTCGACATCTACGACCTCATTTGGATCACCCAGCGCCCCGCCGCCGCCGAGCACCTTGCTCGCGTGCGGGCTGAAGGTGTCCTGGGTCGCTCGACGCCGCTCGTTGTCGTCCCGGACGCTCCGGCCGACGGCGAGGCCGCTGCCGAAGCCCCGGCCGCTGACGCCGAGGCGCCTGCCGCAGATGCTCCCGCTGCTGACGACGCTGCACCCGCAGCCGAAGCCACCGGCGACGAGACGCCCGCCGAAGAGTCCGACGACGCCTAGTCGTTCGCGCTTTCGCTCCAACGCCGCAGGTCAGCCCTGCGGCGTTTTGCGTTGGTTCTCCCGGAGGCGGCGGCAGTAGTACCCTCGGCCCATGGCCATCGTCGTACAGAAGTACGGGGGATCATCCGTCGCTGACACGGACAAGATCCGCACGGTCGCTCGGCGGGTCCGCGAGACCAAAGACCGCGGATTCGACGTCGTCGTCGTGGTCTCGGCGATGGGCAAGACGACCGACGAGCTGCTCGAGCGAGCCAAGGGAATCTCGAGTTCCCCCTCTCGCCGCGAGCTCGACATGCTGCTGTCTTGTGGCGAGCGAGCCTCGATGGCGTTGCTGGTCATGGCGCTGCACGAGGTGGGCGTCGATGCCGTGTCCCTCACCGGCTCGCAGTCGGGGATCATCACCGACGCGCGGCACTCTGGCGCCCGCATCATCGAGGTGCGCCCGTTTCGGGTCGCGGACGAGCTTGCACGCGGCAAGGTCGTGGTCGTTGCCGGGTTTCAGGGCGTGTCCTATCAGCGCGAGGTCACCACCTTGGGGCGCGGCGGATCCGACACCACCGCCGTTGCGCTCGCCGGCGCCTTGGGGGCCGAGTACTGCGAGATCTGCTCCGACGTGGATGGCATCTACACCACCGACCCTCGGATGGTCGACGCCGCGAAGCTGATCGAGACGATCAGCCACGACGCGATGCTCGAGCTCGCCTCTCACGGCGCCCGGGTCCTGCACGCCGAGTCCGTCGCCTTTGCCCGCGAGCAGGGGGTCGCCTTGTGGGCGCGGGCCACCGGCGGCGGCAGCGTCGGCGGCACCCGCATCGATCGCCCGACCGACGCGTCCCGAGACCACGCCGTGACCGGCGTCAGCGCGCAGCGAAACCTCGTGCGGCTGCGAGCCAGCGGTGCGCAGAGCATGGACCGCATGCTCGCCGCCGCCGCCGATGCTTCCCTTCCGGTCCTGCACATGGACGCCGACCACGAGATCGCCGACCTCTGGTTCGGCCTCGACGACGTGCACGACTGGCCCAACCTGCGAACGAAGCTGCTCGGGCAGGTCGAGATCGAGGAGCGCTGCGGCGCGGTGTCGCTGGTCGGGGATTTCGTGGGACGCAACGCTGCCAAGCTATCGAAGGCTCGCTCGGTGGCCGCGGGGATGGGCTTGTCGCTCAAGGCGATGGCCACGTCGCCGCTGCGGGCGACGCTGTTTTGTGATGACGCGGATGTGGAGGCGCTGACGCAGGCGCTGCACCGTGCGTTCTGCGAGTGAGACGGGCGGCGAGTCTTTCTCCGCCCCGGGTGGGAACGTTCCGGGCTGAGCGGCAACGACCACTGCGGAACGACTCATGCGCCGCATCACCCTCCTTCCCCTCGTACTCGCAGCACTCCTCACCGCCTGTATCGCCGAGCCCTACGACGGCGAGCTCATCGCCAACAACCCCACCACCATCATCCCTCGGATATCGGGCTACGGCACCGCGCTCGGTCAGCCGGTCGAGATTCGAGCCAAGACCGCGTCGGGGGGGTTCGACGTCGTCCACGACTCGGCTGTCACGACGGGATATGGATGGAGCTGGGCTGGGGGTACCTGGTACGGCTGGCAGGTCGACAACTTCAACCTACCCGCGGCGTACTGGACCGCCAAGCCCGGCGGCTGCGGATATACGGCCACGCTTCGAGCCAAGGTGGGTGACAACATCGGCTACAGCATGAGCCAGGCCTTCATCGACTGCTGGGACCCCTTCCAGACCAGCAGTGAGTTCATCGACGAGTGCATCTCGGACAACTCCCCGGACGTGACGATCGAGACCTGCGGCGCGGTGTGCTGCTGAGCGAAACAGGCATGCCGCCTTTTCTGGGGGTTCGGTGATCAAAGCCCGGCCGAGCCGAACAACCCCCGCATGACATCGCGCCTTCCGCTCGCGTCCGCCATGCTCCTTCTCGGCGTGTCGGCGTGCATCATCATCGACGAGCCCGAAGAGAACGCCTCCGATCCGACGGCGGGCGGCACCGACACCGCGTCCGAATCAGCCTCCGACGACACCGGGGGCGCCGACACCGACCCGGATGGTACCGGGGCCGACGACTCTACCGGGAACGACTCGAACGACGACGGTGGCTACGAAGACCCCGCTCCCGACTGCGAAGCGCCTGGCGAATGCACATGTGAGGGCTGCCCAACCAGTGAGCTGCCGACCGACGACATCCTGGCCGGGGACGCGACCACCTGGACGTTTTCCGGCGCCGTCAACGGAGCGCAGGGAGATGGAGAGTTCTTCATCGAAGGACCGGGCGGACGGACCTTTGGCGGTGTCATCCCGACCGACGAGTCCGGAGCCTTTGAGTTCGAGACCCCGTTGTTCTGCGGCGAACAGCTGGTCAAGTGCGTGTGGTCCAACGAAGACGGCCAGTACGCGCTCGTCACAAGGGTGATCACCGAGGACTGCATTGAGCCCGACATCCGCGTCGGTCTGACCTGGACCGAGCTCGGCGACGACTTTGAGCTGCACCTCGTCCGCCCCGGCGGCCAGATCAACACCGAGGACGACTGCACCTGGACCACCTGCGTCGGCTCCGGGCCGGACTGGGGCGAGGTGGGTGATGAGAGTGATGACCCTCGGAAGGATGTCGACAACACCGGCGCCTACGGCCCCGAGAACATCTTCTTGGCGGGACCTCAGGACGGGGTCTACACCGTCTTGGTCGAACACTGGGGGACAGGGGATCCCAGTGCACCAGGCACCGTCACGTTCAACGTGGATGGGGTGACGACGGTTGTGGAGATCGATGCCCTCGCGCCGCAGGAGGTCTGGACGGCGGGGACGATCGAGTGGCCCGGGGGTGCGGTGAGCGTCGGTCAGGAGGTGTTCGATTGTAGTGGGGACTGGGCGAGCGGGTGCACGGCGGAGTTGCCGTAGGGCCAAAACGTAATACGAAACATTGTTAGACCACCGCAGTCCACACCGACAAAGCGTCTAGGACCTTAGACATGCACTGGTCGGCTCATACCAGCCAGCGCGAACCATGTGCAGCGACCGCCGACCCTGCGCGAGACTGCACACATCGCGTCCCGGACTCGCCACAACACGATGGTACCGGCGAAGAACATAGGCAGACGTCAACGGCGCGCGCCCAGCGCACCCGACCGCATCGCTGCAGCCGAGCGCCGGCGACAGCCGGTAGACCGGTAGACCGGTAGACCGGTAGACCGGCGACAGAACCGAAAGCACGACGCCTTCCGGAACACCGGTCGTTCTCCTACCGCTTCTTGATAGTGATCACCAGGGTACATGGAGGCACCGATGGATTCAGCTTCCACTTGAATTCGCAGTCCGTATCCGGAATTCGAAACTCTGCCCATACAGCGATCCCATTGCCACTTTGTCGAGTCACAAGGCCGCACGCCCCACTCGTCAATGCAGAGAGTGCATCATCCTTGTCCTGCGAGAGAAAAGAAATACAAACATGCGTATAGTCAGACTCCGAATAATCTCGCGTAACAAAAGAGTCACCATCCCCATACTTATTCCCACTCGAACCGTCGATCATATCGCAGCTCTGACTAAGATCTGGGACAATAAAACTGATATAGTCAATCTTGCTCATTTCTCCACTTCCTTCGCTGATTGGTCACATATTGAGAGGTCCGGCTCACCATTGAATCCCGACTGAGAACACAACCGTTCAACAAGCGGCACCACCGGGTAAAACAGGGATGTCCCACAACCTTCGGCCACGGTGCAGCGTATAACATTGTAGCACTTGCGAGAAGGACAATCATAGAACTCGGTGTTCGATATCCGGGCAACTAGGCCAACAACGACCTGGGCATCGCGGTCATAGACAGGACTCCCGCTGCTGCCAGTAGCACCACGAATCGATGTTTCAACGAGGATATTGTGGGGTTTCGCGTCTCGCGGCTTGGCAATCACCGTCGAGCGCGGTGAGACGAGCAACGGCATGCCCCGAGGATGCCCCAAGGATACGAGCTCGCTGGCGTCATTATCGGCCGGCTGTTTTTCCCCAAGCTCACGTCGAGACACGGGCTGACCTACAGGCGCGGATTTCCCATCATCTTCAAAGATGAGGAGAGCCCAGTCGTCCACACCACCATCGTACACCGTAGCGAATGGGCCAGAACCGCAACGCGACTTGCGACCGAGGGGATCGAGAAACGACTCATCCGCAACAACAGCGCAATCATGATCGGTCCCCCCATTTTCGTCACCGCAGTACACATAGTCGACCTTCCGCACCACAGCCGCTCCCGCACCTGGGGTTCGGTAGTTGAACACCACGAATCCAGGGCCCCGAATCCCGTTGATACAGTGGCGAAGGGTTAGCACGGCGTTCCTGCCTACCAGGAGCCCGGTGCAGCTCTCATCCTCGCCAGGAACGAGGTATTCGCCGAGTTCCCGCGCCTGCATCGGGCCGGGGCAGAGTCCCAGTCTGTCCGAGAGCCTCTCCAGGTCGGTGAGTTCGAGGCGGCCTGTGTCGCCCATCGCCGCTTCTCCCTGCCCGACTATCAAGACAGTGGCACGCGCGATGTGACTTTCGACGTCGTGGGCTGGTTCGGGGTGAGTAAAACTCGTCATTGCATGGAGCATCGTCCGGCCCTGGTGGCGAAGGAGACACTGCAAGTTCTTCCAGTTCGTTCCATTCGGGGCCGGTCTCTCTGGCGTTTCGAACACACGGGGATCGGGTGAAGCGTGGTCACCCCCTGAGAAGCGAATGGTATCCTCATCAATGTTGGCGTCGAAGGCCAGCAACAGCCGGGCGATCGCCTCGGAGGAGTCAATCTTGTCCACACAAGAACGACGGAGCAGCGCTTCTTGCATTGCGACGAAGGCCGTTCCTCCGGGTTGACTCCGCAGACGGTCGTAGAGGCGCTGCGCGTCCGCCAACGTCGGTTCCCACTCAGCTCGACTGGCTCCACTATCGATCTGCACCAGCGCAGCAACCGCCGAAAGATCCGCGCGTAGTTCAGCCTCGGCCGATGTGTCGGTCATAGCCAACACGTTCTCGATACGCTTGAGTTCTCGTTCGGCACGTTGCAGGTCACCTCCCTGCAAGTCCTCCCATGCGAGAAACAGACGCTGATGAAGTCGTAGTTGCTCGTCAATGGGCGACAAGTCCAACAGACGGTCGATGTAGGACCTCGCGCCGGAACAGTGACCGGACATACACGCATGGCGAGCGATCTTTAAGTCCACCTGCGGACGACGTGAATCGTGTTTCCAGATCTCGGCCAGTTCGATCAGCCCTTTCACCGCACGCGCGGTCCGCCCTAGCGTTGCTTCGACCTCAGTCAAGAGCTCGAGCGCCTCACCGTCGACCGCCTCCGGCTTCAGATGACCATCACGCTCCAATCGCCAGGCGCGCGACACGAGCTCTAGCGCGGAACGGGGGTTACCGGCCGCCAAGTCTACTTCGGCTAGGGTCGTCAGATGCGGCACAAGACGCACCGAGTCGGCGGGGTAGACGTTCTCTGCGCTACTCAGCGAGGACTTCGCCCATTCGGCGGCCTTGGGGAGTTCGTTCGCGTCTGAGTGCAAGACCGCAAGGTCGAGGAGGATAGCTGCGACATCGGGATGGTGCTCGCCGTACCGGCTCCGGGTGCTCTTGAGCAAGCCTTCGTACGTCGCGTGTGCCTGCGTCAGTTGGCCCATATCCCGCAACAGTTGAGCTCGAAGCCGCTGGGTGTTTGCTCGGATAGATTCATCCGCCTGGCCCCAATGCCCCAGCTCTATTTTGTCAGCATCGAACATGTTCTCTAACCGCTCCAGCGCCCTCTCCGGTAGTCCAGATACTCTGTCGACGCGCGCAAGAGACAACGCCAGCCACGCGTGCAGCGGGTCCTCCGGCGTTAGACGGCGCGCGCTGGCCTCCGCAAAACCGAGCCAACGCTTCGCGGCCTCAACGCCTGAGACTCCGCTCGCCTCCAGATCCCCGAGGTCGACAAGTGTGGCGACGAGTAGAACGACGTCGTTGTGCGCCTGTGCGGTGAGGGCTGCACGAAGCAACGACGCTCGTGCGTCCTCGGTCGACCCCTGTGCAAGGGCAACGCTTCCCGCGGCCCAGTCGACCCGGGCTTGCAGCAACGGCCGATCGATAGTGCCGGCCGCTAGCTTCACAGCTTCAAGCCGCCGCGATGCGCTATCGACCAACCCGACTTCGAGTAAGACTTCGACCTCCGAGATCGAGGCCCGGACGCTCGCGACCGTGGTCGCATCGCCCGATTCCATGGCCGCCCTAGCGGCGTTCTCGAGAGCCGGTGACGAGTTGCAACGTTGCAAGGGGTCCAGCGAGGCGACGAGTCGGTGACCACTCAGGACCTGACCGGGCGCGCCAAGGCTCAGAACTCTGGCGGAGTGGTGGAACCGCGCCGCGGCGCTTTCAAAGCATGCGTTCGCCTGGGACAGCGCAGGTGCGGGTAGTCGACGCTCGCACACCGATCGCCGTAGGTCGGCCCAGCGGTCCGCGTACCTGTCAAGATCGTCCGTGAGCTCCCGAACTGCCGTCGGGCCGTAGACTCCGCTGCTGTTCAACCCGCGCGCGACTCGGTCGCGCGCCGAGTCGTTGTAGAACGCCTCGCGAAGCTCTGAACCTGAGGGACACTCGCCATCGGATCCCCCGCAGGCCGCAAGGGTGGCAGAGCCAACGACGGCGAGACTAGCTATCGCAGTGCTCGCAATCGAATTACGCGTACCTTCAACCCCTCGAAGCCGCTGATGCTTCACCTTCACGCCACCGAAAGGCCATTCAGAGAATGGTTGTTGTCCATGTATCCACGTGTCCATGCTCGCCTGGGCGGTCGTACTAGGCTCGTACAAAAGCACCGCAGTCCGCGAGTACGATAGTTGCGGCCGCAGCATCGAAGGCGCCTGGAGCCCTCGTCACCGTGCGTCGACGTTGGCGGATGCGGCTACAACGAGCGTAGTCAGAACTGGCGAGGCGCCGGTCGAGAGGGGCTCGGTGACACGAACAGGGCGCTCCTTCGTCCGAGAGTTGATGGACCTGCACCTGCCGTGGACCGTTTCCAGCAAATCGTCCTTCGAGCACTCCCTGGCGGCGGGCCGCTACATGCGGCGAAGATGCGAGCAGCCAACCAGTCGAGCCTCGGACCGCAGAAGGCCGTCTAAAAGCCCAACGAAGTAAGGCCGAACAAGACCTGCGGCTTCCGAATTCAGCCACCATTGATCTCTGGCCCGGAGACGCGCACCTCGGCTACCAACCATCCGCCGACCTGTGTTCGCGCCGCTTCTGCCCAGCGGTCCCAGTGTTGCTGAGGCGCTCCGTCTAGCAATGCCCAGAGCGGCCACAGCTCCAATGCAAACCCTCCGGGGTCCCCTTCCAAGGAAGGACGGTCCAACCCGACCAAGAGGGCCCGTGCATCATCGGCCAGCCCACGTCGGATCTTGTACGCCGCAAGACCCAGGCTCGCATAGCGATGCAACGTTGAGTCGGACTCTACGCGGTCGCGAAGCTTCTGATAGTACGACTCGCTCTCGATCAACTTCCCCTGCTTTCGGTACCAGTACCCAACGTTATTCAGCGCCATGGCGTAGTTATCCGCGTCTCGCTCAGGATCCGTTGCATCAAGCACGCTGATCCAGTAACCAACCGCGGCTTCGTAGTCCTCTTCGATGTTCGCGACTTCGGCCAGTAGGATCAGCGGGCCGCTGAGTTCGGGGTCACCGTCCGAAAGCAGCCGCCGCTGGATCGCCGTGGCTTCCTTGGCGAGCGCCTTGGAGGTATTGAAGTCGCCGAGACCCGCCTTGGAGATCGCGAGCCCAAGTGCGGCACGCGCATAGCCGACGTCTTCACTGCCGATACTCCTACGAAGGATCTCGAGCGAAGTCTCGAAGTGGGCTACGGCCGTCTTCGGTTCCTGCTGATGTAGCATTCCCAAGTAGAGATGGAGTTTAGCGACTTCTGGGTGCTGTGGGCCGAGACGGCGTTCCGCCTGCCCAAGCAGGTCTCGATAGATTCGATCGGCCGCGTCGCGGTTCCCAGAATCCGCGAGCAGGTGCGCCTGCTGACGCCTCGCCCATCTTCGCGTTGCATCGGTTGTGCCCACGCCGTGGCGCTCAACCAGATCCCGCGCCAATTCCAGGGCCGGTTCTTGCTCCCCCGAGAGCCTCAACCGCAGTAGCCGGGCTTCATCGAGGCTGAGCCTGTGGCTCGGAGTGGAACCCAGTCGCTCCAAGGTCGCCTGAGCCAGGTCCGTCCAGGGCTCCAGACTCTCGCGCGGCTCGGTCTCCGCAAGCGCGCCAGCGCGCACGATACCAACCAGCGCCTTGTATACGGCCAGGTCATGCCGCGATTGCTGTCCGATCCGCAGCGCCTCGCGATACTCGAGCACCGCGTCCCTCGCGTTACCGCGTTCGAGAAGACTCGCGCCGCGAATCTCGTGAACCTCCGCGACGACCGGTGGGAACTCCGCGCCGCGCGCCACCTCCATTGCGTCCGAAATCAACCCGTCCGCCCGCTTGACCTCACCGAGCTGAATCGCCAGCCGCGCCTCGTCCAAAATCCCCCGCGCTCGTGACACATCCGCCAGCGAGGCCGCCCCCTCGCCCGGGCTCGGCACGGTCGTCGCAAGCGTCCCCGCAACACACTGCCGCGGATCCTCGATCGTCGCGAGCGCAGTAGGCAACCGCGCAACCACCTTCGCCGACGGCTCCCCGATCCTCCCAACGAACGCCGAGAACTGCGCGACCCCACGCTCCAGACACCGCAACGCGGCGGGGTCCACATCCCCACCCGCATCACAGATCTCCGCCGCAGACTCCTCCCAACCCGCCGCGAACGCTCGCCCACCGCGCTCCAGCTCGCCCCAACTCGCTGCCGCGAACGGGGCGGACCCAGCATGCGCAGCCTCCAAGCGCGTCTGCTCGTCGGCACTCCACACCTTCTCCAACCGCCCGCGAACGGGACCGCACGGGTCCAACACATCTGCCGACTCGGCATTGCTCGCCACCGAAGCGCCGCCAATCGCTGCGAGCAGCCCAACCACGGCGAACCCACGCCAAGCCATCGCCCGCCGAGGCTCGATCGCGTCGGTCAACTCGCCCATGCTCGCCCACCGCTCGCGAGCCCGAACACTCATCCCACGCGCCAGCGCCTTCCGCATCCGCGGGCGAACGCCATCGACGTGCCGCGGACCCGGCAGCGCAGAACCCCCCGCAGCACCCCGCACATCCTCCTGCTCAAACGGCAGCTCCCCGGTCAACGCCTCCCACAACGAAACGCAGAACGAAAACTGGTCCGTCGCCGCACTCGCAGCCTTCCCCGCCCACTGCTCGGGAGCCATATACGCGGGCGTCCCAACCACGGATCCCGTCTTCGTCATCGGCCCGCCACTGGTCGAGCCGACCACCGGCGCTCCATCAGAATCTCGCGTGCTGTCTCTGCTCGCGTCGTCCCGCGCCAACCCAAAGTCGGCCACGCGAACGCGCCCGTCCTTGCCCAGCAGAACATTGGCGGGCTTGAAGTCGCGGTGCACGATCCCCGCCTCGTGCGCTGCCGCCAACCCCTTCGCGGCCGCCAAGAACACGTCGAGGATCTCTGCCTCGCTGCGCTCCTCTGAGCGCATCCAATCGCGGACGTTCACCCCGTCGACGAACTCCATGGCCACAAAGACCTGCTCCTCGTGCTCGCCCACTTCGTAGACGGTCACGACGTGCGGATGGCTCAGGCGGGCAAGCGTTTGCGCCTCGCGGACGAGTCGGGCTCTGCCCTGGGCTGAGACACGCGAAGCGTTGAGCACCTTCAACGCCACGGCGCGCTCGAGCTTTGGATCTCGAGCTCGATACACCACGCCCATGCCGCCCGCGCCGATCTGCTCGAGGATCTCGAATCGTGCGATCCGAACCGGCTCGGCCACATCCCCAAACAGACTCTGTGCAATCTCCCCTCGCATCGCGAGGGCGTCGCCTCCCGGGGATGCGGCTCCCATTCCGAGGGAGTCTGTATCGGTCGAGGTCATTGCGTCGTTCGGATCGCGACTCAAAGCCGAGGATGAACACCCGGACGAACCGGGAGCCATCTTGTCGTACTAGGAGTGACGCTCGGGAACAAACCCGTCACTCGTTTTTTGCTTCTCGTCGTTCGAAATCGCCCGACGAGCGGCGAACCGCACAGCCGCGCAGGTCAGTCGTCGATCTGCAGCGAGCGAACCGACAGCTTGGCCGCCGCAGTCACGTCATCGCGGGCGCCTTCGAAGACGAAGGCACTGACCCCGACCTCGGCGTGGTCGAACAACGTGTAGCGGACGTACAACAGGCCGCCGTTGGGGTAGGCGTGCACCTCGTCGACGGCCGGTGGCCCCTCGCCTTGGACGCGGTCGTTCGAGACGAGCGTGACGCCCTCGGGAAGTTCGGGGTCGATGCTTCGCCACGCTTCGACGTCGGCATCTTCGAAGGGGCCAGGCTCGGACCACGGCCGAAACTCCACCCCGAGCGTGAAGGGATCCGAAAGCGGATCGCCGATGGAGAAGGTCAGTCCGTCGCCCTCGGCTTGTTCGACCGCGACCGGTCCGCGGGCCGTCACGACGGAGTACGGCGTCCCTTCGAGGGGGATCCGGGCAAGCTCGGGAGCCCGGCCAAGCTCCCACGGACGGCCCAGGACACACGCCACGACCAGCGATCCGACGGTTGCCCCCGAGGCGATCCAAGCCGCCGCGGTCCATCCGGTGCGGGCGTCGGCGGTGCGCTCTGGATCTTCGGAGAGCGGCGGAAGCCCTCGGGTGAGCACGCCGGAGAAGCTGAGCACCAGACCGGCCACGCCCCCGCCCAGGTGCGCCATGAGATCGATTCCCGGGACGAACGAGGCCGCGAAGTTGATCACCAGGTTGATGATCGCGGCCCGCTTGAGGTTGTCGACGATCGCCGCCGGCACCAGCCCTCGTGGGCGAACCGAGATCCCCAGGGCCGCGCCGAACAGGCCCCAGATCGCACCGGACGCGCCGACACTGAGCATTGCCTCCGCCGCGATGCTGCTCGCCACGGCACCCAGCAGGCCGGCGCTCACCAGCAACACGGCAAGCCGGCGCCAGCCGAGAATCCGTTCGAGCTGCGCGCCGAGGATGTAGAGCACGACGCCGTTCATCAGCACGTGCACCGGGCCGCCATGCAGAACCGTGGACGCGAGGAGCCGCCAGGGTTCGGGGCCGAGCGACGCCTCGGTGTTGGCGCCCATGCGCGTCAGCGTCGGGATGAACGCGCCCCCACCCCAGGTCATCTGCAGGCCATAGACGCCCAGAAGCAACGCGACCGAGCCCATCGTGACGACGGGACGCACCCGCTTGTACGCATCGACGAAGGAGCTGTGTTCTTGGGCCCGAACCACCTCGTCGCGCGAGGGCTGACGGACCTGCCGAGCGAGCGCCTCGGCGTCCACGGTGTGGTCCCCGTCTCGCCCGGCCTTGAGCGCTCGACCGGCAGAGGAATCCAAGCGGCTGGCCCGGCCGTTCCAGACCTCTCCGTTGTCGGCCAGGTGATAGACCTGGACCATCCGGCGCGCGAACACGCCGGGCTGACACGCCTCGAGCAGCGGCCGCATCTCCTCGCCACCCCCGATCATGATCAGCTTGTGGTGCGCCTTGGGGTTCATCCCCAAGTGCTTGGTCATCGCATCGAGAAGCTCCGCGCCCTTCTTTGTGGGATGGATGACGATGGCCAGGCTTGCGTCCTCCATCGCGAGAAACGCTGCGGTCTCGTTGAACAGCAGCAGCGACCGGCCGGCGACGCCCTCGTCGAGCAAATACTCGACGACCCGCAGGTACTGATCGGCAGAAGCCACCGCCTCGCAGGATAGCGCGCTTCGGATCGTTCGCATCTTCCATGGGCCGCGCTCCGACAACGAGGTGAGGGGACCGCGCCGCGAAATGTGGTCTAGCCTCCCGCCCGTGCACACGCTCTCGCTCCACGACGGCACCTCGTTCCCCGCGTTCGGACTCGGCACCTGGCTCAGTGAACCCGAGCTCGTCTATCGAGCCGTCCGGGAGGCGTTGAAACTCGGCTACCGGCACATCGACGCGGCGTGGATCTACTTCAACGAGGAAGAGGTTGGACGCGGCATCCGGGAGGCGATCGCAGCCGGGGACGTGACCCGCGAAGATCTGTGGGTCACGACCAAGTTGTGGAACGACATGCATGCCCCCGGTGATGTGGAGGCCGGACTCGATGCATCCCTCAAGCAGCTCGGCCTGGACTACATCGACCTGTATCTCGTGCATTGGCCCGTCGCTCATCCCAAGGGCGTGGTTCGCCCCAAGTCCGGTCGCGAGTTTCTGTCTCTTATACACATCTGACGCTGCCGACGAGCGATCTAGTGTAGAT
>CAJXVA010000271.1 GCA_913061055.1 uncultured Pseudomonadota bacterium
CGTTTCGGGCGCTCACCGGCCGGTTCGCGAGCCTCGACGCAGAAACGGTCCGGCGCGTCCCCGATGCCGCCGGCGAGTTGCCGAGCATCGACGCGTGCAGCGATCCCGATCGACTCACCGCACTCGTCGCTCCTCCGCCGCCGGAGCTCGAAGCCGACGTCGAAACGGTCCGTGGACGGCTCGCGTCGATCGAGGCCTCCGAAGCGCTTGGCCAGTATGAGCGCGTCGGCAAGACCATCCCCCGGGTCGTCGAGGATGCCCTTGGCCTCGACTACCGAGCGCTGCATGCCGAAGCGAAGTACTGGGACGGTCGTGTCCACCAGCGGATGCGGGCGCTCGACAAGTCCCAAGCGGCGCTCGAGCAAGCGGCACTGCACGCGATGGCGACCCGCCACGACCGCCTCTTGGCCGAGACCTTGGGCCTGCAGGCCCGCGTGGTCGGGGTCCTGCAGGCAAAAAAGGCAGAGGGATTGGTGCTCGCCGATCAAGCCGAGGCCGCGATCGACCGGATCGGTGGGGACGCCGAACTCACCGCCCAGCTCGCCTCGCGTCGAGGTGAGACGTACCTCATCGCGGGCGACCTCGAGCCAGCGCGCGAGCACTTCGAACGGGCCGTCCAGCTGTTCACCGAACTCGCGCCGCAGGGGCCACAGCTTGGAGACTCGCTGTCGAACCTGGCCCTGACCACGAAAGCGCTGGGGGACCTGGACACGACCGCTGCCCTCATGACGCGGTCACTCGCGCTTTTGGAGCGGCGGCACGGTCCCGACCATCCCGCCGTGGGCATGGCATTGGCCAACCAGGCGTCCCTGCTCAATCAGGTCGGCCGCACCGACGAGGCGCGTGCCAGCTACCGTCGCGCTCGCACGATCTTCGTCGCGACCCTGGGCGAGGACCACGTGAACATCGCGGGCATCGACATGAACCGCGGAAACCTCGAACTCGAGGACAAGAACTTCGAGGCGGCGCGCGAGCTCCTGCAAGCCGTCCCAGCGCGCTTGCAAGGCAAGCTACCGGCGGAACACCCTTGGATCGCGCAGTCGCTCACCTCTCGGGGCCGGATGCGGGTCGAGTTGGGGGACATCCCCGCGGGACTGGCCGACATTGCGCAGGCGGTCGAGATCTTCGAGAAGACCTCCCCAGACTCGATGGACCTCGCGGTCGCCCAGTGTCGACATGCGTGGGCGCTGAGCAGAGGCGGCGAAGCGACCGAGGCCGCCCAGGGGTTCACGCGTGCCTTCGCTCAGTTCGACCGAAGTCTCAAGGACGACGCCCACGGACACCCCGAAGTTCAAACCTGCCAATCCTTGCAGAAAGAGATACAATAACTACGATGAGTTCCGACGACGCGGCGCTGATCCAGGCATGGCGAGGTGGAGACGTACAGGCCGCCGACACCCTGCTGCGGCGCTACTTCGACGAGCTGTGGCGGTTCTTTCGCAACAAGGTCGATGACGCCGCCGAGGAAATGATCCAGCGGACGATGACCGCGCTGCTCAAGACGCCGGATCAGTTTCGAGGCGAATCGACGTTTCGGACCTATCTCTTCCGCATCGCACGCTCGGAGCTGTTCCGTTTCTATCGGGAGCGGCAGCGTGCCCACGAACGCCTCGATTTCGGCTCGGTGTCCGTGGCCGACATGGGCGCGTCTCCCAGCTCCGTCGCGGCCCAGCGCCAACACGAGCGAGCCCTCTTGATCGCGCTGCGCCGCATCCCGCTGGAATTCCAGATCCTGCTCGAGTGGCACTACTGGGAGGACCTGAAGATGACCGAGATCGCGGCCGCGTTGGAGATCCCTCTGGGAACCGCGAAGAGCCGACTGCGGCGCGCCCGTGAGCGCCTCGAGGCCGAGCTCCGCGAGACGATCGACTCCCGCGATCAACTCTCGTCCACGCTCCAAAACCTCGATGGCTGGGCAAAACAGCTGCGCGACACCGTCGGTAGGGGCGACGCCAGCTGAGCCCACACCCTGCCGGTCAGTTGAGGTCGCGGTCGGCTCGCGGCACACCGAAGATGAGCGCTCCGCTGGAGTAGGTGCTCCCAAACGTGTCGACCAGGCCAGCGACCTGCTCCAATGCGGAGGCGAACTGCTCGGCGGTCAGCGGCGAGAGCGGATGAATGAACGCGGAGTACAGCACACCGTCGCTGGTGCCGTAGCGGGCGTCGAGTGCGGTGTGAAAGTTCGCTTCGAGGACCGCTTCGCGCTGAACGTCACTCATGTCACCCGCGTCCAGGATCGGAGCGACGAGTCGCATGCGGTCAAAACGAGTATCGGTGAAGCAGGCCATGTGGACGCCGGCGATCTCGAAGTCCCACGCCCCATCCTCTCCGCGCACGTTCTCGGCGCGACTGCGCAGCGCAGCTTCGAGCGATTCGACATCCATCGCCCCACGGTAGCAGCCCCGGCCCGGCCCGCCGCTCACGCAACCGGTGCCCACCGCCGGCCCACACCCATCCGGCCCGGCTGTCGCACCGGACGGTCAGCCCGCCCCAAGATCCGTCGTACGCTCCGCCGGCGATGATCTACCCCCACAGCAACGAGACCCAGACCCAGTGGGACCGGGGCGAACTCCAAGTCCAGCTCGTCCAGCCCAACAACCCGCGCCCGGTTGGCTTTTGCGACGGGACCCCGGCCGACTTGGCAGAGCTGCAGGAACTTGCCGAGTCCGAAGGCGCCGACGACTTCAAGATCGATCGAAAGGTGCTCAAGACCGGCCGAGAGATCTGGACGGTCTCGGGCTGACACCCGTCGCGGAGCGCTTGCACCATTGAGCGCGGCGAAGAGGGATCAATCTGTGACGCGGCCACCGGGCCCGGGCCTCGATCCGACACCCCCCGTGCGCCGCGAGTCTCCGTAACGTCGCTCGCCAGGAGTTGGCCCGCATCTTGATAGTGCGGCGGTTCATGTCCGCACGCGTTCTCCTCGTCCTCGGCCTCCTCAGCGGATGCGCCCCCAGCTCCGACGGTTTCGGTGGCAACGACTTCGGGGAGGGCACCAGCGGTGGACCGACCGGCGGCGTCATGACCACCGCCCCACCCGCCTCGGGCGACAACTCCAGCGGCGAGTCAGACTCCAGCGAAACCGAAGGTCCCGGGACCGGTGGCATGGAGACCGGGACCGGCAGCGGCGAGTCGACCGGCGAGCTCCCCGGCTTCGAGAAGGGTCCGGGCCTGTACGTCAGCGCGGCGAGCGGGGCGGACTCCAATGACGGCAGCCGCGAGGCCCCGATGCGCTCCATCCAGTGGGCGTTGCAAGAAGCCGAGTCACAGGGGCTCCCGGCGGTCTACGTCGCACAGGGGCTCTACACCGCGACCCACGACGACCTGGCGTCGATCGAACTTCGCCCCGGCGTGTCGCTGTACGGAGGCTTCTCGGCATCCAGCTGGGATGAGCGCGACCCAGGCCTGTACCCGACCGAGGTGATCGATGAGTCGATCGCGACCACAGGCGTCAGCGACTTGCTTCCGCACCACGCAGTGTACGCACCGGCAGGCGTGTTCGAGGACGTGGTGGTGGACGGCTTCACCATCACCGCATCCGATGCCGGCTATGCATCCGCGATCTTGGTCGAAGGCGGCTCCCCCACCCTGTCCGGCAACACGTTCCTGGGCCGCGCCGGGGCCAGCGTCACCATGGCCGTCCGCATCAACGGCGGTCGGCCCGTGTTCACGGACAACACCATCGACCCCGTGGGCGCGATCAGCTCCAGCACCGGGGTGCGCTGCGACATGGGCCAGCCCGAGTTTCTGCGCAACGACATCCACTCCGGCGACACGGGCACCACGTATGCCGTGCTGTACGACGTCTGCGACGGCAGCCTCGTCAACAACGTCATCCGCTCCGAACGCTCCGCGACCGCCACGTCCTACGCCGTCCAGCTCTACGACAGCTCGCCCGACATCCTGTCCAACAGCATCGCGAGTGAGCCGGACGACGGCTACACCAGCTACCACACGTACATCTCGGGGAGCTCCACGCCGCGGATCGACAACAACAACTTCGTCCAGGTCAGCGACCTCGGCGAGGTCTACTGCGTCTACGCCAGCGGCGGCGCGCAGCCCTCGTCGATGCGCAACAACAACCTCGACTGCAGCCAGATCTACTACGGCACCCTTTCGGCGACGACGCTGCTCGAGCTCGAAGCCAATCTGGCCACGGCGACGGACAACATCGTCGTGGAGACCGCGGTCATGGACGCGGTCTCCGGAGACCTGCGGCTCCGCGACGATGGCAGCGTTCCGTGCACCCTCGCGCGCGGCGGGTTGGACCTCTCCGACGCGGTGGATCAGGACCGCTCCGGCACCGCACGCAGCATCCCGTGGAGCATCGGCGCGTACGAGCTCGACGGCGAGTGCCAGTAGGACAGCGCCACCCGAACGGTCGGTACGGGGCAGCGAGCGGCGTGCACCCCCCCCAACTCGGCGGTATGACCCCACCGATGGAAGGCTTCGTCGCATTCGCCCTGGGGTTTGCCGTTCTGCAAGCGGCCACCTACTTGTGGCACGAGCGACGCAACCGGCAGGCGTGGGTTCACGATGTCCCGTACGCCCGCGCCGAGCCGGATCTCGACAGCGGATTCCGCGGTGACAGCCACCTCCACGAACAGGCCTACGTCGGGCCCGCGCAGCATCCCCGTGCACCCCTGAGCATCCGAGCGACCGCGATGTGGTCGATCGGCATGGGGCAAATGCTGATCCCCGGCGGAGCCGTGGCGCTGTTCGGCGCGATGATCTACGGCATCGGCCTGGTCGGGATCCCCGGGTGCATCCTCGCGGGCCGGATCTGGGCGATCGGTCCAGCCCTGCTCCGTGCCGAACCCCGGGCGATCGCACGGGCCCGCTCGACCGCCCGGTTTGCCCGGATCCTCAACGCTGTCGTGCTCGCGGTCGTCGCTTGCCTCCTGGCGATCCCCGACGCGGAAGGGCTGGCCCTCGGGACCGCCATCTACGCCGGCATCTCGCTCGCACACGCTGCAGCCCTCGACCGCGCTGCCGACCGCGTGGAGCAACTCTGGGTCGAACGGGGCTACTGCCGCCACAAGCTCAACAGCCTGCGGACCCCGCCCGGTGCCGACGCACGCGTCTGGGCCTGACTCAGGGACCGCACAGCCCCGCGGCGTCGCACGAAAGCCCCAGTCCACATTGCGCCGAAGAGGCGCACGGATCGCCTTGCGAGCCATCGTGGCAATCGTCGTCGGGAGCGCAAAACGGACTGCTCGCAGCGCAGTCCGCCGCGGAGGCGCACGGGTCTCCTTCCTCTCCGGCCTGACAGGTGGAGGCGGGTCCGCAGACCAAGCCCACCGCACACTGGGTGTCCGCCGCGCAGGGGCTGTCCACCGATCCGTCGTGGCAGAATCCGCCGGGCCCACACAGCGGCGCGACTCCGCAGTCCAGAGCGCTGGAGCACGGATCCCCGGCGTCGCCGTCTTGGCACTGGAGCGTCGGGCCGCACACGAAGCCGACGATACAGCCTCCTTCGAAGCAACCATCGCCATCGTCCCCGTCGTGACAGACGTTGTCCGGTCCGCAGAACGGGCTCTCTCCCGCACAGTCCCCTGCGCTCGTGCACGAGTCCCCCTCGACTCCGGCTTGGCATTCGAACAGCCCGTTGCAAACCAGTCCCACCGCGCACTGCGGGTCGCCCGAGCACGCGTCGCCCACCGTGCCGTCATGGCAAGCACCGTCGGGAGCACAAAACGGCGCCAGCGATCCGCAGTCGGTCACCGCGGCACACGGGTCATCTTCGACGCCCGCCTGGCACAGCCCGAGAGGTCCGCAGAACACCCCCACGGCGCACCCCAAGTCGTTCGCACAGGCGTCGTCGGGGAGACCATCGAGACAGGTGCCATCGGGGCCGCAGATGGGTGCCTCGAGCGGACAGGGAAGCGTCGTGCCGCAGCGGCCGCCTTCAGCCGGGTTCACGCACATGTTTCCCCAGCACTCCAGGCCTTCGGGACACCGTGCACAGGGATCACCGCCGGTGGACTCGGCCCCGCTCGATGTCCCCTGGGTCTCGCCTCCCGTGCTCGTCCCGACGTCTTGCGTGTCCCCACCGTCCGTCTCGTCGGTGTCCGGACCGCCGCTGGATCCGGTGCCGGAGAGCACAGACCCGGTGGATCCCGGCGAGCCGGTGGAGCTCCCGGGTTCGAGGCCCCCCGTGGTCTCGGCGAGGACCGTGTCGGTGTCCGCGATCGAATCAGCGGCCGAGAACGTGCACGCACAAACGCCCAGCATCACAACCCAGGCCCCTCTCACGCGCAAACCTCCATCTCGCACGTCAAGCCGGGCATGCACTGACCGCACGGATCCCCAACGCCTCCATCGTGGCACGCCCCGTCGGGCCCGCACAGCGGAGCCACCGCCGAGCAGTCCGCCGCCGAGCCGCACGGATCATCTTCGATCCCGATCTGACACGCTGCTTGCGGGCCACACAACAAGCCCGGGCCGCATGCTCCTTCAACGCAACCATCGCCCAGCGAACCGTCGCGGCACGTGCCCCCCGGGTCGCAAAACGGAGCCAGCGATCCGCAGTCGGCCACCGTCGCGCACGGGTCCCCCTCCACTCCCTCTTGGCAGGCGGCGCCCGGACCACAAACCAAGCCAACGTCGCACTGGCCCTCGGCACACGCGTCGCCGTTCGACCCATCGTTGCACTGCTCGTCGGGCCCGCAGAACGGAGCCGACGACCCGCAGTCCAAGCCCCCCGGCGCACAAGGATCCCCTTCATCCCCGCTGTGGCACACGAACGCAGGGTTGCACTGCCCGCCCACGTCGCACTGTGTATCGCTCAGGCAGGGGTCACCGTCCGATCCGTCGTGACAGAAACCATCGGGGCCACACCATGGGCTGGTGAAGCCGCAATCACCCGCGGACGCACACGGATCACCTTCGTCGCCGTCCTGACACACGGCATCTGGGCCGCACCACAATGCGACGCCACACTGCGCGTCGCCGTTGCAGGGGTCGCCGTCGGATCCGTCGTGGCACTGCCCATCGGAGGTGCAAAACGGTGCCGGCGATCCGCAGTCATTGGCGTTGTCACAAGGGTCCCCCTCCCCGCCGTCTTGGCAGGTGTCCTGGGGTCCGCAGACGGTTCCGACCTCGCACCCACCCGCCGTGCACGGGTCACCTTCAGACCCGTCGTGGCACAGCCCATCCGGGCCGCAGACCGGCGCCAGCAACGGGCATCCGTCGGCATCGCGGCACATCCCGCCCTCGTGGGGATTGATGCACGAGCCATCCGGGTGGCAGATCCACGCCTCGTCGCATTCGGGCCCGCACGGGGAGACCTCGCCGGACTCGGTGCCGTCACTCGAAGAGGATCCTTGGGCCGCCCCCGTACCGCTGGAGTCGGAGCTCGTGTCGGAGGTCCCGGAGGTCCCACTGGAGTCGGGCGCACCGCTGCTGCCCGGCCCCGACGAACTCGGCCCCATCATCGTGCCCTGACCGCCCGTGGCATCCGTCTCGGCGCTGGTGAACCCTCCAGTGCACGCACCGCCCACCAGCGAGCCGCAAAGCGCCCCCGCGCGCCACGCCCTGCTCCATCGCACCATGCCCCGTCCCAGAATACACCACAGAGCGCTCGTTTCTGCGCCACCTGCGCCATTCACGATGCGACCCGACCGGTCCTCAGCGGCACCACCCACCCCAGCGCTCGGGCTCCGATCTCATCTCGCCGCCGGGCCGCTCAGGCCCCCGCAGCCACGCGATGGCATCGTCCGCGGCCGGACAGGCAACACGACGGGCCGCGGCACCCACCACCGGTCCCCAGCGATTTGACTTTCCTACCGACCCAAACAAGAGTCTGTGCGTGCGGTTCCCTCGCCTCGCCGCGGCTGTTCTCGGCCTCGGTTGTCTTGCGGCCCCAGTGGCAGCCCACGCAGCGGAAGAGCCCGAGGCGTCGGAGGGGTTCGTCGACCCGCGCGCCCGCCCCCTGCCTCGCAAACACCGGTTTCGGTTGGGGCTTCAGATGGACTACATGCGGCTCTCCGCCGCAATCGACGAGGACACGGAAAAGGTCCAACGGTTCCAGTTCATCCCGCTGCAGCTCGACTTCGCCTATCAGGGCCGGATCGGCCGTTACATCATGGTCCGACCCAGCTTGGCCATTGGTGGCAACCCGGCCAACACCGTCGAAGCGATGCCGATGGTCGTGCACCCGCAGCTCTTCACCGGATATCAGGGGCGCCTGGTCGGGGTCGCGCTCGGCTATGGCTTCCTGGGCGCACCCGTTCAAAACAAGGACGCCGTCTCCGACATCCGCGGGGGCTTGGGACAGCCGATCCTGAGCAACGCGCACCACATTGGTGGCGAGCTTTCGTTCACGACCCGCGTCCACCGTCACCGCGAATCCGCACCGGGTGCGGGTGAGCTGTCGATCATCCTTCGCGTCGCTGGCCTCAACGGTCGGACCCAGCACTTCGAGATCGACACTCGCCGCTGGCGGGCCATGTTCACGTTCGGCCTGGGCTGGTACTTCGGCGACGGCCGCCGTGCCCGGACCCGGCGCGCCGATCGTGCCGCCGGCGCGCCCTGATCCAGATCAGCGTCGAGCCCCTAGACTGGAACGACGAGATGGCCGCCGAGCTGGACGACAACATGCGGCGCCGGCTCGAGGCCGAGCTCGAAGCCGAGGACGCACTCGATGGGCCGACCCAAGGTCGTGCACCGGGCGGGGTCTTCACGATCGGCCACGTGGCGCTCGCGTCGATCCTGGGCGGCGGAATCGGGGGGGTGATCCTGATGACGATCAACGACCGCCGGATGCAGCACCCTGCGCTCTGGCGAAGCGCGGCCGCCTATGTCGCAGTGGCGGTCGGCGGCAGCCTGCTGCTCGGGGTCGCGCTGCCGCCGGGCTTCACCCTTCGCTTCGCGCCGATCCTCGCGTTGTTGCTCACCCTGATCCCGCCAATCGCGCTCGCGATCGTCTTACAGCGGCGGATGATGGCGGGCCGCCCTCAAGAAGCGGAGCCCACACGCTCCCTTGTGGTTGCGATCGTCTTGGGCTGGTTGATCTCCGCCGGCGTGTTCGGGCTGCTTCGGTTCGTGCTCCCCGTCCCGCCCGCGTGAGGATTCCCGGCGCCCGAGCGGGTGAGCGCGGCTGCACGGGCGGCGCGGCCCTTGGTACTTCTGCGCCCGAGGACCGCACCGCATGACCGAGAACTTGATGAAGGGCGCCGTCGCCGACATGACCCGTGCCATCGGAGGCACGCCAATCGTCCGACTCAACCGCGTCGCCGAGGACGTCACCTCCGAGATCTACGCCAAGGTCGAGTATCTGAACCCGGCGGGTTCGATGAAGGACCGCGTGGGTATGAACCTGATCCGCGACGCCGAGGAGCGGGGCATGCTCGGGCCCGGCGGAACCATCGTCGAAGCGACCTCGGGCAACACCGGTGCGGGCCTGGCCATGGTCGCTGCGATCAAGGGCTACAAGTGCATCTTCGTCATGCCCGACAAGATGTCGTACGAGAAGGTCGACGCACTGCGTGCCTACGGCGCCAAGGTGGTCATCTGCCCGACCGCCGTCGAGCCGAGCGACCCTCGCAGCTACTACTCCACCGCGCGTCGCATCGTGGAAGAGACCCCCGGGGCCTTCTACGCGAACCAGTATCACAACCCCGCCAACCCCGAAGCGCACTACCTCAGCACCGCGCCCGAGATTTGGGAGCAGACCGGCGGCGACTTCGACGTGTTCGTGTCCGGCATGGGCACCGGCGGGACGCTCAGCGGATGCGGCCGCTACTTCAAGGAGAAGAACCCCGACATCCAGCTCGTCGGTGTCGACCCGATCGGCTCGCTGTACTACGAGTACGTGAAGACCGGTCGCCTCACCAAGGCGTTCTCCTACTACGTCGAAGGCATCGGCGAGGACTTCCTGCCCTCGACCATGAACCTCGACATCCTCGACGATGTCGTGCAGGTCGACGACAAAGAGTGCTTCATGATGACGCGCGAGCTGGTGCGTCGTGAAGGCATCTTCTGCGGTGGCTCGTGCGGCGCAGCTGTGATGGGCGCCATCAAATACGCTCGCACGCTCAAGGAGCCCAAGAAGATCCTCGTGCTCCTCCCCGACAACGCGCAGAAGTACCTCAGCAAGGTCTTCAACGACGACTGGATGCGCTCCAACGGCTTCCTCGACGAAGACGACATCGAGGGCACCGTCGCCCACCTCGTCAAAGCGCGTGGCGGCGACGTCATCACTGCGCCGGCATCCGCCTCGGTGCGCGACGCCATCGGCGTCATGAAGCGCCACGGCATCAGCCAGCTTCCCATCCTCGACGACAAAGGCCGTCACTGCGGCATGGTCGCCGAGCTCGACCTGCTCAACGTCCTGGTCGAGAACGAAGGTAGCCTGGACACGCCGCTGCGCGAGCTGGCCGACGGCAACTACGCCACCGTCTCCCCGCACACCCGCATCGCGCTGCTCAAGAACATCTTCTCCGACGCCAAGGCCGTCCTGGTCACCGAAGGCGACCGACTGATGGGCGTGCTGACGAAGATCGACTTGATCGACTACCTCGCGAACCAGAAGGGCTGACCCCCGTGCCCTCGAGGGCGGCACTCCCGGCACAATGGCCGTGGCGCAGTGTCTCGAGGGCGTTTGGACTGGATGGGTGGGCGAGCGGGCCGCCGCCTCAAGTCAGCCCGGGCCGCAGTCACTCTTGGTGCAGACCTGGTTGCCCGGGCAGCTGTTGTCGCATTTACCGCAATGCATGGCATCGCTGGTGACGTCGACGCAGACGCCTCCGCACACCAGGCTGGGTGCCGCACATCCGTCTGTATCGCCGGTTGAACTCGAGGAGCTCGAACCGGTCGTGGTTGTCTCTTCGGAGTCCATCGTCGTGCCGGACGTTTCCGGGTCGGGCCCGCTGGTCGTCTCCGCCGGTGCGGTCGAGCTCGAGCTCGTCCGGGTCGTTCCCGTGGACGACGCGGACCCGGTCGTCGCAGCGACGGTCGTCACACCAACGGACGAGGATGAACTCCCCGAACCGCCGGGTTCATCGAACGCAGGATTGCTCTGCTTGCACGCGCCAGCGAGAGAGGACAGCACAACGGCGATGAACAGTGGGGTTGCCTTCGGCATCAGAAACTCACCTGCAAGCCAGTCGGAGTCATCGCCGCAGTGGCACGTTCCCGCGCGGAGCGACGTTTGCCATGCCAGATCAACAGGCCGCCACCGCCACTGACGAGAACGCCCCCGGCCAACAATCCCGCGCCGACCCCGACGGTGTCGTAGAGAAACCTGCAGTCACCGTCGGCATCGATGTCGTTGCCGCCGCACTGGCTGGCGATTTCCCGCTCGTCGAGCACCAGCATCGCGATCCCGGAGAACGCGACGACTGCTCCAACCGCCACGGCCCCCCAGCCCACACCGATCTCGGTCCGCGGCGAGACACTCGCCTCCGACCGTAGCTCGTAGGCCCGTCGCGTCACCTCGCCGGCCGAGATCCCGGCCTGCTCGCTCGTCTCCTCGCGCCCTGGCGCCCGGACTACGATGTCGTGGCTGCCGACCAGGAGCTCGAGCTCGAGCGGGGTCGTGCCGGCCTGTTCTCCGTCGACAAGGACGGTCGCGCCGGATGGGGTCGACACCACCGCAAGCGTGCCCGTCTTCGGGCGGGCCTCGTCAAGCGAAGCGGCGACGGCCTCCACGGCCTTCGTCACCGTCCCCGGGAGCTCATCATGGCGACAGATCTTGCAGAGCGCGGTGGAGGTCTCGAGGACCGAACCGTCCGTCGCGAAGACCCGGGCGGTCACTGCGTAGTCGGAGGCTTGCAGCCCAACCTCGAGCGTCAACCCGGGACGTCCCAAGAGCAAGGCTTCGCGGCACTTCGGATCGGCGTACGCCGTACAGCCTTCGCCAGGCAGCGTCGCCTCAAAGCCATGCTCGAGCAAGACACCCCGCGCGGCCGCGAGCAACCCGCCCTGAACGGGCTCCGGCAGGGACGCTTCCAGCTCGGGAAACAGCACGACAGACTCCCCCGAAGGCGCTTGGGCCAGCAATCCAGCCACGACAAAGAACAACATCCGAGGCGAGACTACCAGGCTCCGCGCGGGTCCCGCGGTTTTGCCACCCTATTCTCTTGTAACCTGCAATACTCGTCGATATGAAAACGACCGGTCTCCGCCAGAGCGGCACCGGACTGCATCCGATCGCGGACGATGAGGTCAACGATGCGTCCGGGCGGCGCGTGGTCCTTCGAAAGGGTGTGGGTGTCCGGACATCCGACCTGCGACTGTGCGAGGCCGCGAACCGGATCCTGCTGGGCCTCGAGCACCCCAACATCGCGCCGGCAACCCACGTGGAGCGGGACGATGTTGGGCGCCTGGTGCTCCGCTACGCGGCCGACGACGCCGCGCCCCTGTCCGAGCGCCTGAACCCCTCCTTGGCCGTCCATGTGCTGACGGAGGTCTGCGCGGCACTCGACGCAGCCCACGGGCTGGGAGTCATCCACGGAGCGCTCACACCCGGGGCAATCCGAGTCGGCGAGGACTCGGAGCGACCCACGGTCTGCGTCGCGGATTTTGGGCTGGGGCACCTCTTCGGGTCGAAGTCGCTTCTAGAGGACCGTGCTTCGTGGCTCCCCTACAGCCCGGAAAAACAGCTGGGCCTCGAGCCCACGCCAGCGGAGGACGTCTACCTGCTCGGAACGATTGGATACGCGATGCTCGCGGGACGCCCGTTGTTCGAGGCGCCCACCCGGCGTCAGACGCTTCGGCAGCACGCGATCGAGTCCCCGGTCGATGTCCTCAACGGAAACCTCGACTGTGATCGGTGGCTCGCGGAGCTCCTGGCTCGTTGCCTGCGCAAGGAACCCGACGACCGCTACCCAAGCCCCGCCGACGTCGCCGCAGCCTTGCGCGCCGAGACCAAGCGTCCGGTGCTGCCCCCGCGGCGAACGCTCGCGCCTCCCAAGGTCGGCCCGCCACCGGCGC
>CAJXVA010000272.1 GCA_913061055.1 uncultured Pseudomonadota bacterium
ATCTACACTAGATCGCTCGTCGGCAGCGTCAGATGTGTATAAGAGACAGACCTCGCTCGCAGGTGCCGGGTCGGACCGTCCACAGGCTGCAAGCACCAGCGCGAGCAGCAGGCAGGAGCGGACCACCGGGCGGGAATATCACGCGTCGAAGGGAGAGCGAACGCTGGGCTGGGCGGGCCCGGACACGTTGCGGTGACGCGGCGCGAAGGGGGAGAGCAGCTCGGGGTTGGTGGACCGCACGGTGCCCGGAGGGATCCGCGGCTTGGCGCGCGATGGAGCGAACGGATCCGCGAGCTCGGTCGCGACGGGCGCAGGGGCAGGGGCCGGTGCGGGTGCCGTCGGCGCAGCGCACAACAGGTTCCAGAGCAGGAGAGCCACCATGCTCAACGGTTGTGCACGCGCGGTGCCAACCTGGGTTTGTGGGCTGGGTTCCGTGGGGCCGCTGGGTTCGTTGCGGACTGCAACGTTGTGCCGACCCGTCGTTGCAGTCCGCGGTACCCTTTCGCGGTGCGGACCCCCGCAGCGTGCGCGGTTGCCTTTGCAATCGCTATGACATCGACGCCTGTGGCCCTCGCCGCGGAGCCGACGCGCATCGAGCCGAAGCCTCTGAAAGGCAAGGAGCGCCGCGAGGCCAGGCGGGAGCGCGACGAATCCCAGGGCGGTACGGAGAACGGGACCTTCGAGTTCGTGCTGGGTTCGGTGGCCGCGGTGATCACGGGCGTGGTGATCGGGCGCGGGGCGTGGGAGCTGACGCGGATCGATGAGTTGAAACGCGACTGCGCCAACGGGGGGTCTGACCTCGATTGCGGGACCGCCAACGAGGGGCGGGGAAACAAGATCGCGGCCGGGCTTTCGTTCGGTTTTGCGGTCCCGATGGCGTTTGCGACGGCGTTCCTGTTCGCCCGCGGGGCTCGCACGAGGCGGGACCACAAGGCGTGGCACGCAGAGCACCCCGAGGTGAGCCTACGGCCATCGGTCTCGCGCCGAGGCGGCGGGCTGGCGCTGCAACTGCGCTTCTGACATCTTCAGCGTCATGACGGACCTTCCGCCCCGTCTCGTGTCGGGCATCCAGCCCAGTGGCGAGCTCCACCTCGGCAACTACTTCGGCGCCATCGCGCAGTTCGTGAAACTCCAAGAGGAGTACGCGGGCAACTGCTTTGTGTTCATCGCCGACTATCACGCGCTCACCACGGTGCGTGATGCCGAGAAGCTTCGCACCTCGGTGTTCGACGTTGCTGCCAGCTACCTTGCGCTTGGGCTCGACCCCAGCAAGGTCACCCTGTTCCGCCAGTCGGACGTGGTCGAACACGTCGAGCTGAGCTGGATGCTGGCGTCGGTCACCGGGATGGGCCTGCTCGAGCGCGCCCACTCGTTCAAGGACAAGATCGCCAAGGGCATCCGCCCGTCGGTTGGGTTGTTCTACTACCCGGTCCTCATGGCCGCGGACATCCTCGTGTACGACGCGTCCGTGGTCCCGGTGGGCAAGGACCAGGTCCAGCACGTCGAGATGACGCAGGACATGGCCACCCACTTCAACGAAGCGTTCGGCGGAGCCGAGCCCGTGCTTCGTCGTCCCGAGTACCGCTTGTCTCCCGTCGCCAAGGTCCCCGGCATCGACGGCGAGAAGATGAGCAAGAGCTACGACAACACCATCCCGATCTTCATGACCGGGAAGAAGCTCAAGAAGAAGGTCGCGGGTGTGGTGACCGACTCGAAGGCGCTGGGGGACCCGTTGGACCCCGAGACGTGCAATGTCTTCGCGCTGCTGAAGATGTTCGTGCACGGCGAAGAGCGCGAGGAACTCGCCGGGTGGTACCGGGCGGGTGCTCGCGATGGGGCGCCGTTTGGGTACGGGCATGCGAAGCAACTTCTGGCGGCGAAGATAGACGCTCACTTTGCGGATGCGCGGGCGAAGTACGAGGCGTTCCAGGCCGACCCGTCGCAGGTGGATGCGGTGCTGGAGGCGGGCGCGAAGCGGGCAAAGGCGGTGGCGGGAGCGACGATGGACCGGGTGCGCAAGGCGACCGGGCTTCGCTAGCGGGCCCGCACGAGCCCATGACGCGTCGGGGGTGATCCGCATCCCTGCGGAGGCCTGCTACGATCGGGAGCGATGGCACAAGAGTGGGCGGACTACTCGGGAGCCTGCGCGGTTCTCGTTGCTGAGAGTCGGGTCGGTGCGTGGCACGGCATGTTCACGGCCGTCGATGCCGGGGACCCGGACTTCGTCCTGAGTGGCCAGGCCTGGCGACTCGACGATGAGATGGACTTCGAGAACCCGACGACCGACTACGACCGCGCCTGCGCCGTGGATGGCGTGGCGGCGCACCTGCTGGAAGGTCGCGGGTTCGCGGCCCTCGTGATCGTCCTGGAGCTCGACATGCTCACGTGGTGGCAGGACGAAAAGGTGATCGTCAACGGGGATACCTTGCCCTCACGCGCCAACCTCGAGCGCGTCCGCTGGGAACCGGCGGTCACCGTCGAACTCTCGGAGGGCCGTCATATCCTCATGAACGCCGCGGACCACGGGGGCGACCCCAGCAAGGGAACGCATTTCCACCCAGAGCTCGCTCCGGGGACCTACCGGGTCGAGTGGGGGCAGTACGGCTGGGAGCCCGACGACCCTGCGTTGGTCCTGTGGCGCTTCGTGAGCGTGCTCTGAGGTTCGGATGACGGAGGGCAGCGTCCGGAGGACCGGTACCAGCGCGACGAGCTAGGGGGGCCGTGCTTCGTCGTCACTGACTCGACGTTGTGTGCAAGAAAATCAGTGCGAACTGCAAGCGCGCGGCGGAAGCCCCGTAGGTATGGACCGGGATGTACGAGTGGTCCGACGGATGAGTGAGTCGTCCAATGTGTGTGGGGTCCGCGAGATGAAACGTCTGTGGGTCGCGGCAACGCTCCTATCGTGCGTGGCGGTAGCCGGTTGCTCAAGGTCAACCGTGTCAGAGCGTCGCGGGGTCATTGAAGACATCGACGGCTGCGAGCTCTCTCGCACCAGCCGGGGGTGGAGCTCCGTGACGGGGAGCGACCCGGTCATCGTCCACTCTCGTCGGATGAGGTACGCGACGGTGCGTGTTCACCGATCGGAAAGCGCCGAAGCGCTTGCGGCTGACGTGAGGGAGGGGCGACTTCCCCCCTACGCTGCCCATGAGCAGCTCTTACAAGCCACCCACGCCGCCAAACTCGAGATTGGGGGAGCGGAGTATCCGGTTTGGTGGGTGGGTAGTCCGAACATCATCGCCTATGTGTTCGTTCCGTCGAAAGAGGCCGGCTACGTCTTCCTTGTGTGGGTGGACCTTCCTCGGATGTTCGAAGAAGAGACCGAGGCTTCGGAGATGCAGCACCTCGGTCGGTTGCTGCGACCTCTGGTCCGCTCGCTCGAAGACTCCCCCGTTGAGTTCTTCGGAAAGTGCTTGCCGGACGCTTGACTCAGACGCCGGCCCGGTAGCGCACGAGGGCGATGGTCCTCGCCGTCGGGGACCCGAAGGAGTCATCACTGAATTCCCGTGTACTCGAGGGTGACCTCGATTTCATCCAAAGATCGAACCAGCGCTCGGTAGCTGTCGCCGTCGCCAACGTTGATCAGGAATCCGGCGCCGGCCGTTCCTCCGGTGCCTTCCCCGGGGTTGTACGCACCCACCCGACACGGATGGTAGAGGCCTCTACAATCGGATAGACACGGGTCGGTGGGGACGTCAGACACCCGTGAAAAACTTCCCGAATGGGCGCAGAAGTGCCCGCCTCCGGATGGCGGTCGAAGCTGTAGCGACACGGGGTCCCCGACAAGCACGGCAGACAGCACCCCTTCTCCGCTGTAGGCATCGAGATCGGGGGCGATGCCCTCGACCGCCGTGGTCTCGAGCTCGAGACGCACGAACTGCGAGGACGAAGGGCGTAGCGTCACAGTGCAGACGTGCTGCCACGGATCACAGTCCGCGTCGGAAGAATCGGCAGATCCAGCAGACTCAGCGGTCACGCGGGCACCGCACGCGAGCGAGAGCGCAACCATACTCAGGAGCGGGAAGTGGCGCATTGGGCCGGCAAGGTAGCCCAGTGTCTATCCCCGGGCGAGGTTGGTGGGCTGGGCTCGACCGCGACCTTTCGACCGACGGAAGTCGGCCACACGGTATGCGACTCGGGTTCGAATCTCTCGACAAGATCGGGTAGAGCGACATCCGCTCCGACTGCCAGTCGTCGACCGTTGCGGCTGGCGCGTGGAGCCCAGTCCTACTCGGCGCTCTCAGCCACTTCTGGCTCGGGCTCGGCTGGCTCGGCCGGCGTATCGATCCGCGGCACGATCACCTCCGGCCGGTCCGGCGAATCCGCCAGGTCCCAGACCAGATCAAACGTCACCCGCGCCGTGTTCGCCAGCGCCGTCAGAGGCACCGACGGATCGATCGCGTCCGGACGCGTACCACCGCGGCGGGTGAGCGTGACTCGCGGAACGCGGGGCAGGTCGAACGCCAGGTGGCCGTAGCCGGGCTCGTGATCGAGCAGCTCGGCGGAGGGCACGAGGTCTTGCACGCGTTCGCCGACGGTTGAGCGATGTCCGCCGATCACGGTGAGCCCCGGCGCGGTCCAATCGAGTTCGCCGAGGTGGACAACGGCCACGATGTTTTCGGGCTGGGCGACGGTCTCGCGTGCGAGTTGCTCGAGACCGAGGTTGCCGAGGCTTCCGCCGGCTGCCGCGATGAAGACGACGGAGCGGTCGGGGACTCGGCCCGAGGCTCGCAGCAGGCTCATGCGCTCGACGACCGCGAGCAAGACGGAGAGGCCCGAGCCGGCTTGTGCAGCGCCGCCCACGGGGTTCGGCTCGCCCAGGCCACCGGCGTCCCAGTTGGCGGTGACCAGCACGACCTGCTCCGGTTTCCCTCGGCCCGCAACCCGGCCGACGACGTTGGAGTCTTCGAACCATCGCTCCTGCGCGGTGAACGAGACATCGACGGTGCTGCCGGCGGTGAGGGTTGCGCGGCGAAGGGCAGCGAAGGCCTCGGCGCTCACGAAACCTTCGATCGGAAGCCCCGGAGGAGGCTCGCTGCCCAAGGGGCGCGCCTGAACTTCGATGTCGCCCCACGATGACGCCGCCTGGCCGAGCTCCGATTCGGCATCGGGCGGGAGCTCCAGGAGGCAGCCGCCGGGGCGCCGATGGGCGACCGCGTCGAACGTGCCCCGGATCCGGGTCGCGGGGTCGGCGATCGCGTCTCCAAGCAGGGGGAGCGCGCCGACGGCGAGTCGACCCGCGAGATCGGTTTGCGGCGCGAGTGCGACCGCTTCCATCGGAAGGTGGAACTGTCCCGCGGCGCCGCGGTGTCGCAACGACAGACCCTCGACGAAGACCACGACCTCCGGCTTCTCCTCTCCTTCTGCAACCGGCAGCGTGATCGCGACTCGAGGTTCTTCGACCACAATCGTGCGAATCCCGAGCGGCGTCGTCCAGCCGAACGTGGGTGCCGACGGGATCAGCCCCGCGTCGTCGAACAGAGAGATGACCGCACTGCTGGTGAGCGCGCCTCCCTCGGTCCCCGGTCGGCGGCCTCCCAAGGCGGGGTCGGTGAGGAACGCGAGGCTTCGCCGGATCGAGGCGGCCCAGACCGTGGTGGGATCCGTCTCATCGCTCTGGGATGGGATCTCGGGCAGCGAGTCCAGATGGTAGCGAGGCGATGCGCCGGCGATCGTCTCCGGCTGCACCAGCTCGATGTTGCACGCAAGAACGCAGGACGCTGCTCCAAGAATCCAGAGTCGTCTCATGCGTTCTCCTTGCCCGGGTTGCCCAGGAGCTGACGTTCGAGCGCCCGACGAGCGCCGTCGACGTCGCGGGTGGACCAGGTTTGCACGGCGAGCACCCAGCCTCGGTCCGACTCGGTCAGCGTCGGCCGAGAGCCACCGCGACGGAACGGGCTGACGTGCGCCAGCCGAAGCAGCATCTCGCGGGCTTCGGGGCTGGCCGCGGCCTCCGGTGGCAGCAGGATCTCGACGGGGGCAGCCTGTTGCTCTCGACCCACCTGGATGGTCTGCGACAGAACTTCGCGGTTCGGCACCGAGAGCGTGCCGCCATCTCCAGCCCGAATCGCGGTGCGCAGCAGGCCGATGTGGCGCACCGACCCGACCGCGCTCGGCAGGCGCACCTGATCGCCTTCCCGGAAGCGCGAGCGGTTGGCCAGGGCAGCGCCCGCGGCGAAGTCTCGCACCCAGTTGGGCAGCGCGATGGCCACGGCGAGCAACAGCACGGCGAGGCTCAGCCACGTGATGATCGGCGCGGCGAGGACCAGCTTCCGCAGGACGAGCAGGGCCAACACCGCGATCAGCGTGATGTCGGAGATCGAACGCAGCCGGGCCAGCCGGCGCGTACGATCCCAGCCGAGGCGCCAGATGACCCGGGTCCCGGAAAGCAGGGCTCGTCGAGCCACCCACACCAGCACGAGCAGCAGTGCCACGTACAGGACGAATCGTGCATTGAGCACGCCCACGATGGCGTCGTACTCGGTGAGGATCCGGTCGGTGAAGGTCATGCTGCCGCCTCCGGGTGAAACACGCCGGCCTCTTGAAGGCCGACCGCGATGTCATCGGCGAACGCGGGGTCGAGCTCGAAGTGCCCCGTGCGCTCGGTCTCCCGAATCAAGGTCGAGGCTGCGGCGAAGCGGACCGCCTGCACGAGGTCGGTTTTGGCCAAACCGCTGGCGTGACCGAGCGAGCCGACCGTGGTGGCGCCGTGTCGCATGAGCGTTGCGAGGACGACAAGCACCGCGTTGGGGAGCCGAGAGACGAACGGGACGCCCCATGAGAATCCGTAGATCGGCTCGAGCACGATGGTCTCGCCGCGGACACCCGCGTGGGCGAGCCATAGTTGCAGCGCTCGCCGGAGGTTGCCTCCCGAGGCCGACTCGATGTCTTGGGCGTAGCTGGCTCGCTCGGTCCGCCGCAGCAGACGGCGGCGCAGGTCGGCTCTCCAGTGACGCGGGTGTTCCAGGCCCAGACCCGCGAGCTCATGTCGGGCCGTGATCGCGGCGTCGAGTTGCTGCGCTGAGGGGCGATGCAGGCGAACGATGCTTCCAAACGCGGACTCGATCGGCGCGAGCGCGCGGAGGACCTCCATCGACTCGGAGGCGACCGATGCCAGCCAGAACGTTTGCTCCGACTGCTCGGCCATGAAACACAGGAATCGGCGGAAGTCCTCGATGCCTTCGCGCGACGGCGTGAACCAGGTGTGCAGGTCGTCCACCAGCATCACCGACCGGGTGTTGCCCATCACCTTGGCGAGCGCCTCGGGTTTCGGCTCGACGTCGAACGTCCGGCCCAGGGCGTGCCAGATCGTGTCGCCTTGGGCGCCGGCGTGGCGGATCGTGAAGACCCGCCGGGTGCTGAGCTTGAGCTGGGCGATGACCAAGGTGGAGGTCTTGCCGGAGCCGACCGGTCCGATCACCAGCGCGCCGTTGCCCTTGCGGGTATCGGACTGCCAGGCGCGCTCGGCCTTGACCGTGGCGCGGAGCTGGTCGCGATGCAGGGCGAACAGTCGAGGGTCTCGTAGCGGTCCGGAGGTGAACAGCGAGGCGTACAGCCCATCGACACCGGGAATCCGGCGTTTGCGCTGCTCCTCGAGCAGGGCGCGGACACTCTGAGCGTCGAGCTTCTCACCGCGTGCTCGCTGCCGGTATCGCTCGGCAAGGTCCGCTGCCGTCCCGCCTTGAAGGAAGCGGGTGGCGCGAGCCGAGAGGCGACGGACGGAGGCCACCGCTTCCTGGGCCACCGACCGGACACGTTCGGGGGCGGTGGGCAGCGCTTCGACGTCGGAACGCTGCCCTCGGGCGACCGCGCGAGACGCCTCGACGAGCCGCTGGGACATCTCGTCCACGTCGGTGCTGAGCTCGTCTCGAACCCCGCTCCAGGCCAGACACGGGCCCTCCGGAAGGGCCTGCAACATGGTCCGAGCTCGACCCACGGCTTCCTCGAGCCGGGCGAGGGGGTTGTTGTCGCCGTCGTCGCGAGCCTTCTCTGCCGTCTGGAACCCGAAGCTCACCAACGTGGCGGCCTCGCGCATCGTGTCGCGCGCAGCAGAGAACTGCTCGTGCACCGACTCCAGCCGTTGCTCCACGGAGGGAAGCAGCCGCCCTGCGATCTGGACTTCCTTGAGCTCTCGAACGTCGACGGAGACCACGTTGACCGTGGCCGGCCGCGGCGTGTCGATGAGCTCGGCAAGCGACGAGACGATCTCGAGGCGGGGCTCGCCGTCGTTGACGAAGGCCATCAACGCCGCAAACGGAGAGGACGTTGACGTGGCGCGGCGTACCCGGGAACTCGCGGCTCGTAGGACCTTCGCGGCGGGCTTCGTCAGGACCGCACCCGACTGAAGTCCGATGCGGGTCCATTGCTCGTCGTCCAACTCCTTGGGCTCTGGGAACTGGATTGTTCCCAGACGGTTGAGTTCCTCGCCCACCTCGGTGGTCAGCGTCGCGAAAGCGTCGTCGAGCGGGCGTCGGACGTCGCTTCGCAGTCGGTCTTCCAGTCGACCCTGAGCGCGCTCGACCGCCGCGACGAACTCCAGCAGCGTGACGGCAGCCTTCTGCCGGCTTGGCCAGGCGGTCGCATCCTTCGCCATGCGCTCGAGACAGGCCTCGATGTCGCGCTCGACCCGGCTGAACCGGACCTGCGCACTGCCACCGGGCGCTCCTGCGGTGGCGAAGATCTTGGTCAGCTCGCGGGCAGCGGCTCCGGTCGCGGTGTTGCGATCCTCGGCGAGCTGTCGCTCGAGTGTCTTCTCGAGTGTGAGCAGCTCCTTGCGAGTCTCATCCCATGTCGCCGTGCCCAGGACGGCGCGTTGCAGGGTCTCCAGGCATCGTGCCTCGTGTCGTTGCCAGCTCCGCTGCACAGACTCGGTGAGCTCGGCCATCCGAGGCTCGAAGGCGTAGCGGACCGCGAGCTGCACCGGGACCTGGCGCTTGCGTTTGTTGCGGCCCGAGAAGATGGCGAAGAAGCCAGCGACGCGTTTGCGGGTGCGGACGCGGACGTCATCTCGGTCGTGCACCGCAGCGAGCGAACTCTCGAGCGGGACCGTCTCGACGAGCGGGAGGGTCTGCGTGAAGTCCGACTGATGAAGCAGAACGCTGCGAAGCGACTCGGTGTCCAGTGCGTATTGGCTGACGCGCAGCCGTTCGATGCGGGCGAGGACCTTGTCGGCGTCGGTGCCTGGCCCTCCCTCCGCACCCGCGACCTGTCGGGTGAGCTCGGCGAGCTTCGGTCGCAGCTCATTGTCCAGCCAGGGCTCCCACGCTTCGAGGTAGGCCGCTTGGGTATCGGTGACCAAGGCGCGCAGGCGCGGCGACTCGAGCGACTCGAGCTGTGGGGCAACTTCTTCAGCTGGAGATGCTTCAGCGTCTTCGCTGGGCTGTTCCCCTTCGGACTGGATCTCCCCCGCGTTGCGCAGTGCGATCCTCAGCGTGATCGGACCGACCATCAGGTTGATTGCGACAACAGCGATGCCGAGGTTCGCCACGACCTTGGCAAGCTCGGAGACCATCGCTTGGGCCTGTGGGTCCAGGCCCGAGAGCTCGGTGAACCGCCCGCCGGCCAGTGCGAGCAGCGTGAGCGCGACGCCGGCTTGAGGCAGGTAGGCGAGCCACGCCAGGCGCTGGACCTTGGGTTCTTCGCCCCCGACCCGACCACCGAGGCGCGCCGCGATGAAGTAGGCGACTCCCCGAGCGCCGCAGACAAGAAGCGCGGCGGGGAGCACCGACCAGGTCGCCTTGAGGTCGATCTGGGCGCCCGCGGTCGTGAAGAACACGATGAAGACCGGCAGCGAGACGGTCTTCAGCGGCTTGAGCAGGTCGTGCTCGAGCTTGGGGGTCAGGTTGCGGACCATCATGCCCGCGACGATGAAGACGAGCAGCAGCTCGAGGATGATGTGGTGCTCGGCCTTGAGGTAGACCGCGATTTCCGCCACCACCAAGACCATGGCGGTGACAAACAGCAGCATCTCGGTCTTGACGAACCGCAGGTAGGCGATGAGCAGTCCACCCAGAACCGCCCCAGCAACGAGGCTGACGCCGATCTCTTCACCGACATGAATCAGGACATCGACACCGAGTTTCCCGCCCGTCGACATCGCCAGCGCGGTGGCCAGGGCGATGTTGAATGCGACGACGACCACCACGTCCTTGGCCACGGCTGCACCAAGGACGAGCTCGGTGAGTCGGCCTTTGGCGTTGCTCTCCGAGGCAACCGCGAGGGCGATAGCCGGAGATGTCCCGATCGCGAGCGCAGCGAGCAGCATCGCGAGGCCGTAGACCTGGGCGTCGTTGGAGAGGCCAAGCAGGTCGGTGAATAGACCCATTCCGACGACCGAGCCTCCCACCAGGACCGCGCAGAGCAGCACCTTGATGCCGATCGTCGCGGCGAGGGTCCGGGTGAGCTTGGCCAGCCCCTTCAGCTCGAGTTCGAGGCCGGCGGTGGTCGCGATGAGCCCCAGCGCGAGGGTTCCGAACATCGTCATGTCCGCGACGACGACCTCCGAGAGGATGTCCGCCGCGAACGGGCCGAGCACCACGCCGCTGACGATGTAGCCGGTGACCTTGGGCAGCGACATGCGTCCGCCGAGCTCAGCGATGGCGAACGCCGCCAGGATCACGAAGCCGATGGCCGCCAACGTGACGGACTGGTCCGCTCGCAGGGCCTCGAGGCCCAGCATCATGGCCAGCAGCGCTAAGACGACGAACATCCGACGCATGTCAACGCCTCCAAGTCCCGGCTGAGAAGATGGCGAACAACGCGAAAATCTCCAGACGACCCGCGATCATGCAGACGCACAACACGGCCTTTCCAGCGCCGTGAATGAACCCAAAGTTCGCCGTGGGGCCGACCGCATCCAGTCCCGGACCCACCGAACTCAGGCACGCGATCGTGGCGCTCATGGCCGACATGAGGTCGAGTCCGGAGGCCACCAGCAAGAACGAGGCGACCGCGAACAAGAAGAAGTAGGCGGCAAAGAACGTGGCGATGCCGCCCGCGATGTCTTGGCTGACGGTGCCTTTGCCGACTCGAATCGCGCTGACCTGGTGCGGCCGCACGATGATGCTGAGCTCCCGCAGGACGACCTTGCCCAGCACGAACACGCGTGACGCCTTGAGGCCGCCCGCGGTCGATCCGGCACAGGCGCCCATGAACATGCAGCAGAACAACGCGAACCGAGCGATGTCCGGGTAGGTGTCGAAATCCTCGGTCATGAAGCCCGTGGTCGTCGTGACCGCGAGCGTCTGAAAGGTGGCGTGCCGAAGCGTCTCGGTCCAGGTCAGGTTGCCCTTCCCGCCGAAGATGCTGGCAGCGACGATCGCGATGACGATGAGGTTGACCGTCAGATAGAAGCGCAGCTCGTAGTTCCGGTAGAACGTCCGCCACTTGCGACGAAGCAGGCCGTAGTAGAGGCCGAAGTTGAGCCCCGCGATGAGCATGAACGCGCTGATGATCCAGTCGATCGTCGGGCTGTTGAACGCGCCAACGCTGGCGCCCTTGGACGAGAACCCGCCGGTGCCAAGCGTGGACATGGCGTGGCAGATCGCGTCGAACAGGGGCATGCCTGCCAACATGAGAAGCACGGTGCACAGCGCCGTGAGGCTGCCGTAGATCCACCACAGCGCGGTGGCGGTCTGTTGGATCTTGGGGCGAAGGCCTTCGGTTGTGGGGCCTGGCACCTCGGACTTGAACAGGTGCTTGGCGCCGACGCCCAGCTGCGGGAACACGGCCACGAACAACACGACGATGCCCATGCCCCCGATCCAGTGCATCAGGCACCGCCAAAGGTTGGTCGCCCGGGAGAGGTGATCGATGTCCGAGACGACCGTGGCGCCGGTGGTGGTGAAGCCTGAGACGGCTTCGAAAATGGCGCTGGGGATGTTGGGGATCGAGCCCTCGAGGATGAAGGGCAGGCCACCGAGGATGCCCAGGGCCAGCCAGGTGAACCCGACGACGCCCAGTGCATCCTTGCGATGGATCTCGTGGTCGTCGTCGAGCTGGCCGATGCGGCGCAGCGTGAGGGCCAGCGCAATGCAGCAGAACGTCGCCACCGCGTAGGCGGTGATGGTGCGAGGTTCACCGTCGAAGATCGCGAGTCCGACCGGCGCCAGCATGAGCACGGCGACGGTGAACAGCAACAGTCCGACGTAGCGGCTGACGACCCGGAGGTTCACCCGTTCTTGGTCTCCAATCGGGTGACGCCTCGCTCGGCGCTGCGGCGGTCACGAATCGGACAGGCCACGAGGAGGTGCTCGCCCCCGGTGAGGACAGGGTTGGCTTCCGGAGCGATGGTGGGGTCGGAGTGGGGGAGAACCCCGAGGATGCGGGTGGAGGCGCCGAGCGAGAGGTCGCGGACGCGGAGCTGCCTCGGCAGCGTGTGGGGCACCCGAAGCTCGAGGATCGACCAATCGCTGTCTGGGAGCGTGGCCGAGCTGACGACGGTCCGACCGGGGAGCAGCCACTGCAGCGTGCTGGACAAGACCTCGTGGGCGCTCGTGGTGCCGTCGATACCCAGGTGCGCGTAGACGGACGAGTAGCCCGGACGGTGGACGAGCGCGAACGTGTGCTCAACCCCGAGCTCGTTGCTGAGCAACGAGGACATCAGGTTGACCTCGTCCGTGCCGGTGACCGCCAAGGCTGTTTCGGCGCGACCGATCTGTTCTTCTCGGAGGAACGCGAGGTTGGTTCCGTTTCCGTGCAAGATGGTGGTTTTTGCGAGCTGCGAGGCCAGTGCTTCGCAGCGGTCGCGGGATTCCTCGACGATCGAGACCTCGCGGGTGAGGGCCGAGAGCGCGCGGGCGAGCTGCAGGCCGACGTCGCCGCCGCCCACGATGACCACACGGTTGGTGCCGCTGGCTCGCATGCTCCGGGCAACCGAGGCCACCCCGACCGGAGGTCCTCCGAGAATGACCCGGTCGCC
>CAJXVA010000273.1 GCA_913061055.1 uncultured Pseudomonadota bacterium
CGTCCAAGACCGCCTGGCAATCGCGCATCGAGGGTCGGCTGCGCACGCTGCAACCCGCGGCCACACCGGCCGCTGGCAACCCGGCGTCCTCCGCCCTGGTCTCCACGCTGCACACGCTCGCGGCCACGATGGACGCGCAAGCCGACGTCGGTATCGCGATCAAAGACCTGCAGAGCGGACAGACCGTGTTCGAGCACCACGGCGGCACCGCACTCAACCCCGCCAGCAACCACAAGCTCCTGACGGCCACCGCCGCGGTCACCCTCCTCGGCGAAGACTTCCGATTCGAGACCGCCATCCTTCGAGAGGGCGACACACTCTTCGTCCGCGGGGGCGGAGATCCTTCCTTGCAGGTCGAAGACCTGCAGACCCTCGCCGCGTCCGTCGACAGCGCGGGCGTGCAGCGCATCGTCGTGGACGACTCGATGTTCTCGGCCCGCACGTTTGGCCCTGGGTATGACACCTCAGGCCCGGGCTTCAGCTACATGGCTCCCAGCGGAGCGCTGTCCTTGCAGTACAACACCGTCGTCGTCCGGGTCACCGCCGACCGAAGCTCCGACGGCGTTGCGGTTGCGCTCGATCCCCCGTGCGAGCACCTCCAAGTGGAGCGAGGCCGTACCCATGGGTCCGTGTTCGTCACCACCCGATTGCAAGGCGACAAGACGGTCATCCGGGTGGATGGTCAGCCCCGCCGCGGCGCGCCGGTCAAGATTCGCCGGCGCATCGCGAACCCGAGCCGTTTCACCGCCAGCGTGTTGGCCGGCGCGTTGGGTCGTCCAGACCTCGAGATCCAAACCGGGACCACGCCGCAGCGGGCCACCGTCGTTGCCACGCACCGCAGCGCGGCGCTTCCCGCCGTGTTGGGTTCGGCCCTGAAGTTCTCCAACAACTTCACGACCGAGCAGGTCCTTCGCACCCTGGGGCACCACGCCACGAACGCTCCGGGAGACTGGAACAACGGCGCCGAGGTGCTCCGCGCCTTCTGGCAAGCCACCGGTCAGGACCCCGCCGCGCTCCGGTTCGAGAACGCCTCCGGCCTGAGCGCCCACGGACGGGTCACCCCGCACGCCATGGTGGAGTTGGTGAGCCTGTGGGCTCGCGACGAGCGGGCGGAAGCCGTGATCGATGCCCTTCCCGTCGCGGGTCGCGAAGGCACGCTGCGCGGTCGTCTACGCCGCAGCGGTGGACGCGTCCGCGCAAAGACCGGCACGCTCTCGAACGCAACCGGCCTCACCGGAATCGTCAACGATACGCTCGGCGAACCGCGGTACGCCTTCAGCGTCTTGGTCGGCGGCCCGCAGGTTGGGCGGGCGAAACGGTTTCAAGATCGCGTCGTGATGGCGCTGTTGCGCGGATAGTCGAAGCGGCCCAGACCGTGCGCCAGCGCGGCCCGGCCGGGGTGACACCTCCGGCAAAAGCCCCGACAATGCGGCCCCATGAGTCGCACTCGTTTGGCCGTCCTGTTCGGCGGTATGTCGTCCGAGCACGAAGTCTCGCTGCGTAGCGCCCGCTCCGTCTTGGATGCCATCGACCGCGATCGCTTCGATGTTCTGCCCATCGGCATCGCGCGGGACGGCGCGTGGCGGTTGGGCGCCGTGGACCAGGACCTGTCCGACGTCGTCGCGACCGGCACCCCCCTGCCCGACATCCGCAGCCTGAAGCCCGACTTGGTGTTCCCGGTGATCCATGGGCCCAACGGCGAGGACGGGACGATTCAAGGCCTTCTCGAGACGTACCGACTGCCCTACGTCGGCTCGGGCGTGATGGCATCCGCGACGTGCATGGACAAGGCGGTCCAAAAGCACCTCATCACCGCCACCGCACCCGACATTGCCCAAGTGCCGTGGCTGGGACTCGACGCGCGTACGCTGAGCGACGCGAGCGTCCGAACCGAAGCCGCGCAGCGCATCGAAACGGAGCTCGGCTACCCGTGTTTCACCAAGCCCGCCAACCTGGGCAGCTCGGTCGGGGTCTGCAAGTGTACGAACCGTCAAGAGCTCGAGGCCGCGCTTGCCGAGGCCAGCACGTTCGACACCAAGCTTGTCGTCGAGACCGGAGTCAACGCGCGGGAGATCGAACTGGCGGTGTTGGGTGACGGTGGAAGCAACACCACGGTCAGCTCGCCGGGCGAGATCATCCTGCCGCCGAACACCTGGTACGACTACGAGACGAAGTACGTCAACGACGTGGCCACGTATGCCATTCCGGCGGACATCGATCCCGGGCTCGCCGAACGCCTACAACGGGACGCCAAGCGAGCGTTTGCGGCGATGGGATGCAGCGGCCTGGCGCGCATCGACTTCCTGCTCGACCGCGACACTGGCGTGGCCTACCTCAACGAGCTCAACACGATGCCCGGGTTCACCTCGATCAGCATGTATCCCAAGCTGATGGAGCACGCGGGCGTCGCGTACCCCGCCCTGGTCTCGCAACTGTGTGACCTGGCCTTGGCCCGCCACACGGAGCGCGCGGGTCTGCGTGTCGATCGCTGACATCCGGCAAGTACCCGTCGAGGACGTAGGCGATCCGACCCTCCTCGAACCGCTCGCCCGGGCGGTGTTCGGCGAGGGCCAGCGCCCGCCGGGATGGTTTGCTCGGAAGTTGTCGCGCGAGTGTGTGCTTCCGGCCCGGTCGATCCTCCTCACGCAGAGCACAGATGCGACCGACCCCGCGGCGTGGGTCGGCTATGGGCTGGTGGGCCGTCCGACCTCGTTGGGTTCGGTGGCCCGGACTGCCGGCATCGGGTTGGTCCCTGCGTGGCGCAAACGGGGCCTCGGCGCGTCCCTGGTCGCGGGCCTGCAAGACGCGGCCCGCGATGACGGAGCGAACGGCCTGCTCATCCCTGCCAGCCCCGATGCCGTCGCGTTCTACACGCGGTGCGGATTGTCCCCACACAACACCACGCACACGCTTTGGGCGACCGGGGTCGGAGAGACTTCGGTCTGGGCAACCCCCGAGTCGTGGGAGAGCCCCTGCCCCGGCCCCGCGCGCAGCGGATGGTTCGCCGAGGCGTGGGAGCGAACCCCGCAGACCCGGCGCCACACGCTCCGCCTGCGCGACGGCGCGGATCGTTTCGACGTGTCCATGGAGGGCAGCGCGCAGCTCGCCGTACGCTGGACCTCAAGCGACGGTGCAGCCGAAGGACCGCGTGCCTGGCTCCGCGCGCTGTCGGCGGGGACCCCCGCGCTGCTCCACGAAATCCCCGCGTCCGCACCCGAGCTCCCCGGACTGCTCGAAGGCGGTTGGAGCGTCGCTCAGACCACGATTTCCATGGTCCGAATGTGGGTTTCGACTCGCGGGTAGACCCCGGCCCGAGCGCGGTGCATCATCGTCACTTCGGAGAACGACGATGCTGCGCTCTATCTTGGTGACCACGTTTGGCCTGTCTCTCATGCTTGGCGGCTGCGGGAGCGCAGTCGATGCCGGAGGCGATACCGACGAGGGGAGCAGCTCCGGCGCGGCCGCTTCGACCAGCGGCAACACGATGACGACGGCCCCCGGCGTCACCACCAACGCCACGGCCGACAGCGTGGGCGTCACGACGTCCCCAGCCACCACCGACACTCCCGCCGACACGGGCGATGGCAGCACCACCAGCGACGACGGCGGCTTCATCAGCCCGGACACCGGCAACGAGACCTCGACCGAGCCACAGCCCAACGGCGCCCAATGTGCAGCGCCAGGCGAGTGCGACAGCGGCTTCTGCTACGTCATCCCGCAGGTCGGCGGCGTGTGCTCGGAGTGCCTCGTCGACCAAGACTGCGACACCGGAACCTGCAGCCTCGATGCGGTTGGTTACGCCATCTGCACGGACGGTAGCCAAGGCAACATGTGCAACACCGACGAGGGCTGCGCCGGCGAGCTGGTGTGCACCGAACTCATCGACACCGGCGGCATCATCAACGCCAACTTCTGCTCGCAATGCGGCCCGTCTGCGCCGTGCGACGGCGCGGAGATCTGCGCACCGGTCTACGATCTGGGCAACCTCGGGGGCTACTTTGCGTGTTCGGACCCCGGCACGGTGGAGAACGGCCAGGGATGCCCCGTGACCGATGGCGACGCGGCCTGCGAATCCGGCCACTGCGGCCTCGCCAGCCTGTTCGGCTTCGCCGAGCTGGGTGTCTGCGGCGAGTGCAACGTCGATGCAGACTGCCCGGAAGTGGACCAAACCTGCGTTGAGGCCGAAGCCGGCATGGGCGGCCTGACCCCAGCGTTCTGCATGTGAGGGTCCCGGGGCGCCGGCGCTCAGGCGCGGCCCCCGTCTGGCGCGTTGCTGCTACAGTGCGCGCGCCATGAGAAAAGCCCTGCTTCCGTTGTGTATCGCCCTGTCCCTCGCAGCTTGCGACGGGGAAAAGAAGGCCGCACCGGCAGCCGGCACGGCGCCCGCTGGCGACAAGGCGGGCGCAGCCAAGGCGCCCGGTGACGCGAAAGCTCCCGGCGACGCCAAGCCTCCGATGGCCCACGGTGGCGGCACGCCGGCCAACCCGCACGGTGGAGCCCCGGCCGGACACGGCGCGGCCCCGCCTCCGACCAACCCGCACGGCGGCATGAAGGCCGGCGCGCCCCCAGCTGCCAAGGCCGGACCTCCTCGCGATGTCACGCCCAGCGGCGACGTGGTCGCGGAGACCCTCGCCGAGTTCTCGGTCAGCGTCCCCAAGGAGTGGGAGAAGGGTCAGCCCAGCGGCATGATGCGGATGGCGCAGTGGGTCGTGCCCGGCCCGGGCGGCGACGGCGAACTTGTCGTGTATCGCTTCAAGGGCGGCGCGGGCGGAGTCGAGGCGAACATGACCCGCTGGAAGGGCCAGTTCACCCCGCCCGAGGGCAAGACGCTCGAGGACATCTCCACGCTCGACAAGAAGACCGTGGGCGCGCTGACGATGCACACGCTCGACGTCACCGGCCGCTACGTCGCGGCGATGATGCCCGGCGCCGACGAGAAGCACGACAAGCCCGACCACCGCATGCTCGCGGTGATCGTCGAAGGATCCGGCGACCCGCTGTTCTTCAAGGCGACCGGCCCCGCCAAGACCCTCGACGTCTGGGCGCCCGCGTGGGCCACGATGCTCGAGACCGTCAAGACCGGCGACTGAGCGAGCCTGCGGGAGCTCGCCTGAACGGGCGAAGCATCCCTGAGAACGGGCAATCCGTCCCACATCCCCGGAAGCGCGTCCCCAGTGGCGCGTTGTCCGGCCATGTTCTCTCGTCGCTTAATACTCTGCGCACCGCTGCTGCTTTGCGCCTGTCCTTCCGAGGATCCGACCGGCGGCGGAGACACCGATGGCGATGCGGACCTGTTCCCGTTCGAGGGCAACCAACCGGCCCAAGATGAGTGGACACTCGAGATCGATCAGCCCTTCGACCCCGCGGTGGTCCAGAACCTCATCATCGGGGGCACCGAGCACGCGGACAACTTCGCGAACCGCGGAAACATCACCGTGCAGTACGCGGCGACGGACCGGATCACGGTGGAGATGCGGCGCTTCACCTCGGCGTCCGATGCCTCCGACGCCCAGGCGGACTTCGACCGGCTGTCGTTGTGGGCGTTCGAGACGGGAGGAAACCCTGCCCCACCCGACCAGATGAACGCCGCAGACCAGTGCGTTGACCCCAACGGCAACGCGCAGTGGCGCGATGGCTGCCAGATTCGCGTCTACTACGACGGTCTCGTGCAGCTCTCCCGCAGCGGCGCGGACTTCCGGGTGACCCTTCCGCAGAGCTTCACCGGGGAACTGGAACTCGGCACCGAGGACAACGACGCCGATCCGGACTACCAAGACCGTGGAAACGTGTGCGTGGAAGGGTTGGCCGGGTCAGCGGAGGTCGACCTCGGAGCGGGGCAAGCGTTCGTCTCGCTCGCCGCAGATCTCAATCCGTTCCCCTCGTGTTCGGCCGAAGAAATCTCGGCGTGCGAGCAGGCCGGATGGGTCAGCGGATGCCCATGCCTCGCCGTTGCAGGCGTCGGGACCAGCATGATCGTTCGCGGCGGCGACGGGCAGGCGGCCGATATCACGGTCGACGTCCCCGAGCAGCTGTGGGGCCGATACAACCTGCGCAACGAGGCCGACGGCATGGAACCGGGCAACGAGTCGGACCCCGGAGCCTTGTGTGTCGCGGAGGTTTCTGCGGGCAGCGGCATCCTCGTCCCATCCGAGAGCACCGACCTCACGCAATCACCGTGGATCAACGACGGACTCCTCAACCAACCCCCCAACGGAGTCACGGGCGCTGGCTACGGCATCACGCTGCAGTCCGATCGCTGCGAGGTTGTCCTGGGCACCGAACACCCCGAGGACTTCGTCGGCATCGGCAACGGAGAAGACCAGGAGGCGAACGAACGCGGCAACCTGAGCATCTGCGCGGGGTGTGTGCGGACGGTCGGGTGTGAGGCGCTGATGGAGTAACGGGCGCCTAGCGCACGTTACTCCATCGTGTTCGCCCCCCGGAACACGCTGGCGTTGATCGCCGGCTCGGCAGGAGCCGAACACACGTCAGGCTCGAGGTTGCCAAAACCGTCCGGGGTCGTGTTCACGTACGAGACCATCGGGTGCGCCTCGTTCCAGTAGCTGCCTTGGTAGCGGGGGCATGTCGAGCAGCAGGCACCGAAGAACCACGGGACCGAGTTTCCATCGTTGACGCAGTTGGTCGCCGGCCCCACGTCAGTCGCAGAGAACTCTGTCGCGTTGACGATCGAGACGTCGCTGACCATCCCCGTGATGTTCGCTCCATCCGCGGTCACGTCGAGGACGCCGTTGCTGCCGAAGTAAAACAGCGGCATGCAGGACGTGCCGTCGTCCGAGCGCCGAAGCTCGACTCGCAACATGTGATCGAAGAGGCCCTGCAGGTCGTCCCACAACTCTCCGCGCATGCGGTACGCGCCCGCCCCCGGATCGCCGATGCTCAGCGTGCGCCACTGCAGGTAGGTGGTCTGCAGGGCGTCGGTCAGCGCAGGATCCCAAACGGTCCGCTGCACCAGCGTCCAGCCGCCGCCCGACGTCGTTTGGTCGCAGTAGACCTGCATCGGCGCCTTGGGCCCCCGCTCGGAGTCGACATCGATCGTGTAGACACCGTCGCGCGCCCCGTTGCCGCTGGTGAGCAGGTCGGCACAGGAGGTACACAGCGCGGGCACGGCGTCGTCGCAGTCCAGATCCACCGTGCCACCGCATCGCTCGGGCGCGCCGGGGTAGACGTCGGGATCGTCGTCGTCGCAGTCCCCTGCCTCGGGGGTGTAGCCGGCGGGGCGGGTGCACGACTGCAGGGGCTCGGATTCATCACCGAACCCGTCCGCGTCCTCATCGGGATACAGGGTCATCGGGACCTCGCACGAGGGCTCTCCGGTCGTCTCGACAACAGGGTCCGAGGTGGAGTCTCCCGGCTCGGTCGCAGACGCCGGGCTCGTCGCTCCGGAGGCCGTGGACGCAGCGTCAGGTGCGGACGAAGGGCTCCCTGAGACCGGGCCCATCGTGCTCGATGTCCCGCCCAAGCCCGCGGTGTCGGTGTCGGAAGCCCGGATCTCGCCTTGGCCGCACGCGCTCACCACGAGCACCGCGCCCAAACCCCATCCCCACCGCATGGTTCAGGATACCCGGCGCACAGCCCCGGAGGATAGCGCCCCCGGGACCTACAGCCCGGCGAGGAACCCGAGGATGTCGTCGGTGACGGACTTGCTCGACGTGAACAACCGAGAGCCGTGTGAGCCCCCGTCGTACTGCCGAAGCACCCAGGTCGCCCCTCCCACACCGCGCACCGACTCGGGCCAACGCCGCTCGGAATCGGGGTAGCCCAGGAACACAGGCAAGCCGGAGAGGAGATCGGTGTGCTCGGAGACCGCGTTCTGGTTCTCGGTGTAGGCACCGGGGCTCAGGAACACCAACGCGCGCGGCGGCGTCTTGGACGCGATGGTGTAGTCGAGCGCGGTGGTCGTGCCGTTGGAGGCACCCACCAACACAACCTCACTCGCCTCGAGGGTGCACTCGGACTGGGCGAGCCATGCGACGGCAGCGAGCGCATCCTCCTTGCCCGCGGGGCCTTCGTACGCCGCGGTCGCGTCTCCGCCCGATCCCCCCGCGCCGCGTCGGTCGACGTTGAGCACCGTGTAGCCGGCCCCCGCGAGCGCCTCGATGAAAGCACCCGGGTAGTTGGTGCGGTCGTTGCTCGGGGGGATCATGTGCAACAAGACCGCCGCCTTGCCGGTGGCTTGTCCCGAGGGCACGAAGTCGGCCTCGAGCGTGACGCCATCGGTCGTCGCGAACGTGACGACCTGGGGGTCCCCGGCGCAGACCGGTGGAGGCGCTTCGCTCAGATCGAGCTTGGGCTCGGAACCCGAGTCCGGTCCGGTCTGGGGGTCGGGAGTCTGCTCCCCGGAGCTGGTCTCCGCGGCGCCGCTGGATCCCGCCCCCGACGATGCACTCGCGCCCGTCGCCGCGGGTGCGGGGTTCGAGCTGGACTCGCAGCCGAGCGTCGAGCAGGCAACAAGGAGGAGGCAGAGGTGGGATGCGTTCATCGAGTCGGCGCTTTGTCGGAGTCCGAGGGGAACGCTCCATAGCCGAAGAGCGTTTCAGGTCGGACTTCTTTTACCTCTCCGAGGCCTTGCAGAGCCTCCATTCCGACCCGAGCCCGCTCCGCCACGACCGCAAAGACCACCGGGCTGTCCATCCACCCCTCGGCGAATCGCTGCAGCGCGTCCGTGTCGGCTTGCTTCACCTGCGCCCACTCCCAGGCCCGGGGGTCCGCGGCCTCCCCCATCTCGTCCCACGACACCACGCTCCACCCGATCCAACGAGGGTCCAAGCGTGTCGCCCGGTACTCGAGGTCGAGCGCCTCGCGGGCCTCTTCCACCCGGTCCGTCGACAGCGGCGGAGACTTCAGCAACCCCATGAACCGGGCAACAGCCTCCGGGGTCTTGTCCGTCTGGGTGCTCAGCGACCCGAACAGCGCGGACGCATCCTTGGGCGTCCGGCCCTCACTGACGCCCGCGTATGCGGAGTAGGCCAGGCCGCTGGACTCGCGCAGCTCTTGGAACACCGCGGCGCTCATGTTGCCACTGAGGACCTGCGTGTAGAGCTTGGCCAGCGGTCGATCCTCGCGGCGCAGAGGCGCTGCCGGGAATGCAAATCGAACGTTCGCCTTGGCCACCTCTTTGTCCAGGAAGTAGACCGTCGGTCCCTTCAGGTCACGAAACTCGCGGACCCATGCGTCGCCTGGATCCTTGAAGCGTTTGCGACCGGACGAGGTCTTGGTGCGGCCCAGCAGGACTGCCGCATCGTCCGCGCTACGGGTGCCGAAGTAGAGCGTTCGGCCCTGATGGTCGAGCATCGTCCGAATCAGCCGCCGCAGCGCCGCAGGCTTGGCCCCAGCGAGCTTGGCGTTGGAGGGCTGCTGTTTCCACGCCGAACGCTCCCCGTACTTCGCGTACGCATCGAGGGCCGACGTCAGGTAGCGGTCCTGATCGAGCTGGTCCTTGCGAGCGCTGAGCGTGTTGTCCAGGTGGGCTCCGAGCAGCTCGGTACTGAACGTGGGGTCGTCCATCCACGCCGTGACGAGCTCCAGCGTCGCGTCCAGGTTCTTGTCGACGCCTCGAAGGTTGATCGCGCTGTACTCCGCGTCACACGAGGTCCACACCGACGACCCGAGCGCGTAGAGTTCCTTCTGCAGGTCGGCGGCGGGGGTCTCACCGCGGCCAGAGAGCTCGAACAGATCCAGCGCGTAACAGAGCAGCGGCGCCTTGCGGTAGCCCCGCTTGATCTGAATCGTGACGCTGAACAGGTCGTTGCGAGGGTTCTTGACCGCGATCAGCTCGCCGCTGGGGAGCGTGCGGCGCTCGTAGTGGGTGCCCTGTTGGGCCCAGACCGGAGTGAGGTCCGGGGTCTCCATCGCCTCGATTTCCTTCGCGAACGGGCTCTTGCGAGACGGGTCGATGTCCACCGGGGTGATCGCCGGCTTGCCCAGCTTGGGGAGCTTGGGTTGGCCCTTGCGTTTGAAGACCACAACCGTGCCCTCCCCCAGGTACTTGCCCGCGACTCGGATCACGTCTTCGCGCGTCACGGCGGCGACGGCCTCCGCGGTCGCGACCTCGTCCCGCCAATCTCGATGGGAGATGAACGCGTCCATCATCCGGCTGGCGCGAGAGCCAGTGGATTCCAGGCCCTCTTTGCGGCCCAGGCTCCAGTGCAGCTTGGCCGCGGCCACATCCGCCTCGGTCATCGCCCCGGCCCGGACGGCCTCCACCACCTCGCGCATCATCCCCTCGACATCATCGAGGTTCTGGTCCTGCCGAGCCTGAGCCCAAGTGAAGAAGTAGCCAGCCTCGTTCAACGTGCTGTGGCCAGACCCGACCGCGGGGAGTTTCTGGGTCAGCTCCAGCCGTGTGTTGAGCAGGCCAACGCTGGCGTCATCGAGCACGCGGTCGAGCACCACGAGGGCGGGCTCATCGGCATGCCCCACAGGGACAGTCTTCCACGCAATGCGCACCCCTGGCTCCCCGTCTCCAAGGACCTCGGTCATGCTGCGCCCCTGGACCTCCGGCAACGCCCCCTTCGCCGGGGTGGGCAGCAACCGAGGTTTCAGGTGCCCGAACGCCTGTTCCAGAACCGGCACAGCCTGTTTGGCGTCGATGTCCCCCGACAAGACGATGGCCATGTTGTTCGGCGCATACCACTGCTCGAAGTACGCAGCCATGTCGTCGTACGCCGGCGACTTGAGGTGCTCGACCTCTCCGATCGTCGTCTGCGTACCGTAGGGATGCTGCGGAAACAGACCCGAGAGCATCGCTTTCCACACGCGTGAGTTCGGCGAGTCGAGGTCGATGTTCTTCTCCTCGTAGACAGCCTCGAGCTCCGGCCAAAACAGCCGGTAGACAGGGTCGGTGTAACGCTCGGCCTCGACCGCAGCCCACTGCTCCAGCCGGTTGCTCGGAACGCTGCCGATGTACACGGTCTCCTCGTTGCTCGTGAACGCGTTGACCCCCTCGAGCCCAAGCGTCGCGTACATGCGATCGATTTCGTTGGGGATGGCGAACTTGCCCTGCGCCTGGGTCTCGGTATCGATCTTGGTGAGGATCGCCGAGCGCTCCGCTTCGTCTTGCGTCGTGCGAAGCTGCCGGTACAAGTCTTGAACCGCGTCGATGTGGGGCTGCTCCGCCTCCATGTCGAGCGTGCCGAACTCGTCGGTGCCCTTGAAGAGCATGTGCTCGAGATAGTGCGCGAGCCCAGTCGAGTCCGCGGGGTCCATGCGGCTTCCCGCCCGTACGCCGATCCAGGCGGTGAAGCGCGGCTGCTGCCGGTCGGTGCTCACGTAGACCGTCAGCCCGTTGCTCAGGCGGTGGATGCTCACCCCCATCGGGTCCCCAGCCAACGGCTGCGCCAGAGGCTGGGGAAGATCGCTGGCGGCGAGGATTTCCTCGGCCGAAAGCACCGGGGCAGCGTCGACGCTCGCCACCTTGCCGGGGCCCGGCGCCGCCTCGGGAAGCGCAGTGTCGGTCCCCCGACACCCCGACGCGACGACGAGCGAAAGACCCAGCAAGACCCGATGCAGGCGCATGCTGGCCGAGATATCAGCCGCGGTGGATCACCGCAATGTCACTGCAGCGAGGCGAGCACCTGGTCCAAGAGCCAGGTGCGGTCCGCCACCCCCTCGACCGACTCGAACGGGACCCCCAGCGCGAACGTCGAGCCGGTCCCAGACCATGCGACGGCCGCCGTCCCGCCGGCGCCGCCGAAGTACGAAAGCACCGCGGCACCGCCCCCAACGGGGTTGAGCTGGTCGGGGAAGTCGACCACGATCGCATCGCGGGTGGAGAAGCCCAACACCGGTGCTCCTTGCAGCGCGCCCTGCCCTTCATGGAGCCACCACGTTGCGGCATCGTCGCCGGTGTAGCCGACGTGCAGGACGTCGGCCAAGAACGCGGTGTCTTCGGGCGTACCCACCGCGCCAAGATCGTAGGCGAACTCGGCGCCCGAGACCATCACCGCGCCTCCGGCGTCGATGTACGAGGCCAGCACATCCTGTTCCAGGTCGTCGAAGCTCAGATGGGCGTCGCTCTCCTCGCCCAGCATCCACAACACGACATCGTACTCCGACAGGGCCACCCGTTCGTCGCCGACCGCCTCCGCCGAGGCGGTATCGAACGCGACCCCGAGCGCTTCGCCGTACCGCACCACGAAGTTGTGGCCCACCGCGCGCGGGTTCTCGCTGACCCGCTGCGCTTGCCAGCGCTCGTGTCCATCGACGACCAACACCCGCGCGACACCCACGCTCGCCGAGGCTCCGTACACATCGGAGGCCTTGGAGTGGGTGGCCCCGGCCTCCTGCGAGAACGCCGTCACCCGCACAAAAACGTCGTCCACGAACGGGAGGTCACCGGCACGATGTTCGGTTCCATCGACCCGGCGAGCGTCGGCCGGATCCCAGTGCTCCCCATCGTCGCTGAACCAGACCGCATAACCATCGGCGCCCTCGACCGGCGTCCACTCCAGCTCCACCACGTCCGAAGCCGCGCTGCGGGTGGAGATCAGCTCCGGTCCGGGCAAGCGGGCAACGCCATGGTGGTTGGCGGCGACCGCCGTGATGAACTGGTCCTGCACACCCCGGGCGGAGGACACGTTCGGCACGCCGTTGAACAACAGCGAAACCGCGTACCGCCGCCCATCGTCCCGATGAAACAGGATGCCGCTGACGGCGACGACCCCGATCGACGGCAGGGTTCCGGTCTTGCCCCAAAAGCGACCGACCGTGCTGGCGCCACTCATGCGTCCGCCCAACGTCCCACGCACGCCTGCGATCGACATCGACCGCATCCATCGATCGGCTTGGGCGGACCCTTCCATGCCGCGGAGCAGATCGACGATGTTGCGGGGCGAGGGGCGGTCTGTCTCTTATACACATCTCCGAGCCC
>CAJXVA010000274.1 GCA_913061055.1 uncultured Pseudomonadota bacterium
GTGTTCACCCCGGCAACGACCCCAGCTCCAGCCAAACCAACGAGCTTGCGTCGGGTGAACATGACCCGCAGATGTCACCAGCGGCGTGAAAGCTTGCGACCGACCACGGAGTCTTCGACTCCCCCTTCCCATCTGGATGGGGCACCGCGACGGGTTGCGGCTCCCCGCGTCCGCTATCCGAAGTAGTCGGGCTCGTTGCCCGGCTTCCACTTGATGTTGCAGCCCATGCTCGGCTTCTGCTCTTCGGCGACCGCTTTCCCCTCGAGCACCGCGCCCAGCACCGCGTAGACATCCTTGCCCGTCACCGCGATCTCGTTGCCCGGACGGCTGTCGTCGAACTGGCCTCGGTACACCAGCTTCTGCTCGCCATCGAAGACGAAGAAGTCGGGCGTGCAGGCGGCCTGGTACGCCTTGGCGACACTCTGCTCCGCATCGACCAAGTAGGGGAACTCGTACCCGTAGACGTTGGCCTCGCTGCGCATGCGGTCGGGCGAGTCGTCGGGATACTGGTCGTAGTTGTTGCTGTTGATCCCCACCATCGCCATGCCCTTCTCGGCGCAGTCGCGGCCGAGCTTGGCGAGTCCACCCCGGAGGTGCTTCACGAACGGGCAGTGGTTGCACATGAAGACCACGACGAGGGCCTTGGCGTCGGCAAAGTCGGCCAAGGACACTGGCTTGCCGTTCGCGTCCGGAAGGCTGAACGCAGGGGCTTGGGTGCCCAACGAGAGCATGCGGGAGCGGGTCATCACCATGGGCCGCGGAGTATAGACCCCCGGCCCACGATCTCAGCCTTCGCCCACAATGTGCTTCTTCACGGTCCGCCGATCGAGTTCGACGCGGCGCGCGACCTCCTCGTAGGTGCCGTGGCGGGCGTGCAGCGTCCTGCAATACAGCGACACCAGCCCCTTCGCGGTGAGCGCTCCGGCGTCCACGCCCTCGACCAACGCGCGCCGATCGTCGGTGGCGGCCGTCCCGGTCTCGCCGTTGAAGGTGTTCCCCATCAAGATCCGGCGGGTGGCCTGCTCGAGCTCGCGCACGTTGCCCGGCCAGGGGTAGTCGCCTTTGACGCCCCGCCGAAGCTTGGTCGCGACCTCGTCGACCAGCCCTGAATCCTCGTCTCCAAGGATGCGTGCGAGCAAGTGTTCGAGCAGGAGTTCGAGCTCGCCGGTGTCTTCCGCCAGGCGCAGGCGCAGCGGAGGAACCTCGATCACGTCCGAGCACAGCCGGTAGTAGAAGTCGTCGCGGAACGTCCCCTCGAGGCGCATCGACGTGAGGTCCTGGTGGGTCGCCGCGATGACCCGGCCTCGAAACGGCAGCGCGGTGTGGCTGCCGACGGGTGTGAAGTTGCGCTCTTGTAGGACCCGCAGCAGCTTGATCTGCACCGGAATCGAAACCTCCCCGATCTCGTCGAGGAACACCGCGCCGTGCGGGCTGCACCGTCCAAGCACGCCGTCGTAGCCGTCGATGGCTCCGGTGAAGGCGCCCTTGCGGTGGCCGAACAGCTCGGACTCGATCAACGTCGCGGGATAGGCGGAGAGGTTGATCGGGATGAACGCTGAGGTGAACGCGTCGACGAACCGCTGTCGCGAGGGGTCGTAGGGGATGAAGCCCGAGCGACCGATCGCCGCCGCCGCTGCCCCCTTCCCGCTTCCCGTCGGCCCGAGCAGGATGGTCGAGAAGTCCTCCATGCGTTCGGTCAGCAGGGACGAATACCGACCAATGTCGGCGGTGCAGACGTTGTTCCAGAGTTGTTCGCGAAGCGACCGCATGCACGGCGCCCGCCCGATGAGGCTGCGGTCGATGAAGTAGAATGCTCGCCGCATCTGAAAGAACACCGCGACCATGTGCGCCGCGGCGTCCTTGCGAAAACCGTACGCCCCGAGTTCAGTCATCAACTCCGCGGTGAACGGAAGCCCCTGCCCGCTCGCGTGTCCTTCGGCCTGCGCTTCGATGAACGAATCGAACGCATCGGCGTAGCGGTGGAACAGCAAGAACAGCACCGCATGCTCGACCCGCTGTCGTGACTCGCCCCGAAAGCGCCGGACGTCGAGCGAGTCTCCCCCCGCGACCTCGACCAACCGCGCCCGCACCCGTTCCACGACCCGACTCAGGATCTCCGCCCGAGGCGCCTGTGCGTCGACCTCGGCGAGCTCGAGGTCCACGGTGTGACGGGCCTGCGAGAACGGGTTGTGAAAGACCGCCGCCGACACTCGAGCCAGAAACGCGGCATCGTCGGGCGAAAGCTGCCCGGGCATCGGAGGCACAGCCATGGTCAATGAATGTACACCACAGAATCGGACGGCCTGTTTTTCGTGAATGATTCCAAAGACCAAGGGCGGGCACGAGACGTGCTGTGTCTATGGGCATGACCGCCGCCCGCTCGACGTACCTGACCCGCGAGTTCCTGCCTTCCACATGGCGCCGCACGCGCGAGTCTGTCCTGCACACGTTGATCCGGGGGGTGGTGCACACGCTGTATCGGTTCAAGAAGACGCGGCTGGACCACGTGCCGCAAGGGCCCGCGGTCTTGGTTTGCAACCACGTCAGTTTTGCCGACGCGGTCATCGTCGGCGGTGCCTTTCGTCGGCCCGTGCGCTTCGTGATGGACCACCGGATCTACAAGCAGCCCGCGTTGCGATGGTTCTTCGATGCGGTCGGTGTCATTCCGATCGCCAGGGCCAAAGACGATCCGCACATGCTCGAACAGGCCTACGATCGTATCGAGTCCGCTCTGCGCCGCGGCGAACTCGTCTGTATTTTCCCCGAGGGCATGATCACCCACGACGGAGCACTCAACCAGTTCCGCGACGGAATCACCCGCATCGTGGAACGCACTCCCGTGCCCGTTGTCCCCATGGCCCTCAAGGGCATGTGGGGTTCGTTCTTCAGCCGTCGCGGCGGCCCAGCCATGCGCCGGTTCCCGCGACGATTCTGGTCGAAGATCGAGTTGGTCGCCGACCGACCGCTCGCCCCCGCCACCGTGAGTGCAGCGGAGGTTCAGGAATGCGTCGCCGAGTTGCTCGAGACTCAGTCCGCTGCGAGGAGCTCGCGCAGCTTGGTGGAGAGGGTCGCGTAGGGCGTCTCGTCGGGGGGGCCTGGCGCATGGAAGAACGCCAGGTTCTGCGGGTCGTCGCCGAGTTGCACGACGGTGCTGCTGCGCGTGCCGTAGTTGCGGCCCTTGTCCAAGACGTTGACCCCCTCGAGCGGTGGGTCATCTCGGTGAGACAGAATCCGGCGCCAAGTATCGAGTGTCGGCAGCCCCGCTTCAGCCAGTGGACGCACCAGCTTCGGCAACAGCTCCAGCCGCTTGGAAGGCGCCGCGTCGAGGCTTCGCTCGGTGACCACGTGCAACCCGGGCTGCAAGCGATGGCGCGACAACTTGCGCCCGTCGTTCCACACCAAATGCGCGCTGCTCCGGTCGCCCACGATCAGATGAAACGGGTTGTGAAGGGACGCCGGCGACAGGCTCACCGCGTCGGCAGCATCCGAGGCCGACGCGCTCCGCAACGCATCACGGACCAGTTTCCCGCGGGAGCGAGCCTGTGGGTTGGGCGATGGGGTGAACCGGTTTGTCAGGCCGGCAAACACCCCGAATGCGTTGACCCCCAGCCAGGTTCCCCCGGCTTGAAGGTCCACGGGCGCGAGCACGCGAACACCATCGTTGTCCCATAGCGACGGATTGTCCGCCGGTCGCAGCAGGTCCTCGTCACGGTTGGCGGCGACGACCAGGGGCGCACGCGCCCACATGGAAACAGCGATGATCAGCGTGCACACAGCCCTACGTGTCCTCGCCGGAGACGACGGGAGGCTTGACCGGCGGGCGGGGTGCAGCAGTGGGAGCTGCCGCCGTGCCCTCTCGCTTGGACATCTGCTTGCGTGCCTCGTTGTAGCGACGCTTGACGATGTCTCCGGCGACCTCTCGACCCCCGAGGCCAAACGCCAGCGCGGCGCCCAAACACAGGGCTCCGAACAGCAGGCCGAATGTCAGAAGCACGAAGTCTTCGGCGACGTCGAGCTGGCGCACGGCCATCGTGAACGCGAACACCAGCACCGCGTAGCGGGCGAACTCCCCCATCCACTTGCCGACTTCATCCTCTCCGCGGGCGCGGATCAGGTCACGAACGTAGTTGCCGATCGCGAAGCCGATCCCGACGACGAAGGTGGCGACTGCAACGTTCTTGATGATGTAGCCGAGGAAGGAGTTGACGTAGGCCGACCACATGACCAGCTGAAGGGTCGTCAGCGCCTGGGCGACACCCAGAAGGATCACGCCGACCTGCACCGCGAAGCCGAGCATTTCGCTGTACTCACCCAAGCGGTCTTCACGCTCGGAGAGCTTCTTGAAGCCCAGGTTCTCCATGAACCGGTCGAGCCCGATGTTGCGCAACGCTCCCGAGACGAGACGGCGCAGCAGTTGCCCCACGAACACCGCGACCACGATGATCACAATACCGACCGCGATCTTGGGCAGCAGGTTCCAGAACTGGCCCATCATGCCCGTGAGCGGCTCGCTGAGCGTGGTCAGTCCGAGCTCGTTGAGCGCGGCGATCGTCGCCTGAACGACGATGAACACCATCACTGCGGTCGCGACAACTTCGCTGGGGGAGGTCTTTCCAGTGACGCGATCAAGCTGCAGACGCTCGGCGAGCTTGTCGAATCCGAGGCCCTGCAGGACCTTGCGAACGACCGCCCGGGCGATGCGCCCGCCGAACCATCCGATCGCGACCAACAGCGCGGCGAATCCGACCTTGGGCAGCACACCCACGATGTGCTCGATGGCACCTTGCAGGGGCTCAGCCACGGCTGTGATCTCCAACGCTCCGAATGCGCCGGCGATTCCGAACAGCATGATCAGCCAGAAGATGACGCGGCCGACCGTGCCCGAGAAGGCGGGCTGTTTCTCCCCGTCTTCGGCGAGTTCAGCGAACCGTGCGTCGACCTTGAGTCCGTCGAGCGCCGCAGTGACGAGTCTGCGAAGAATCTCGCCTGCGAAGTACGCGACGACGAGAATCAGCGCCGCCTTACCAACGCGCGGCAGCGCCTGCACCACCGTGTCGACCAGTCGCTCCAAGGGACCGGCCACTTGGGAGAGGCCGGCAAACTCGAGGACGCCGACGACGACCAGAAGCATGACGATGTAGTAGGCGATCTGGGCGATGAACCGCTCGATCTTGCCTTCGCCACTCTCGGACTTCTTGCGATCGCCGAGCAGCATCGACACGCCGAGCTTCTCTGCAGCGCGGTTGTCGAGGTCGGTTCGCGAAAGCAGCTGGAAGACGGCGTAGCTGATGATCTTCGCGACGATCCAACCGCCGATGAACAGCAGAATCGCCAGGAGGACCCGCGCGCCCAGTTGCACGGCGGGGTTGTCAGCCATGTCGCCGAGCTGGGACAGCCCGCCCTCGGTTGCGGCGGGCGCGGCCTGAACCAGCACCGGGGCCATCAGGGCGAAGATGCCAGCGAGGAACGGGAACAGAGCGGAGGTCGAGGAGAGTGGAGATCTTGAGGTCATAGGGGGCCCTCCCGGGGGGTGATTCGCTGCTACCACGAACCGCCGCAGCTCACCCCCTCCCGAAACGCCCCGTGTCGCCCTGCCCGAAACGCCCCAGCGCAACACGCGCAGTTTGACGCCTGCTCGGGGCCCTCCTATCGTCGCGCCACTCCGCGATTTTCGGGCCTATAGCTCAGTTGGTTAGAGCGGCCGGCTCATAACCGGCTGGTCCCTGGTTCAAGCCCAGGTGGGCCCACTACCGTTTTTCGGCATCCTGCATGAACCCGCAGATTCAAGCGCTCTTCGATCTCCAAAAGCGAGACCGTCAGCTTCATGTCCTCGAGCGAAAGCTCGACCTGATTCCCAAACGTCTCCTGGAGCTCGCGGATGACATGAAGCGTCTCGAGTCCATGCTCGCGAGCGAGCAGAAGAAGTGTGAAGACACTCGAGCCTTCCAGCGCACGCACGAAGTCGCGCTCGCGGAGGAAGAGGAGATGCTCAAGAACTCGCGCGCCAAGATGGGGCACGTGAAGAACCCGCGCGAGCTCTCCGCCATCCAGCGAGAGATCGACTCGACGCGGCGCATGGCCTCGGCCCGCAACGACGAGATCGCCAAGATCAAGGCGGCGTTGGAGGAGACCGAGAGCAAGCTTGCGAGCATGCAGGCGTCGTTCGACAGCGTGCGAACGCAAGCGGATGCCGAGTCCGCTCGCCTCACCAAGGCGCAGACCAAGCTGCAAGCCAAGCTCGAAAAGCTCGAGGTGGGTCGCACCTCGCTCAAGGGCGAGCTCGACATCGCCACGGTCCGCACCTACGAGCGGATCCGGAAGCGAGTCGCAGGCTCGGCGTTCGTCGCCACCTCCGAAGGTCGATGCACCGCCTGCAAGATGCAGGTGCCTCACCAGACCGGCGTCTCCTTGCGCAAGGGCGAGGAGATTCACAACTGCGAGAACTGTGGCCGGCTTCTGTACTGGAAGGGCCTGTTCCCCGACGACGACGAAGGCTCCTCAGAGCCCAAGGCCAAGGCTGCCCCCGAGAAACGGGCCGCGCCCAAGTCGGCACCGTCCGTCTGACACAGCACCCTGAAGCATGAAGAGTCGCGGCCCCCGGTCGCGGCTCTTTTTCGTTGGCCGGTTCGCTCGATGAGCATCGACCGCCCCCGCGGAGCGACTCGCATCGCCCCGCGGAGCGAGATGAGCGTCAGCGGGCGAACCGAGCCGCGCGCCGCTTGGCTGCGACTGTGGGGTCGAGCCGCTCCAGGAGCGCCGGATCCAGGCCTGCGGCCTCGAGGTCTGCGGCGGTCAGCTCAGCGAGTCGCTTTCCCGCGTCACGCTGCGCGGCGACGAGCGCCCCAACCTTGCCGTATGCGTCACGAAACGCCATGCCACCGGCGACAAGGCCTTCGCACAGATCGGTCGCGACCGCGTCCCCTCGGATGAGCGACTGCAGGCACGGCTCGGGGAGCAACTCGAAGTTGCTCAGCGAGATCTCGATCATCCGCAGACAGTTAATCACGCCATCGACAGCCGCGAAGATGACCTCTTTGTCCTGCTGGAGGTCGCGGTGATAGCCGGCGCCCAGCCCTTGGAACGTCACCATCAGCTGGACGAGTTCGCCCTGGCGCAGGGCCGACTGCCCGCGCACAAGCTCGAACAGATCGGGGTTGCGCTTGTGCGGCATCATCGACGAGCCCCCGGCAATCGCTCCACCGAGCTTCACCAGTCCATCCGAGGCCAACTCGATGATGTCCGCGCTGAAGCGACCCAAGTGTAGGCCGATCCGGGCACAGACGAACACCAGCAGTAGGGCGTGGTCTCGCTGCCCGATCGCATCGAGCGGGTTGACCGGAGGTCGTTCGAAGCCGAGCGCCTTCGCCGAGACAGCGGTGTCGACGGGAAGCGTCGTGCCTCCCACAGCCCCCCCGCCCAGCGGAGACTCGGCCAGCTCTTCCCGCACGCCTGCGAGCAGCGCCCGGTCGCGCTGCAGCGGCAGGGTCAACGCACCTTCGAGCCACAGCGGCGCCATCGTCGGGATGGCCACCTGGCGGTGGGTGTAGGCCGGCAACACCACGGAGTCGTGCCGCTGCGCCCACGATTGCGCGGCCGTGAGCACGGCATCGATCTGTGACTCGACCCGAAGCACCGCATCGCGACACCACAGCTTGAGGTCGGTGGCGACCTGGTCGTTCCGACTGCGCCCGGTGTGGAGCTTGCCTGCCACGTCGCCCACGGCTTCACGAAGCCACGACTCGATGGCCATGTGCACATCTTCTTCGTCGGCTCGCAGCACCACCGCACCCGAGGCGACCTTTCCCGGCAGCGACTCGAGCGCCGCGATCAACGTCTCGGCCTCGGCATCGGTGACCAGTCCGCCGGCGCGAAGCCCCTGCACGTGTGCGACGCTTCCGCGGCAATCCTCCTCGAGGAGACGCCGGTCGATCGGCAGCGACGTACTCCACTCCAGAAACTCAGGATCGAGCGCGCCGCCGGTGGCTGCCGTCCGAGCGATCGACTTCGACCCGCTCATGCGAAGTCGAACCACTCGCGAAGCGCTGCCAGACCGCCGGGGTCGTTCGTCTTGATCTTGCCGCGGGCGATGTCGATCGGGCCCGGCATCTTGCCCTTGACGACCATCTTCTCGAACAGCGCAGGTGTAGTCTTGAGGACTACATCAGCGTTGTCGATCGTCTTGCCGGACTCGACCCTGCAGACGTCGCCGTCGATCTTGACGGTGTACTTGTGGTCCCCGACAGAGAAGTAAAAGGACCGAGGAGAGGTCGCAGAGCCCTTTTTGTAGCGGCTCGGCATCGCATCGAAGATCTCGGGGATCGTCATTCCGGGCGGAGCGTACCAGCTCCCTTCCTGGGTCCACAGCGCGACCCACGTCACGTTTCGGCTTTTTTTGCAGTCCGACGCACTCGGCTTTGCATCGTTCCCTTTGTACCCTCGTCTCAAGTCCATCTCACGGCTCGCGGACGGCGGCCGGAGACCTTGGAGCAACCATGCGACTCACTGCCAAACTCGCCCTCTTCACGGCCGGACTCCTGGCCCCTCTCGCCATCGCGCAAACCGCCCACGCCGGCATCGCAGCCTGCGGCAACATCCACGTCGAGGCTGAGGCCGAGTGCGAAGTTCGCGGTGGCATCGAATGCGAGGGCATGTGCACCCCGCTCACGGTCGAGGCGCAATGCGCCGGAGACCTCGCCTTCGAGTGTCGCGGTGGATGCCAGGGCGAACTGTCCGTAGATGTCGAGTGCGAGGGAAGCTGCGGCGCCAGCTGCATGGCGGACTGTGAAGTCGATCCCGGGAGCTTCGACTGCAGTGGTTCCTGCTTCGCCGACTGCCAGGCTCGCGCCGAGGCCCGTTGCGCGACGGGCGACAACGAGTGTTTCGCATCTGCAGAAGGCTCCTGCGAGGCCGAGTGTTCGATCTCTTGCGACGCCCAGCCGGCCCAGGTCGAGTGTGCCGCCAGCTGCGAAGCGAGCTGCAATACCAGCTGCAGCGCTTCGAGCCAGGCATACCTCGACTGCCAGGTCGACTGCCAGCGCCCTCAGTTCCCCTCGTGCCAGGCCGAAATCGAAGGCGGCTGTGAGCTCGCCTGCGAGACCGAACAAGGCGCGCTGTTCTGCGACGGAAGCTACGTCGACCACGACGGCAACCTCGACGAGTGCCTCAGCTCCTTGCGCGCTGCACTCAACGTGATGGTCAGCGGTTCGGCCAGCTGCGATGGCAACAGCTGCGAAGCTGAAGGTGCGGTCAGCTGCTCCTGCACCGCCGCTGACTCCCAGACCGACGCCCAAGGTGGAGCCATCTTCGTGCTCGGCGGTCTGTTCCTCTTCGGCCTCTCCCGCAGGCGAAACGACTAGCCGTACCGCGTCTCCCAACGCGCCCGCGCTTCATGCCGGGCGCGTTCTTCTTTGGTTTGCCGGTGGGTCTTCAGCGGCTCGATCTTGAAACGTCCATACCGCTTTCGTGACCGCGATACCCTGCGTTTCGTGAGCGGCCGATACGACGGACAGCAGCGCGGCGACCGAGGCGACTATGCACGCTACCTCGCGGGCATGGACGCCTCGATGCAGCAGAAGGTCGCCCTGACCGCAGCCCACATGCTTGGCGTCGGTCGGATCGCGGACATGGGCATGGGTTCGGGGACAGGCTCGGAAGCCCTCGCAGCGCTCTACCCCGGGCTCCACGTGACAGGCGTGGACGTGAGCGAGGAGATGGTTGCACTGGCACGGGAGCGGTTCGACCTGCGTAATCTCGACTTCGAGTTGGGCGACATCGCCACCCAGGTTTTCAAAGACGGGAGCCTGCACGGCATTCTCAACTCGTCGGTCCTTCACCACGTCACGTCGTTTGGGGAGTACGACCACGACGCCGCCGGGCGGGCGCTGGCGGCTCAGGTCCCCCAACTTGCCGACTACGGGGTGCTCATCGTCCGCGATTTTCTCGACCCTGGTGACCAACCGGTGTGGCTCGAGGTTTCGACCGACGACGGAGACGATAGCGACGACCCTCGCACCTGCTCCAGCGCCGCGCTGCTGCGTCGTTTCGCCGGGGAGTTCCGCTCCCTCCACGCACAGCCGGGGTTCTCGCTCGAGGACCTCGGGTCCCCGGAGCCACGGTGGCATCGTTTTGCCCTGAGCCACCGCATGGCCGTGGAGTTCATCCTGCGCAAGGACTACCGCCGCGACTGGGAGTCCGAGGTGAAGGAGGAGTACACGTACTTCACGCAGGAGCGATTCGAGGGCTGCTACGCCTCGCTCGGCCTGCGTGTGCTTGCCTCCTCCCCCATTCGCAACCCGTGGATCGTACGCAACCGGTACGTCGACAAGTTCCGCCTGAGCACGCCGCAGGGCGAGGCGATCGAGCTCCCGGCGACCAACTACGTCATCGTCGGCGAACGCGTCCCCGGTGGCGTGGGCGTACAAATGCGTCCTGCCAGCTCCCGCGAGGCGATGGGCTTTCTCGAGCTGAGTCACTACCGGCACGAAAGCGGCGCCGTCATGGACCTGGTCTCACGGCCCCACCTCACCGTCGATGCGATCCCCTGGTTCGAGGACGACGACGAGCTCTTTGTCCTCGCACGCATGAGCTACCCGCGGCCGGTGCTGGCGGCGGCCCCCACCGCAGCGCTGGACGGCTCCACGCCGCCTGGTTGGATCACCGAACCGCTCACCCTGTTGGCCGGCGACGCCCCCCTCGGGCAAACGATCGAACGCGCGCTGCAAGACCGCGCCGGCGTGAAGCTCGAGCACATCGTCTCCATGGCACCGGGCAGCACGGTGCTCCCCTCCCCCGGCGGGCTCCGGGAAGAGGTGCGCTCCGTCCTGGTCCGCGTCGAGCCTCAGTACGCTCAGGTCGACGTCCCTGACGTGTCGGGGTTCTCCACGTCCGGACGTGTCGGCGCGTTGGAAGCTCGGCAGCTTCTGCGGGCGGCCCAGGTCGGGGGTCTCCCAGATGCTCGGCTCGAACTCAACGTCTACGACCTTCTCCGCCGACGAGGCCGCGACCCCGGCCCCTGGATCGGAGACACCCTGGAGCTTCCGCAGCGCCCCACGCTCCCCGCCGCAGGTTCGCTCGAAGGACTGAAGCGGCGGCCCAGGCGCGTCTTCTCCCCCGCCACGGCCAAGGATAGCCGCGGATTCCTGAGCCTCGAGTGCCAAACCTTCGAAGAGCTCGACAGCAAGGGGGACGTGGTTGCGAAACGCGAGTTGGAGTACGTGGTCCCCAAACCTCTGTCGGCGCGGACCGTGAGCACCGCGCTGCTGCGCCGCATGGACGGAGCGGTCTACATTGGGCTGGACGATGACGACCTCCCTGCGGCCCAGTGCATTCGAGGCAACTCCGAGCTGTGGGTTGCGCCCGCGTGGCGGCTGCCCCACGAGGTGACGGGCCTGGGCCAAGGTGTCGCGTTCGTTCGGCAGCGGCTGCTGCAAGAGTACGGAGTGTCCATCGAGGACACGGCTTGGCTTGGGGGCCGCTACCATCCGTCGACCGGCGCCACGCCGGAGGTCGTCCATCCGCTCGCGGTCGACGTTGCCACGCTCGATCCGGGCCACCGCCCGCTCACCTGGGTGCCCCTGCACGAACTCGTCGCCGCACCGCAGTGGCTCGCCGATGGTCATCTACGCATCGCAGTGGAGCGATGCGCTCACCTCCTACGGGGGTGAGAAGTTGTTGCACGCATCGACCACCGGCTGGACCTGCGCCAGCAAGAACGCGGAGTAGTCCATCTGACAGACGTCGTGGGTCCCGCTCGTTTGGAAGGCGTTCGTGAACTCCTTGAGCCGCGTCGCGTCCGTGTCGTCGGCGCAGCCCGCCGCGCTCATGTCTGGGACGATCGAGAACACCGCGATGTCCTTGCGAATCCCGTCCTTGAGCGTGACCAGTTGGTCCACCCACGCATCGGGTTCGCCATCCGAGCCCCACAGCGTGGGCTGCTCGACGTCGTCCTCTTCGTCGGACACCAGCACCACCACCAAAAGCGCGTCTTCCTCGACGAAGTCCACGTTGAACCCATCGGCGGTGTCGCCGGTCAGCCCCTCGAGAAGCATGTCCATCGGACGCTCGTTGGGGTCGCCTCCCTCACCGGTGAGCACCGCTGCACTCAGCTCGTTTTGCAGGGTGAGGTTGTTGTCGACCGACGCCGGATCCCAGCGCATGTAGTTGAGCCCGCTGGAGTAGGGCAGCGCATCAACCCCGGTCGGCACGACGAACTCCGGCTCGTCGGTGGTCATGACCGCAATGCTGACATTGCCCATCGCCGAGATCGCCTGCTGCGCCACTTGGCTGACAAACGCGAACACCGTTGCCTGGAAGCGACTCTGCTCCGGAGCCATGCCGACCGAGTTGTCCACGATGAACAGGAAGTTGACCCCGATGCACGGGACGATCGGCTCACCGCCCGTCGAGCCCGACGCGTCGGTGTCGGTCCCCGGATCCGTGTCGGTCCCCGGATCCGTGTCGGTGCTCGGGTCGGTGTCGGTCGAGGGCGTGGTGGACGTCGTCGGGTTGTCCGTGCCGGTTCCCGTCGAGGACGCGTCGGTATCCGTGTCGGTGTCGCCGGTCCCGGACATCGTGGTGACCGGGCCCGAGGCCGTGCCGCCGGAGCAGAACATGCCGCAGTCCTGGTCTGGATCCCCGCAGCCGGCTCCGGCGACCGCAAGCCCCACCAGCAACGCCGACAGCGTGGGTCGAAGCATCACACCTACAGCTTAGTACACGGTGGGCCGCGAGACGAGGCGAGCTTGTGAACCAGGCTCGTCGGTCGTCGGGTCAGTTGTCGGGCGCGCCCTGGATGATCCAGGTGCGGATGAGCTCGAGCTGGCTCTCGTTGCTGTCTCTTATACACATCTCCGAGCCCACGAGACCTCTCTACATCTCGTA
>CAJXVA010000275.1 GCA_913061055.1 uncultured Pseudomonadota bacterium
TACGAGATGTAGAGAGGTCTCGTGGGCTCGGAGATGTGTATAAGAGACAGCTCCCGCGCTGACCGTCAAGAAGGTGCGTCGCCCGTGCTCAAGATCCCAAGACATGTCGCATTGTTAATCGATTCGCGGGGTCGGACGCAAGCTGGGCAGCGTTCGGCCCGGCCGGTATGGTCGGGCTCGTGACGCGAAAGCTTCTCATCGGACTCATCCTCTGCCCTCTGGCCTGCGCGGCGCAGCCGGCCACGACGTGCGTGGAAACGCCCGCGCCCGTCGCGGCGGCGGAGGCAGAGCCGGCTGCCGCTGTGGAGACGCCACCGGAGGCTCCGGCGGCGCCTGTGCGCGAGCGCCTCGAGGTCAAGGCAGACGATGGGCACGCGCTCGCGGTCTGGGCTCGGGTTCCCGCCGAGCCAAAGGGCGCGATCGTGCTCTTGCATGGACGCACCTGGAGCGCGCGTCCGGACTTCGATCTCATCGTGCGTGGGGAGGGCCCGACCACGATGGAGGCGTTCGCGGCCGCAGGTCTCGCCGTCTATGCGCCCGACCTGCGCGGGTACGGCGAGACACCGCGGGATGCGACCGGCTGGAACACCCCCGATCGCGCAACCGCGGACCTGGTCTCGGTTCTGGAGTGGGTCAAGTCGCGACATCAGGATCAGGCGCCCGCACTTCTGGGGTGGTCGCTGGGATCGCTCACCTCGCAGCTCGCGGCACAGAGCCGGCCGGAGTTGATCTCGGCATTGGTGCTGTACGGCTACCCGCGCGATCCCGACCGTCGCTACAAGGCCGAACGCGACGAGGGGCCTCCTGCGGCGGCGGCCACCACGGCCAAGGCGGCGGCCTCCGACTTCATCATTCCCGGAAACATCTCGGACGAGGCGATCAATGCGTTTGTCGAGCAAGCGCTCGCGGCCGATCCCGTCCGCTCGGACTGGCGCGGGAGCGATCAGTGGAATGCGCTCGATCCGGGCAAGGTGACGGTGCCCACACTGGTGCTTCACGGTGGAGCCGACCCGTACGCGCCGGTGCCGAACTTGGCGAAGCTCGTCTCGCGTTTGGGCACCAAAGACCGTGCGTGGGTCACCATCGCCGGAGGCGACCATGCAGCCCACCTCGAGAACGTCGCGCCGCGATTCATGGACGCCGTGCTGTCGTTCTTGGACGCACCTCGCTGAGCGAAATTAAAGACGCGGACCATGCATCCGTTTTCGTCGCGTCGCGACTAACAGGAGTGCAAGGCCCGGGCGCCAATCGTCGTCCCTGCGGTCCTCCTGCGGGGAAGCTCCCGGACTCTGCATCCATCGTCTCCGACGCATCGGGACACCAAGCCAACCAAAGCCAAAGCAAGCCACTGCCTCCGCGGCCGCCGCGTCCCGCCACCACCTAGGGCAACGCGACCGCGGGGGCTCTTTTCTTGGCCCCTGTCCCCAATCCCCGGATCGGCTCGGCAGCTGCTGGCATTGAGGGTTAGACTGCGGGCGAGGAAGCTCGACGATGAACCAACAGAATCCGTACGGAGGTCAGCAGCCGCAGCAGCCCCAACAAGGTTGGGGGCAGCAGCCTCAGCAGCAGCCAGCCTGGGGCCAAGCGCCTCAGCAGCAGCAGCCTCATCAACAGCCTCAGCAGTTCGGGGGCATGCATCCAGGTATGCAGATGCCTGGCCCGACTCCGGGCGGCGCGCCGTACGGCGGTGCCGACGAGAGCAACATGATCGCCTCCGAGGCTTCGGTCGAGGCGCGATCGAAGTTCATCGAGCGCACGTACCTGCACTTGGCGGGAGCGATCGCGGTCTTCGTCGTGCTTTCGGCTGGGTTCCAGATGATCCCGGGCATCGACGAGATGGTGTTCAAGCTGCTCATGGTCAGCGAGTACTCATGGCTCGCGGTGATGGGTGCATTCATCGGCGTCAGCTACCTCGCTGATCGCTGGGCTCGGGGCAGCTCATCGCCCACGATGCAGTATGCCGGGCTCACGCTCTACACCGTGGCCGAAGCGGTGATCTTCCTCCCCATGATCATCATGGCCCGCCAGTTCATCGGTGTGGAGGGCATCATGACCGCCGGCGGTATCACGCTGGCGATGTTCGCTGGCCTCACCGGCTACGTGTTCATCACCAAGAAGGACTTCTCCTTCATGCGCGGTGCCCTCTCCGTCGTCGCCGTGGGCGCGTTGGGGCTGATCGTCGCGTCGATCGTGTTCGGGTTCCAGCTCGGGATCGTCTTCAGCATCGCGATGGTCGTCGTGGCCTGCGGCTACATCCTCTACTACACGGGCAACGTTCTGCATCACTACCGCGTCAACCAGCACGTCGCCGCAGCGCTCGCGTTGTTCTCGGCCGTTGCGCTGCTGTTCTGGTACGTCCTGCGCATCTTCATGTCGCGCCGCTAGGCACACACGCTGCTTCAACGAGGCCCTCTGCGCCGTCCATGTGACGCGGTGCAGGGGGCTTCTTGCGTCTGGGCGCTGTGCGATACTTCCGCCATGAGGTTGGAGCGTTGCGTGTGGCTTTTCGTGGGGTTGGCGGGCTGCTTCTCCTCACCGCCGCAAGCCACCGAGATCGGCGACACCAGCGGCGGCGGTTCGAGTTCTTCGGGAGCCGTGGCCTCCGAAGGGGTCACGACCAACGTCGACCCCTCGACCACGTCCTCGGGCGGCGAATCGAGTTCGTCGTCGGGCGGGACCAGCTCGAGCAGCTCCGGTGAGAGCTCGACGACTGGTGTTGAGGGCTGCCCGGGTGACGGCGTCTGTTTCCCACCGGCGCCGCCGGACTGGGACGGACCCGCGATCATGCTGGTGGGCCAAAACGAAGGCGTCGAGCCGATGTGCCCTCCGGGTTCGGAGGAGCTGTGGCGTGCGGGCACCGACCCCGCGGCGCAATGCGACTGTTCGGAGTGCGGCGGCGAGATCGGTTGTCAGGTCGGCTTCGGCTTCGGCTCCAACGGAACGTGTCCAAGCTACGACACCAGCTCAGGTTGCCAGCCGTTCTCCACCGCGCTGACCGGGCAGTTCTGGATGTCATTCTCGCTGCAGGTCGAACCGGGCGCATCCTGCGACTCACCCGTTCCGGCGGAACCCGGCTTTCGAGAGCAGTCGGTGGGGTGTCGGCCCAACGCCGAGACCTGCGAGGGCGGAGTCTGTCTCCTCGGGCGGGCGTGCATCTCGCGGGCCGGCGACTACGTCGAGTGTCCTCCCGCCTACCCGGATCGCTCCCTGTTGCACACGTCCACGATCGGCAGCGATCTGTCCTGCGACACGTGCGGCTGCGGCGACGATGCCAGCGGCTTCTTCTGTACCGAAGCGACCGTGGCCTTGTACGACGCCCCGGAGTGCGCCGGCTCCCCGAGCTCCAAGCCCCAGCTCTACAGCGATAGCGACGCCTGTGCCCCGTACTTCGACGCCGATGGCTTCGTTGCGATCGAAGACATCGCCAGCGTCGACATCCAGATCCCCGCGGCCGACTGCTCGTCGGACCGGGCCTTCGAGAATGCGTCGGGCGACTTCGTCGAAGTGGGCCCGCGCACGGTGTGCTGCTCGGGCTGACCCAGGGGTGCCCCGTCAGCCCGCCGAAGCGTAACGATCTCGCCTGTTTCAGGCCCACGTGCGCAACCGCGTGCGCGCCCCTGCGGAACCGCATTCCGGCAGGGGCGTGGTGGGGGGTGACACCGAGTGCGGGACATGTAGACTGCGCCATCCGTCTGCATTGGACCGCGTGAAACGCGGATCCCAAGCCAAGGAACGAGCACATGAGCGAGTCGAAAACCGCGGCTTTTTTCCGGGCCGAAGGCACCCTCATCAAGAGCGGGGTCCTCCAAGCGGCCGCCTACATGGCCTCTCAGCGCGCTGGCATGCGTGAGCGTCTGCTCCGCTTCGGTCAGACCGCCCTCGCGGCCCCGATCTTCGGGGTGCTTGGGCAAAATGATCGGACGCTGGGCAACCGCATCGCGCACCTCAGCTACCGCGACATCACCGATGACCGGGTCGCCATCTTGGCCGAGGAGTACGTCGAGGACATTCTCAAGGAGAAGATCCTGGACTCCGGTCTCGAGCTGATGAAGCAGGCCAAGAAGGATGGTCACCGCATCGTCGTCATCTCAGAGGGCATCTCCGAGATCATGGAAGGCCTGCTCCCGCACCTGCGCCATGTCGACGAGCTGATCTGCAACCGGCTGGAGTACAAGGACCGCAAGGCCACCGGCACGCTGCTCGACCCGATCGTCGGTGGGTACGACGGAGGCACCTGGCTCAAAGAGTACGCGCGCAAGCACGAACTCGATCTGGAGCGCTCGGTGGCATTCGCGGGCCACGGCCCAGACCTGTTGCTGCTCTCGTCCGTCGGAAAGCCGTGCGCGGTCAACCCGGACTTCACCCTGCGCAAGGCCGCCAAAGAGGCGGACTGGCCCGTGATGGAATACACGGCATGAGCTTCTCGGTGAAGAGCGAGTACGCCGGCAAGCACATCTTGCTGACCGGCGGCACCGGGTTCGTCGGCAAGGTGTGGTTGGTGATGGCGCTGACACGCCTTCCCGACATTGGCCGTATCTACGTGCTGATGCGCGGCAAGGGCCGAAGCGTCAAGGATCGCTGGCTCAAGATCGTCAACGAGAACCCCGCGTTCCGTCCGCTTCATGAGAAGCACGGCGCAGGCTTGAGCAAGTTCATTGCCGACCGGGTCGAGGTCATCCAAGGGACGCTCGACTCGCCGAATATGTCCATCGAGGACAGTGTCGCCGACCGCCTTCGGGACAAGGTCGACCTCATCGTCAACTGTGCTGGACTGGTCGATTTCAACCCGGACGTTCGGGTTGCGGTCTCGTCCAACCTCGATGGCTCGATGCACGTCGCCGACTTTGCGGCGTCCTGCAAGAACGCCGCGATGATTCACGTCTCGACCTGCTACGTGGCGGGCACGCGGGACGGGTTCATCAGCGAGACCATCGCCGATACCGCACCCAACGGCACGCCGCTCGACGCCGAGGCGGAGTACAAACGCCTTCAGGAGATCATCGTCGAGACCGAGGCGGAGAACGAGTCCGAGGAGACCGTCAAAGCGCTCACCGATGAAGTCGTCGCGCGCGTCAAGAAGCGAGGCTACGAGCCGACCGAGAAGCGGGTTTCGGGCACGGTGGGGCGACTCAAAGCCAAGCGCCTGCGCGAGGTGATGTCGCTGGCCGGAATGGACCGCGCCAAGGAACTCGGCTGGCCCAACACGTACACGTACACCAAGGCCCTGGCCGAGATGCTGACCAAGTCTCGGTATCCGAACTTGCGGCACACCGTGCTGCGGCCGGCCATCGTGGAGAGCGCGGTCGACTTCCCGTTCCCCGGCTGGAACGAGGGCTTCAACACCTCGGGTCCTCTGATCTACCTGGCCAGCACCTGGCTGCGGCACATCCCGGCCAAGCCCGGGAACCCGCTCGACATCATCCCGGTCGACCTCGTGGTCAACGGAATCTTTGTCGCCGGCGCTGCGGTGATGCGGGGCGAGCACGAAGAGGTCTACCAGACCGGGTCCTCGGATCGCGCCACGTTGACGATCGATCGGCTGACCGAGCTGTCGGCGCTGGGGAACCGCCAGCACCTGCGCAAGACCGGGGTCAACCGGGTCGAGACGCTGCTGCTGTCTCGCTGGGATGCTGTCGCCTCCGACCCCGAGCACATGCTCAACGTCAGCAACATTCGTGAGGTCGTCTTCCAGGTCAGCCGCTACTTGCGGCACGGCCGTCCGGAGAAGATTCCCAGCGAGTGGAAGGAAGAGGCGGAGAACATGGCGAAGACCGCCGACAAGGCGCAGCGCAAGCTTCGGCAGATCGAAGAAGTGCTGGAGCTGTTCATGCCCTTCACCTACGACCACTACATGGTCTTTGAGGCCCGAGCGCTCGACAAACACCAGGTGGACGAGCCCGAGTTCCGGTTCAGGCCCGAGGACATCAACTGGCGGAAGTACTGGCTCGAGTGCCACATGCCTGGGTTGCGCCGCTGGTGCTTCCCCAAGCAGTACGAGAACAAAGAGACCGAGATCTACACGCCAAAGGTGCCCTTCGTGATGCTCGAAGACGGCGCTGCGGCGGCTCCCAATCCACAAGAAGCGCGCTGAACCATGGCCACCACCTTTCTCACCGGCTCGACCGGATACATTGGTTCCTACGTCGCCGACCTCATTCTTCGGCATCACCCCGATGAGCGCCTCGCGGTTCTCGTTCGGGCCAAGACCCCCGACGCCGCCCGCAAACGGCTTTGGAAGTCGCTGCAGATGCACATGAGCTTTGATGAGTTCGTGTCGTTCCTGCCGCGCTTCGACATCTACCTCGGCGATCTCACCAGCCCCGACCTGGGGCTCGATGCCGACGCCAAAAAGAAGCTCACCAGCACCGCCAGCTCGGTGCTGCACGTCGCAGCCTCGCTCAACCGCAAGTCGTCGAAGACCTGCTTCAACGTCAACCTTCGTGGCACGTTGTCGGTCATCAAGCTCGCGCAGGCGATGTCGGAGACCAACGGTCTGCGCCGATTCAGCGATGTCAGCACGGCAGCCGCCGCCGGGCAGCGCCAAAACGAGACGGTGATGGAGGACGACTGCATCGATTGGGATCGCAGCGACTACGACCCGTACGCCCGCACGAAGAAGTTCTGCGAGCACATGGTGCAGGAGCTGCTGCCCGACGTGCAGCGGTCCATCTTCCGCCCGTCGATCGTCCTGGGCGACAGCCGGTTCCCCGAGACCACCCAGTTCGACATGGTCCGCGCCTTCGCGGGGCTGGCCTACATGCGGGTGCTGCCGTTCAACCCGCAGTGGCGCGCCGACATCGTGCCGGCGGACTACGTCTCCAAGGGCATCGTCAAGGTGCACATGGACGACAACCCCAAGCACGAGGCGTTCCACATGAGCTCGGGCGAGGACTCCCTCACCTATGCCGAGATCGTGCAGGCGCTGCGCGACGCGGGCCACAAGCCCAAGATGGTCTTTGCGCCCAAGCTCAAGGGCACCTTTGGCGGTGCGGTCGAGGCCCTGATGTCCACGCCGCGCAAGTGGGGCGTGGCGCCGTCGGCTTCGCTGATGAAGGTGTTCCTTCCGTACCTCACCTACAACACCGTGTTCGACAACAGCCACATCGTCGAAGCGCTCGGCGGCGAGAAGCCCCGGTCCTTCCGCGAGTACGGCTACGCGCTGCTGCGGTTCGCCGTGGACGGAAACTTCACGTACCCGTTCAAGGACTGGCCTTCCGATGGGGACGAGAAGGTCGCGAAAGTCGCCTAGCATGCGTTCGCGAGAACGGCCGCTCTCCTGCTGGAGGCGGCCGTTTTTCATGGGGCCCGGCCGAGGTCAGGGGCGTTCGTTGACGAACAGGGTCCAGACGTTGTCTTCGATCTCGGTCCACATCACGACCTGGTCATCGAGGTAGCGACCCGTGGAGTTGGACGGGAGTTCGGCCACCAAGTGCGAGTTGTCGCCTTGTAGGTCGTAGGCCCGGACGTCGCCGCCGATGTCGGCAAGGATTCCATCGGGGGAGACGAAGTAGTCCCCCAAGCTGCCGATCCCCGGTTCTTGAAGGACCATCGAGGAGGTCCCGCTGGCGATGTTGTGTGAGATGAGTCCGAAGGGGCCATCGGTGACCGCCTGCCCGTATAGATAGATCGAGGGTCCGACCCCGTAGAGGGGACGGTTGCAGGCATCGTTGCTCAGCACCGGATGCGTCTGCACGGCGCCTCCTGCTGCAGGGATGGAGCCGATCGGGTTCGCGAAGTCCGTCCCGCCCCAGACGATCCGTCCGCCAGCCGCCACCACCTGGCACATCAGGCCTGGGACGTCGCTCGCCACCGTCGTTGTCGTTGCCGGAGCGTCGTGGGTGGCCTGGAGCAGCGTGGAGACCTGTTGGAGGTCCGCAAGCTCAGTCGTCGGGTAGTACAGATGCGTGGCGGAGGCGAAGGGAGAGCCGGCGTCGGGGATCGCGAACATGAAGCTGACCGGGCCGCCTGCGAGCGGCACGCGTTGGGCCGCGTTCAGGTTGCGGTCGAGCCAGAACACCGAGCCGTTCGCCACGGCGAAGCGCTGGAAGCTTCCGGTGAGGTCATCGGAGACCAGCTCGTGCACCGTGTCTTCGCCGAGGTCCCAGCGCAGGATTCGGCCGAACCCGGACTCGTCGAAGACGAAAGTGTCTCCGACCCGGGTGATCCGTGTCGGGCCGAGGCCAATGCCCTCGGCGATCGCTGCGGGCGCGCAGACCGAGTCTTGGCAGACCCCGCTGGCGCAGATGTGGCCGCACCCGCCGCAGTTGTTGCCATCGGTTGCGGTATCGATCTCGCACCCACTGACCGGAAGCTCATCACAGTCTTCGAAGTGGTCGAGGCACGTGAAGGTGCAGTCGTCCAGGCAAGCGGCCCCCTGCGGGTCGTCGCCGTCGCAGTCCTCGTCGCCTTCGACGTCTCCGTTGCCGCATTCCGGCCCGGACGCCGTGGTGTCGCTGGAGCTCGGTCCGGCGGTGGTCGCCGACGATTCATCGGTGCCCTCGGTGGGGTCGGTGGATCCCACGCCGCCCGTGCTGCTCTCGCCTGCAGTCGGACCGCTGCTCTCCGTCGTCTGGGGCCCGGTGCTCGTGTCCGGGTCGGTATCGCCCGTGGCGTCGGGCTCTACGGGTTCGCTGAAACACCCGGTGGCCAACGCTGCCGGGATCCAAAGCCAATGCCTCACCCAGGCTTAGAGGCGGCCGACCGGCTTCGGATCACGAGAGTTTTGATTTTCTTGCAGTGACCCCGTTTGGGCCGCGCGCGCGACGCGAGCTCAGCAGGGGTTGTTCCGCGTGGGGATGCATTGCAGTTGGCACGTCTGGGCCACAAACCCCCCGGTCATGAAGGGCTGGTCCGTGTCGGTCGTGAAGCCCCGTACGACGCCGATGATGCAGCCGTCGTCGACGTGCAGAAGTTCGATGCTGCCCTCGGCACCGGATTCATTGCTGGCCCCCTCCCCGTAGACGAAGACTCGAGGGGCGGTGAGCGTCGCGACGTCGTGGACGCCGAGCGCGAGCTCCTCGGGAGCGAGCATCAGCTCGAACCCTCGGTCCTCGCCGCTTGTCGACCCGCCGAAGGACGTCGTGTCGCCGCCTCCGGTCGTGCCGCCGCTGCTTCCGCTCGACCCGCTGCTTCCGCTCGACCCGCTGCTTCCGAAAAAATCCGCGTCGGGGGGTTCGCCGCAGGATCCAATCGCCTGCTGGGAGATTCGCAGGAGGACAGATCCAGCCTCGATCGGGTCGCCGTCCGCCGTCGCACCGGGCACGGCGACGACCGCCCAGGCGGAGGACAGGCGGTCGATGGGCGGCAGCTCGCCGAGGACCTCGCCGCAGCGGGTGGTCGCAGGATCGGGGTAGTTGCCATCGAACCCGGAACTCGAGGGTGCTTCGCCGACCTCTCCGCCGAAGCTTCCGAAGCTGGCGCCGCTGGTTGCCGTGTCCAGCGGCGCATCCCCGTGTTCGAACGACCGGGTCTGGCAGCCGCCGAGGATGGCGAGCATGATACCGAGCCCGCATCGGTGAAGTCTTGGTTCGATGCGCATCGTTACAGGGACTCGAGGTAGGCCACCAGGGAGCTGACCTGATCGGCATCCAGCTCGGTGCCATTCGCCGTGGTGCTGACCATGTCGAGCACCGCGTCTTCGAGCGTACCGGCCCGCGCGTCGTGCATGTACGGTGCTCGAAGGGCGACCCCTCGCAACGCGGGCGTCTGGAGCGGTCCGAAGCCGAGGTCCGACGACGTGGGCGAGGTGAAGCTCGGTCCGGCGTGGCAGGTCGTGCAGCCGAGGGACCCGAAGAGTTGCTGCCCCTTTGCTGCGCTCGCGTCCGACTGCGAGCGCAGAGGGTTGGGCGGGCGCAGTGAGAACATCCAATCGCGCAACGCGGCCTGTCGCTCTTCGGTCTGCTCAATGCCGCCCATGGCGCCTTCCCGAACTTGCCGGGCGATCATGTGAATGTCTTCCATGTCCCCTTTCCAGTGGAACGGAGCGGTCCCTTCGAGGCCAACGTTGAGGGGCTGCGTTCGGCGTGGCCCGGCATCAAACAGCCAGGTCCGGCCGTCTTCGCCACCTTCGGGGTGACACGAGGCGCACGAGATCCCTTGCCCTGCGTTGTTGTGGAACAGTTCGAATCCGGTGTCCGATGCGTCTTCGCCGGTCAGCTTGAGCTGTTCTTTCGAGGCGCCGCGGAGGCGGTACAGGATGGGCTTGTCGCGAGCCTGGGCCAAGATTACACCGTCAGGCTGAAACGCCACCGCGACCACGTCGTCGTCGACGTCGAGGGGGGTCGGGATTTCGCAGCGCGGGGGGGTCCGCGTCGACATGGTGTTCATTCGGACCTGGAAGAGGGAGACGCGTTCCCCGGACAGGTCCTGTTGGGTTGGACTCGCGACGACCACCTGCTGGCCGTCCGGCGAGATCGCTGCGTCGACCGCGAGCGCGAGTCCTGAGAACAGTCCCGCGTTGTGGACGACCCCGTCCCCATACGCTGCGCTGAGCGTCACGCTCACGACGGCCGAGCAGGGGTCGAGACCGCCGCCACCGTACCCGGTCTGGTCCTGCTGTTCGAAGCTGTTCGGCTCTTCGAACCCGGGGACGACTTCGGTCGAAGCCGTTTGGTGCAGCATCACCCACCCGCCGTCCGGCTGAAGAAGGGTTCGCCATGCGGTGGTTGGCTCGCGGGTCGTGCCATGGCTGAAGAGGGACACCGGAGCACCTGCGAGACTCCAGTCTCCATCCTCCTCGACCTCGAGGATCTCGGCGGCGCGGAATCGGGTGACGAACACGCGGCCCTCGGACACGAGCACGTCTCGCAAGTCCGATGCGAGAAAGCGGCGGATCGGCTCCTCGCCTGACTCAGGGAGCGTGACGAGCATCCCTCCGGCGCATGCGACGTGAAGGGCTCCGGCCGTGTCGTCGAACGCAATCCCGCGAGGGTTCGGGCAGACACTGGTCGTCTTGGTGATGCTTGCCGACTCGGGGTCGATCGTGACCAGGGCACCGGTTCCGCGCAGGGTGACGTGAACCCGGCCATCGGTGTCCTCGGCGGCGCGGAAGGGCAACGCGCCGTCTTCGAGTTCGATCGTGCCGGTCTCTCGCCAGCTTTCGAGATCGACGACGTGGATCAAGTCGCGGGGAGGATCCGAGACCACCGCGTACGCCCCGTCGCGGGTGACCAGGAGTGTGCCTCCCATGATCGGTGGCGCCTTCGCGGCCCGCTCGACGGCTCCGGTGCCTGGGTCTGCGATGTGCTCCGGCAGACGGACCTCTTCGCAGGCTGCGCCGAGGAGCAAGAGGACGGACATCGAGTACGCGGTGGGTCTTGACTTCATCTCGCCGGCTTCTCCGTTGTCCAATCCACGCGCAGGGGGGCATCGAGTTTCCCCCCTCCGGGAGGATTTGACACGCATTGAGACCACCCTCCATCTCATCGGGCCCGGCAAAGCGGCTTCCGAACCGGTCTGACGAAAAAAACGAGGGTAGGGTGCAACTGAGCGCCACCCCGCGCGTGGTTGTCGACAGGTCCCTGACCGGCATGCTGTTGCTGTCCCTCATCTTTGCGCTCACCGGAGTCTCCGCTCCCGCCGACGCGAATGAAGCGATCGCGCAGGACCCCGCGCCCGAGGCTTCTGTGGAGCAACCGCGGACGGTTCACCTGGTCGTCGAGGAGCCGCTGTCCCAATGGCTTGTGGTGCGCCTGCTCGAGGATGGGTACGCGCTGACGACATCGCCCGCGGCCGCACATGCGCAGCTTGCGGTGGTTCAGAGTGGGGAAGGCGGCTGGACCGTGACCGCAACCGGGGAGTCCAGTGTCGTGTACGACGTGGAGCCCGCGAAAGACGCAGCGGTTCTGCGGCTCGAGCTGTTGCATCGGTCGATCGATGCGCTGGAGGACGTGGCCCCCGCGGTTCCCGCGCAGCCACAGACCGCCACGGTCAGTCTCGGGGTCTCCGATCTTTCGCCGGCCTCGCTCGCCCCACAGATCGCAGCCGGCGTGTTGGCGGCTGGCGCGACGCTGGTGCCCACGGGAGTCCCCGCGGTGTTGCGGGTGTGTGCAGGTCAAGCCGAAGGGGAAGCGGCGCCGCGCATCTCGGTCATCGATGGGGAGAGCGAGTGCGAGCCCCGCGGAGGGTCGGTCGAGCCTGGGAGTGCTGTCCTTCCTTCAACAACGTTTCTGGTTGCCACTGCCATTGCGGCCCTTCCAGAACAGACCCGCTCCGGCGCAGACGAAGCGGTCGACGCGGCGGAAGAGCAGCCGGAGCCCGCGGTGCCGGCGGCCCCCAAGGAGAAGCAGCACGACCCCGAGCGGGCGCCAGGATTGGAGGCCAGCCCGCCCCCCAGCCCGACTCGAACGCCGCTTGCCGGTGCTCCGTTCATGATGAGGTTTGGCGTCGCGACCGGCTTCATCAGCCGAGGCCCGGTCGCGGATGCATTGGTCGCGGCGTCGATGACGTTTGGCAAAGAGCCCGGAATGCGGGGATGGCTGGAGTTGCAGGCCAGGCCTGTGACCGTCGTAGGGCCGCTTCGGGTCGTCGAAGTTGCCCCGGGGATCGGGTTCAAGCTTCGTCCCCTGACGGTGCGTCGCGTTTCCCTCGAGACTGGGCTCTTGCTGGGTGCCGAGGTTCACCGCTACCAGCTTCAAGCGGAGCAGGCGACGGAGCGGGGCTCCCACACCGCAGCCTCCCTGGATTCGGAGTTGGGGGTCGCCGTTCGGGTGTGGAAACAGCACGAGGTCCACCTTGCGTTTCGGCTCGGCGGCGGCATGCAACGCATCCATCGGGTACAGGGACAGGAAGTCTGGCGACGCGGTGCGTTCCGCGTGGGCGCCACGGTCGGGTTCTCGTTCGGACTGGGGGTCAACACG
>CAJXVA010000276.1 GCA_913061055.1 uncultured Pseudomonadota bacterium
CTAGATCGCTCGTCGGCAGCGTCAGATGTGTATAAGAGACAGATGGGGGAGAGCTCGTCATCGGACGCGGTCGATGTGCTCAGCGAACCGGTCACGCTTCCGGAGTCCGAGTCGGCGGAGGTGTCCGCCGAGAGGTCCGAGTCCGAGTCGGTATCAAGGCTTGCGGCCTCCCAGTCTGCGGCCGCATCGGCGTCCGCATCGGCGTCGGCGGACGCGTCAGTTCCGGCGTCCGCGTCGGCGCTCGCCCCAACGTCTGCCGTCGCGTCTGCATCAGCGGAGACGTCTTCATCCAGCGCTGGCTGAGTCGCAACCGAACCCAGAGCCATCACAAACGGAACACCTAGCATCCATGCCATAGGCGGGGACGGTAGCGACCCGGAGCTGCTTGCCGAAATTCTCGGCGATTTCTGTCGTTCCCGGGCGCGGGGCCGCTTCGGGACTAGGGGGCGTCCGCTTCACGCCAAGTTCCGGGGGCAAGCCCGTCGACCGACCATGGACCGATCGCGTGCCGAACCAGTCGAAGGGTCGGAAACCCGACGTGTGCTGTCATGCGCCGCACCTGACGGTTGCGACCCTCGGTCAGCACGATCTCGATCCAGGCGGTCGGAATCGCCTTCCGCTCTCGAATGGGGGGGTCACGCGGCCACAGCGATGGCGAGTCCAGCCTCCGGACCTTGGCGGGTCGGGTCCGGCCATCTTTGAGGTTCACCCCGCGGCGCAGGGCTTCGAGTGCCGCATCGTCCGGAACCCGCTCCACTTGCACCCAGTAGGTCTTCGGCATCTTGCCGCGTGCCTTGGGAGAGGCGATCGCGTGTTGAAGCTTGCCATCGTCCGTCAGCACCAACAGGCCCTCGGAGTCCTTGTCGAGGCGTCCGGCCGCGTAGACGTTGGGGACGTCAACAAGATCAGCGAGAGTGCGGTGCCCCTCCTGCGTTGTGAATTGGCTCAGTACCCCGAAGGGCTTGTTCAGCAAGACGATCACCGCGGACCCCCGCGGGGAGGCCTACTCGTCGGCAGCGGCGATCGGTCGCAGCGCCCGCAGCACGTCCACGTAGCTGACAATGCCGACGAGGTCGTCACTGTCGCGCTCTACCACCGGCGCCGCTCCGACGCCATATTGAAGCAGCAGGTCGATCGCCTGGACCAGCGTCTCGTGCGTCTCCAAGGCCAACACCGCTTCCTTCATCAACTCGAAGAGCGGGGTTTGGAGCATCGCGTCCGCACGCTTGGGCTCGTTCAGCTCGACCAGTAGCGGCAAACGGTATTCGCGAAGGTCACGGTCGCTCACCATTCCGACAAGCTTCGTCCCGTTGACGATCGGCAGGTGTCGGATCTCCTGGTCCTCGAGCAGACGCAAGGCGTGCCCCACGGTGTCGTTCACCGAGGCGGTCACCAAGGTCTTGGTCATGATCTCTTTGACATCCATGGGTCTGCCCCCAAGATGTGACACCTTCATGTTGCCGGCTCCCGGCAAATGATGCGCTTCAGGCGGGTCCGCCTGCGGTCTTGACCGACGCGTCGCAGAGCCGAAACAGCTCCGCGAGTTCTTTGTCGGTGAAGTCGCGCCACTGCCCAACCGGAACATCCAGCTTGATGTTCATGATCCGAACCCGCTCGAGCTTGGCGACTCGGTAGTCGAGGTGCTCGCACATCCGCCGAATCTGCCGGTTGAGTCCCTGCTGCAAGACGATGCGAAACACGTTCTTGCTCAGCTTCTCGACCTTGCAGGGCCGGGTCACCGTGTCGAGAATGGGAACGCCCGCACCCATGCGCTTCACGAACTCGGAGGTCACCGGCCTGTTGACCGTCACGATGTACTCCTTCTCGTGATTGTTCCGGGCGCGGAGGATCTTGTTGACGATGTCACCGTCATCGGTGAGGAAGATCAGCCCCTGGCTCATCTTGTCGAGCCGCCCGACCGGGAAGATTCGGGAGGGGTAGTTGATGTAGTCGATGATGTTGTCCGGCTCGACCCGAGTGTCCGTCGTACAGACGATTCCGACGGGCTTGTTGAACGCCAAGTAGACCCGCTGGTGCGCCTTCGCTTCGCCCGACACCGCGATGCCGTCGACGGCGACCGCATCCTCGGGGCCGATCTTCGTGCCCATCTCGGGCACCTTGCCGTTGATGGTGACGCGCCCTTGCTCGATCAGCTTGTCCGCCGCACGGCGCGAGCAGTAGCCCACCTCGCTGAGGTACTTGTTGATCCGGGTGCGCGGCGCGTCCGACATCGGGCGGCGACCGTACCTCAGGGGGTCTCGGCCGTCTCGCGGGGCTCGGCAGGACCAGGCGACACCCTCTGAAGCGGGCGCAGCGACGATCACGCAGGACGCGGCCTCGCGGTCCCCGTTCCTTGCGACCCCGCCCTGCTCGCGTCATCCTCATCGCTCATGACCGTCGTCGCCTGACCCAGCGCGCTCGTGCGCGCGGTGCCGAGTTGAACCATGCCTCCCGATCTCCGGGGGTGCGTGTGGATGGCTTTGGTTCCGCCTCGCCCGAGTGCGCCGACGCAGCCGTCACATGGCCATCGCCGTGTGACCCGCGAGCCTGGGAGGTGGCCCTGCCCGAGCGCGACCGTGTGTCGTCCTCGCCACCCCCCGCATGCGCTCGGGCTTGGTGACGCTCATGAACACTTCCAAGAACAACACCCCTCCTCTCTCCCACCCTCTCGCATGCCTGGGCTTCGGCCCTCACATCGAAGACGCGAGACTTCAAGCCGGCATCGAAGACGACGCCGCTCTGCTTCGCGTGGTCCGTGTCGACGCCGACGGCTGCACGCTTTGGGGCGCAGACGGGGAAGTGCACGCCCGCACTCCCAAGCGCGTCAGACGCAAGGTCCCACCGGTGGTCGGTGACTGGGTCCTCACACAAGTGCAGCGCGGCGAACTCAGTGTGCGCTCGTTCCTGCCTCGCTTCACCGCCCTCACTCGGCGGGCCGCGGACACCACTCACCGCGCGCAAGTCCTCGCTGCCAACGTCGACGTCGTGCTCGTGTGCATGGGCCTCGACCGCGACTTTCGCCTGCCCAGACTCGAGCGATGGCTCAGCTTGGTCCATGCCGGCGGGGCGCGGCCGGTCGTCGTCTTGACCAAAGCCGGTCTCGTCGACGAAGACGAACGCGAAGCTCGGCTTGCCGCCGCCCGCGAGGTCGCACTGGGCGTCTCGGTCATCGTGCTGGACGTTCTCGATGGGATCGGGTGCGACGAGCTCGACGAAGTCTTGAACCAAGCCCAAGGCTGGTCGCTGACGCTCGCCTTGGTGGGCTCTTCGGGCGTTGGCAAGTCCACGTTGCTCAATCACCTCAGTGGGAGCGAGACCATGCGGACCAAAGCGACCAGTGAATCGCATGGCAAGGGTCGCCACACGACCAGCCACCGCGAGCTCTTCGAGGTCCCGGGTCGAAGGCTGCTCATCATCGATACGCCCGGCCTTCGCGAGGTCGGGTTGTGGGGAGATGCAGAGGGCGTCGAGCGAACGTTCGCCGACCTCGTCGAGCGCGCCCGCGACTGCAGATTCGGGGATTGCCACCACGATGGGGAGCCCGACTGTGCGATCGCTTTGGGTATTGAACGTGGGGAGATCGATCCCCGCAGGGTGGACTCATGGCTCGGACTTCGGGACGAGCAACGCGGCACTGCGCACCAGCTGGCCGAGCACGAACGTCGCGCGCACGAGCGCAAGTTCAGCAAGCTGATCCGCACCACCATGCAAGCCAAGCGCGGCCGAAAACGCTGACGTTGGTCGCTAGGGGGCGTCCGGAGCCGGGGCGCCTCCGGTACTGCTACTGCTGCTCGTCGACGTGGTGTCTCCACCCGTCGTCGTATCCGTATCGCCACCACCGGTCGTCGTTACATCGGCGCCGGTCGTGGTGGTCGTCGTGTCCGAACCCCCGGTCGTCGTGTCCGTGTCGCCACCGCTCGTGGTGTCCGGGAGGTCTCCCGTCGTTCCATCAGTCTCCGCCGCCCCTGTTGTCGTGTCCGTGTCCGTGTCCGTGTCCGTGTCCGTGTCCGTGTCGGACAGCGCACCCGTGGATGAGCTCGGGCCGCCGGACGTACCCTCTGTGTCGGAGCTCGGCCCATGCCCGGTTGTTCCGCAGGAGGTCGAATCCCCCGGCTCGCCGCTCGAACTCTCCGTGGAAGGGTCCTCGTCGCTCGTCGAGTCCGTCCAGGTCGGGGGCGGCGGCCCTTCGCTGTCGTAGTCGGTCTCCATCACGCCGTAGCAGCCCGAAACCATGATGGTCATCGCGACCGAAGCAACGACCGCCTCCGCCGAGGACCTGCGGGTCGCCCCACCGCAATGCGGGCAGACACCACGAAGAAGGATCAACCGAGCGCAGTCCGTGCAGGGGCGAAGCATGCTCAGGAAGTGCCGAGCGGACCGGCAACGATCACGCTCGACCGCGAGTGCATGCGTTTTGCACTCGCTCGCGCCCAGTCGTCAGGGTCCCCAGCAAGACACGGTTTTGCCGCGAGGATGGCGGTGAAGACAGCGGCTCTGCGGCCCATTGCCGACTCTCGACTCGGATCCGATACTCGCACCATGACCACCGTCCCCGTGTCCGACGTCCCCCGCGGCCACGCCTACGAAACACTCGAGGTCGATGCGAGCGTCGCAAGCCTGCTCGCCAAGAGGGTCGAAGCCTCTGCCTGTCCTACGAAGCGTTTGGTCTCGTGCGACACACAGCACGCCCTCGTCAAGGCGGCACACGATGCGTTCTACGACCACCACCCGCTCGTTCTGCGCCCCGACGATGTTTGGTTCTGCATCGCGCAGGGCTTCGCCACGCACGTCAACGAACACGTCGAGTTGTTGCGGGAGCGATTCGTCACCCACGAAGGAAAGAAGAAACTTATCGTCGACCGGCCCGACTTCGTCCTCGGCCAAGCCAACCCCTGGCCAGAAGCGTTCGAGGGATTTGCGAACCAGGTTGGGGAGCATGTCGGCGAGCTGAAGGACTTGGTGAGTGCACGCTTCTCGACCACGACGCCGACCGAAGCAGCGGCCTTCGACGTGTGCGTGATGGACGGCTTCCAGGGCTACTTCGACTACGAAATGCGCGTCGGATGTGGCATCCCCGAGATCACCGTGCACGGGTCGGCGCAGGACTGGGCGTCGATGATCCCTCGTGTGCGGCACCTGTCGGAGTACGGACTCGAAGCGTGGACGACCGCGCTCATTCCCGTGCTCGAGGCGATTCAAAGGACGGCCGCGGGCGAGGTCGACAAAGACTTCTGGAGATCATTCTTCCGCTACGAGAGCGGGTCGGGACCGGCCGAGCTCACCGGATGGATTCTGACGCTCTTCCCGTACATCGCCGTGGACTACGCCACCGATGCTCTGGGCCCCAACCCGTACCTTTCGTCGTGGGCCGAGCGTTGGCACAACGCCGAAACCCGGGAGGGTTGGTTGCGATTCGGCCAGACCGAAGGACCGAGCATCTCTGCGATCCCGCAAAGCCTGGCGAGCGCCCCGGTCCAGCTTGTGGACATCGCGACCGGCGCTGAGCATGCGCTTCGATTCGTGGCCGGCATGTTTGGCGTCGAACAAGACGAAGAGACGCTCGCCCTCTCCCCGGTGTTCGGCTGGGCGATCGTCTACGACGAAGAGTCGACCGGACCGGTCAGCGCCGCCGAACCTCAGACCCCGTAACTCCGGCGTCGGCGAGACGCGCCGAGTTCGAGTTCGAGTTCACGCGGAGGTGAATCCGCGCAACTCGGCGCTGGCGTCGGGCCGGCCTAGGACGGCCCCCGAGGATTTGTGCGACACCGCGCCCTCTTCCTATCGCCGGGTGGTGCGCATTTTGGCGCCCACCGAATGCCCGTCCCGCTCTCACCGCACCGGGTCCTCAACTACGCTTGCGGTTTTTGTCCCGCTCCTCACAGACGCCAGTCGCCACGAACCGTCACGCCGGTAGTTCGAGCGGTCCCAAACGGCCTCTTTCGCGGCGCTCGATCGAGCGCCTAACTCGCGATAGTGAGAAAGCTCGGGCCTCCCAAAACGCCTGACAACCGTGCAACACGTTGCGCGCTACGCCGATGCACAACGCGCCGCACAGCCTGTTAGCGTGCCGGATCTATGGGCAACGTGTTCATCACCGGGACCGGACTGTTTACTCCTCCGCACTCGATCTCCAACGAGGAGTTGGTCACCGCGTTCAACGCTTACGTCGCGACGGAAAACGAGCGACGCGAAGGTACGGGAGAGGAGCCGCTGGCGGAGTCCAGCCCCGAGTTCATCGTCAAGGCGTCTGGGATCCGCAGCCGCTACGTCATGAACAAGACCGGGATCCTGGATCCCGAGCGACTCGCACCAGACCTGCCACAGCGAAGCCAGGACGAGCAGTCGGTGCAATGCGAGATGGCCGTCGCCGCAGCCCGCGAAGCCCTGACCGCCGCGGGCCTCGAGCCCTCCGACATCGACTGCGTGATCGTTGCCTGCTCGAACTACCAGCGCGCCTACCCGGCGATCGCCATCGAGGTGCAGCAGGCGCTCGGCATCAACGGGTTCGCGTACGACATGAACGTCGCGTGCTCCTCGGCTACGTTCGGTATCCAAAATGCGACCGCGGCGATCACCGCAGGCAACGCGCGCCGCGTCCTGATGGTGAACCCCGAGATCTGCAGCGGGCACCTCAACTTCCGCGACCGTGACTGCCACTTCATCTTTGGCGACGTCTGTACGGCCGTCATTCTCGAGTCCGAGGACGACGCGCGCGGCAAGCCGGCGTGGCAGATCCTGGACTCGCGCATGCAGACGTCCTTCTCCAGCAACGTTCGCAACGATGCCGGGTTCCTGGACCGACACGATGGCTCCTCGCCCAGCGACCCCAACAAGCTGTTCCATCAGCAGGGGCGCAAGGTCTTCAAAGAGGTGTGCCCGATGGTGGCCACGCAGATCACCGAGCACCTTGGCGCGGCCGACATCCCGGTCGAGAACGTGGACAGACTCTGGCTTCACCAGGCCAACCTGACCATGAACGTGTTCATCTCCAAGCGCGTCCTGGGCCGGGAACCGAACGCCGACGAAGTCCCCGTCGTCCTCGACGAGTACGCCAACACCAGCAGCGCGGGGTCGATCATCGCGTTCCACCTGCACCAAAAAGATCTGCAGGAAGGCGCCATCGGCGTGCTGTGCTCGTTTGGCGCGGGCTACTCGGTCGGCAGCGTCATTCTCCGCCGGGCTTGATCCGTCCGGCGGCCGCGGTGAGTAGGGTTCAGCCGCCGAGCTGGGTGCGCATCGCTTGATAGATCACCGCGGTCGCGACGTTCGCCAAGTTCAGCGAGCGGACCTGGGGGTTGCGCATCGGCAGATGGAACACGCGGTCGTCCATGCCGCCGAGGATCGTCGCGGGCAGGCCTTTGGATTCGCACCCAAACACCAAGTAGGCGTCCTGCTGATAGTCGGGCGTGTAGACGCTCTGAGCGCCATGTTCCTCAAAGAAGTAGAGGCGCTCGCGCGGCGGCCTGCGGTCGCTCAAGAAGGCCTCCCAGTTGTCATATTCGCAGAGCCGGACGTGCTTCCAGTAGTCCTGTCCGGACCGACGCACGGCCTTCTCGTCGAGTGAAAACCCGTACGGCCTGATGAGGATCAGCTCCAAATCCAGCGCCACGCAGGTTCGCCCGATCGCACCGGTGTTGTACGGGATCTCAGGCGTCACCAAAACGAGTTTCATGCACGGATCAGACATCGGGCGCGTCGCCCTTTCTAAGTCACTGGAGCAGGATCCGCACGGCTTTCCGGCGCCCCGGGTGGTCAGGTGCTGGACACCGCAAAGGTCTTGCTCGAGATGTTGAGGTCTCCCAGCGTTTCGACCTGGAGCGCCTCCCCGGTCCGTCCGTCATCCACCGACCAACTTCGACCACGCATCCGCAGGCCGACGGGGTGAATCACGCGGGGCTGGGGCGAGCGCGCATGCACCCGGACGATGTTGCGTCGGCGCACCGCAGCGGCCAGCGCAGGGACCCTTGGATCGACGGCCTCACCATCTGGCACAGACCCGAACTGGCGACGCGAAGCATCGACTCGCCTGCGAGTCACGTCGGGAAGACTCTCCTGCAACTTGGCCGCCGCCCGCCCACCGGCCGCACCCATGCCCAGGTTCTCGAGCGCCGTCGCGCCCGCGCCCAAGATGACGCCCAACGCCTCCGCTTCGTCCGCCGCCAACCCCGTCAGCCGCGTCCGATAGTTGAAGCCCAGCTCGATGCCCCCACGAACGCCTTGCACAACCACGACGGGCAGGCCTGCCTCGGTCAGTGCATCCACGTCCCGCAGAATCGTTCGGGTGGAGACCTCCAGCGTTTCAGCCAACTGGACGCTCGTCTGCCGCCCACGGTTCTGGAGGAGCAACAGCATCTGGAGGAGTCGAGCCGCCCGCACGGGCTCTAAACATGACAGAAGATGTCAGGTTTAGGGGCGTAAGACGGAGAGGCTATGTCGAGCAAGCAGTACGCCGCGGGACGGCAGATTCAGGCCCCAGCGGACGCCGTGTGGGCGTTCCTCACCGATGCCAAGGCACTCGTCGCTGCCGACACCGGCATCACTCGCATCGAGGGGGACATCGCCGATGGAGGCTCCTTCAAGCTGTGGAGCGAAGCCACCGGAGATCGAGCGTTCTCGATCAAGGTCACGGCCTTCGACTCGCCCCACCGCATGGTGTGGAGCTCGGGCATGCCGCTGGGTTTGTTTCGGGGGACCCGAACGTTCGCGATCGACCCCGTAGATGAGGGCTGTAGTTTCGACATGGACGAAGTGTTCACGGGGCTACTCGTAGGTCCGATTACGAAGTCAATGCCGGACCTCACCCCGTTGTTCGAACGCTTCGTCGAGGCGGCCAAGCAGGCAGCGGAGGCAAGCGCATGAGCACGGACAAACCGATGATCACCTACGGAACCGGCACCTCGGACGACCCCTGGATCCTCAAGACGCCGCCGGGAAGCTCCGAGTTCCATGCGTGGCGAGACCAGGACGCGCAGGCGTTGGTCGTGCGGGTCGGGAAGACCAAGCTCTCGTACCAGCTGCGCGGTATCGAGGACCTGCACGCGATGCTCGAGGAGAACGGAGACTGGGTTCTCCTCGGCAACGCGGACGAAGGCAAGCCGGTCAAGGAAGGCAGCGTGGAAGCGTGGGCCCGCAGCGAAGACAACCCGGTCGGTGGATACTACGGGCTGCGCAAGGGCTACCGGGGCAGGTTCGCGAACTACGTGACGCCCGTCCTGGAGCTGCTGGGGCTCGCGGAGCTCGAGCACAAGGCGCGAGGTAACCGAGTGCGCGCGGTGTGAATCACCGCTCTGCGCCGGAAGCGGCAGGAGTCTCAGGCGAGTACTCGTCGAGCCGTCCCGCGTGCGACCTCGACTCGCCCAGCCCACGGCACCGCGATCGGCTCCGCATGCATCGCCACCAACACCACGCGGTCCTCCGCCCTCCAGCGCGCGAGCGCCTCGGCGAGCCACGTCAGCGAGGCTTGGTCGAGCGCGTTGGTGGGTTCGTCAAGCAACAACACCCTCGGTGCGCCACAACAGACAGTGGAGAGTAAGAGCTTCCGGCGTTGCCCGGCAGAGAGCGACGCGATGCGTTGGTCGGCCGCATCGCCCGAGGCAAGCTCCGTAAAAAGCTCAACTGCGGCGTCGACCGAGCTACGACGAAACGCTGCGACGGTCTGAAGGAACTCACGGGCCGTCAGATACCCGAAGAGTTCCGCGCTCTCCGGGACGTAGCAAAGGTTCGCGCGAGCACGCCGCCCGTCCGTACGAAGATCATGCCCAGACACTTTCGCCGACCCGCCGTGGATTGGGAGCACGCCCGCCAGCGCCCGCAGCAGGGAAGATTTGCCTGAGCCATTGGCACCGCGCAGCGCCCACAGTCCCGGCGGCAAGACGAAGTTCACCTCCCGCAAGATGGTGTGTCCGCCGCGACGGACCTCCAGATCGGCGACGTCGATCGTGTTCTCAACCATGGTCATCCTCGAGGTCGTCGAGCTCGAACCGGCGCCGGACGGCGATCGCCTGCTCGGCGGTTCGGGCCGCTCGCCACCACACAAGGGCGCACGGCACCACCATCGCCAGCGGGTGCCACACACAAAGTGGGATCGGGAGCACGAGGAGGAGTACGAAACGGCCGGCCCGCCGTGTCATAGGCTCCCGTCGTCGAACCGCGTCCGCGTCGAGCTGTAGGGAGACCGCCCCTGCCCAGACGACCGTACTCGCCGTAACGCAGACGAGACCCATCCCCTGGACGGCCCCGAGCAACAACGCGGTCGGGAGCAGAGCGAGTACTGCGGGCACCACGACGGCACCGGCGAGGAACACCGACGCGTCTCGCTGGGCCGCTGCGCCCGCCCCCATGCTGTCGAGCCACCATTGCTCGCGCCGAACCAAGGGCCAGGCGGTCCACACCGCAACCGCGCCGAGACAAACGGCTGCGGCACAGAATCCTCTGCCCGCCGCCGAGGTGGTTTCTCCGGCGGCTACAACATGCGAAGTGGCGACCCAACCAAGGATTGCGAGCATCGTGCTGCAGCCGACGATCCCCGCAAGCGCGGCCGGGCGGCGCCGAACCAGCGCGAGGCCAAGGATTCGCGCGAGCGCGGTCGAGGGGGACGCGACGTTCGGAAGCCGCATCGACCACGTCCGCGGTTCCGAGAGCGGATGTCCCAAACGCCACGCCAATGGTCCAAGAGTTGCGGTAGCGACAAGGCCGGGAACTCCAACCGACACGGCCGCACCGGCGGGCACAAAGAGATAAGAAAGCACACCCAGTGCGGGCGCGTGCATCAGCAGCAGGTGCGCCCCATGGAAGACCCGCCAGTAGCCTGCACCGATCGGCTGCTGGCGCCAGTAGTCCAAGCGCTTGGAAGCGACCAGCTGCCGGGTGGGGCCGACGCTCAACCCCCCGTAGCCAGCAATGACGGCGATGCTCGTCCACAGAAGCCCCGCGGGCTCCAGTGACCACAGTGCATCCCGCACGAGCCACGGAGGCCATTCGCGCCACAAGTACACACCAGGCACGCACACGAGGATCAGCCCAGCCCAGTAGCGCGATGCAGCGTCGCGCCAAACGAGTGCAGAGAGCCGAAACACCGGCCCCTGAGACCCAGCGTGACCCGCTTTGGATTCAGCAGAAAAAGACTGACGCAGCGTGCTCCGGCCGGCGATGTGTAGGTGCAACGAGGGTTTTCGCCCCGACAAGTCACGATGAACGCTTCCAAGCCAGCCCGTCTCCTGCTTCCCTTGTTTGGTCTGCTCGTCGCGTGCGGCGATTCGGAGGCGCCCGATGTCGACTCCGCCGCCGCCACAGGCACCACCACAGGGACAGATAGCGCGAATGACGAGGGCACATTCAACCCAGACCATGGCGACCCCGCCGACCCGATCGAGCCCACCGGAGGAGACGACGAGAGCAGCGGGTCCGAGTCCGGAGGGGACACAGACACCCCAGCCGGCTGCGTCCCCCCACCCCTGCTGCTGCTGAGCGACATCCCCGACAATCCCTCCCTCGCCTACGCGGACGACCCGGACATCGTCGCGACCTTCGAAGTGGACGGGCACGACCTCATCGGCAAGCACGTCACCGACGTCGCGGCGGCCGAAGGCGGACTCCGGCTGTGGCAAGAGGTCATGCTTCGTATTCCGGAGAACCAGCTCCTCGACCTCGTGCAGCTCGACATCTCCTTGGACACCGACCCGGTCGCGTACTTCAACCGCAACGGCAACGTGACCACCACTCGCTTGGGTCTCAAGATCGGGTTCAGCGTTGAGAACTTCGAGCTCAACCAGGACGACCCGTGCGCGCCGCTGGAGCCTCGGCGCGGCACCTTCGACTGGAGCTTGGTCCACGAGTTCGGGCACCTGCGAGGGCTCGTCGATGGATCATGGTTCCTGTTCCTGGACACGTTCCCCGACGTGCAGGGCCCCGGTGACGGGTACCCCGAGGACGGCTCGCCGATCCTCACCGGCGACTTCGTGACCAGCTACGCCGAGCGGGACGACGGAGACGAGGACTACGCCGAGTCGTGGACGACCTACGTGATGCTGCCCGCCTCCGACATTCCCGCGCTCACCGGAGACGACCCACTTGCCCTGCAGAAGGTGCACTGGATGGACGACCAACCGGACCTCCGCGAGCTGCGGGAGGCCATCCGCATCACGGAGGCGGACCACGTGGAGGTGAACGTCCCGGCCGCGCCACGGCTGGACACCTCGATCTTCGACCCCGACGACGGTGGCAACGACAGCATCGTGGTCCCCGCGGAACTCGTGGGGCAGTGGCGCGAGAGTCCAACCGACGGGATCGCCGTCACCTTCGCTGCGGACGACATCATTCTCGCGGACTACGAAGCGGGCGCCGAAGTGTCGAGCTTCTCGCTCGGCGACGCTCTCGAGGCGAAAGCTCTGAACTACTTCGAGATCCACGGAGGGTCGCCAACCCTGGCGTACTCGTACATCGAGGCGCCGGATACCGACCGCTACAACCACGATTTCTTCCTTCAGGACGACGGAGACACCGTCATCTTTGCCCGCGAGGTCCTCATCGCGGCGACCGGCGAACTCGAGTACCTGCCCGAAGTCACGCTCACCCGCGTCCCGTAGCCGTCACCGACAAGGAATCCTCCCATGAACAGCACAGACTCCCTCCCCCTCCTCATCGCGGCGCTACTGGTGAGTGGCTGCACCGAGGTCCGACCTGAAGGCTCCGATCCCTTCGCGACCAACACGCAGGGCTGTCTCTTATACACATCTGACGCTGCCGACGAGCGATCTAG
>CAJXVA010000277.1 GCA_913061055.1 uncultured Pseudomonadota bacterium
TCAGATGTGTATAAGAGACAGTCACACCCCACTGGCCGCCCTTGCGGGTGATCCGCGGCTTGGCTTCCGCACTTTGCGCCAGCGTCATGCCGCCCAGGACGACGGCAGCGGCGAGAGGCAGGCGGGCGGAGCGGAGCAGGTTGGAGGTCTTCATGGCGGTCAGCAGCGCGGTGGTTGGGGCGAGGTGAGGACGGGTGCGCACCCACGAACATTCATCGGTGCGCGGCGTCGATCGCACCACGGGGCTCGCCTGGGTCCAAGAAAACGACGATCGCGCCGGAGCCCCTCGCGCAGACGCCTCCGGGGTCCCTCCGTTGGCCGCTACAGCGCGCGCAACGACTCGGGCTTGAGGCGTCGCTCGTCACGGTCGGTGATGACCTTGTCGAGCGCCTCCAGCACCGCGGCCTTGTCCCGGGGGAGGGTGCATCGAACCGGGAGGTAGTTCGAGGCGTGGTTGGCGGAGAACCGGCAGTCGCTCAGCTCCACCCCGGCGACGATCTCGCGAAGCTCTTCGAGCATCCGAAACTTGCTGGGAAGGCGGAACGAGCCCGAGGATTCCATCTGCGCCAGGGGGGTGCCGGGGACCACGGTCGTGGTGAGCGCGCCGACGTAGGTCGGGTCCATCTGGGAGAGGGTCGCAGCTGTGTTGGCCGCGTGTTGCTTGCTCAGGTCCTCGCCGCCCACGCCGAGCAGCACCATCACGGAGTGTGCGATGCCGGCTTCACGGAGTTTGGCCGCCGACGCGATGGACTCCTCGCGGGTCCCGCCTTTGTCGATGCGCTCCAGCACCGCCTCATCTCCACTCTCCATGCCGTGATAGACGATGCCCAGTCCGGCTTCGCGCAAGGTCGTGAGCTCGGCGACCGACTTGCGTCCGATGCTGCGGGTGTCCCCGTAGGTCCCGACCCGCTCCACCCACGGAAGCTTGGTGCGGATGGCCTCGAGGATCGGGAGCAGCTTCTTGGACGGCAAGATCAGCGCATCTCCGTCACACAGGAACACCCGGCGGAACTGCGGTCCGGTCTTCTTGCAGAGCTCGGCGGCCTCGTCGATGTCGGCGAGGATCGTGTCCATCGGCTTGGGCCGGAACTGCTTGTCCCGATACATGTCGCAGTAGACACAGCGATTGTGACTGCAGCCGATCGTGACCTGCAGCAGAAAACTGTGGGCCTCGCTGGGCGGACGGAACATGCGACCGACGTAGTCCATGGGCGACAGCGTCGATCGGTTTGAGGCGACTCGCAAGGGTGCGGGCACGCGGGCCAAGGCGCGCACGGCGGCCTGGTCTACAGAAGTGCGCTCTAGAAGTGGTAGATGAGCTCGTACGCGGTGCAGGCATCTTCGGCTTGGTCCACCCGCATGAAGACCTGCATGTTGTCTTCGAGCACGCCGGTGCAGTTGGCGTCGCCCAGGACGATGCCGGCGGGCGCGCAGCATCCGGGGCGGCCCAGCGGAGATGTGGCGGCCTCGGTTTCCGCGGGGCACTCGAAGTCTGTGTCCGCAATACCGCCCTCGCATTCGGCGAACTTGCACAGCCGCAGGCCGCCGGTGGCCTTCACGAAGCGAGCCGGGTCGACGTTGGACAGGATGTCGTCATCTCCGGTGTACCGGTACCAGTCGACGTCGTCGGGGCCGTCGAGCGTGCCGAAGATCGACCCACCGTCGTCGTCGTCGTCGCTGATCTCTCCGAGCAGGGTCGGCATCGCCTCCTCGTCGTTCGGCTCGAGCAGGTCGACATCGCAAGCCGACGGCGGCTCGCAAAGACCATCCACGCAGACGAGGCCGTCGCTGCACGTCTCGCCGTCGCAGCTGCAGCCGAGCGTCGCGATCGGGCAACCGGAACTCTCGCCCGAGCTCTGTGCGTCGGTCGTGCTGGTCGAGCCACTGCTCGAGGAGGATGAGGCGCCGGCGGTGACTGCGGTCGTGGCCGAATCCGAGGCGCTGATCGCCGTCGTGCTGGCCGGCGTTCCGCTCGAGCTGTCTTCGCTGGCGGTGGTGCTGCTCGTGCCTTCCGGTGCACCGTCTCCTCCCGGAGCGTCGGCGTCACCGCAAGCGGACAAAACGAGCGCAAACGGGAGCAGACAGAGGCACCGCATCGGCGATGACCCTACCAGCCACACCGCTCTCCGGCGAGCCCCACAACCCGGCCGTGGACACCTGAAATCGGTGTTGCCGAGCGCTGCTAGGCCGCGTCGATGACGAGGACACCCGCGCCAGATTCGAACGCGACGTCGAAGCAGACGCCGCGGACCGGGAGCTCTCCGGGCGTCAGCGTCAGCTCACCCTCCAGGCCGAGTTTGCGCTGCGCCATGTTGACGGTCAGCCCCGCGAAGTCCGCGAGGAGGACCGGTGCCAGTTTGTGGGCCCAAGACGTGGCGGCGGCACTGTCTTGAGGACCGAGCCCCGCGGCGACGTGGTGGTCGACAGACACGCCGAGACTCAGGCGGCCGGCACCGCCCGCCGAGGCGGTAGCGTGGGCGTCGAGGGCCTCGCCATCCCAGGCCCGCGGTGCGCCGAACCGCATCGTTGACCCGATCGTGCGCCGAGCCAGCCGCGGCACGAGCTCGGCGGCCATCCGGGCGCGAGCAGACGCGGTCCTCGGCATGCTCGGTGCTGGCCAGTGATCCTCGCGGTCGTAGACCCGCAGATGTTCCTCGAGCGCGGTGGAGGTGACCGCACCGACCTCGACCAGGGCGTCGCCAAAGCGCAGGTTCTCCACGGCTTGGTCCGCGCACAGCGACTCCAGTTGGTCGCCCCCGAGCCCCATCGAGGCCGCGAGCTCGAAGAAGCGCTCGTCGACCCGTCGCTGCGCATCGAGGATCGTCTGGACCTGGACGGTCGAGAGCAGGCCTTCGCCCACCGCGATTTCGCCCACCGGGCTGTTGACCAGGCGCATCAGCTCGAGTGCCTCGGTGACGTCCGGCGCTCGAATGACACCTTCGTCGACCAGGTACTGACCGAACAGGCGCGGAAGGCGACGCCGCGTAAGCGGGACAGCGAGTTGCACAGGGCGGGCCGTTTCGAACTCTGATTGCTGCTCCATGGTGTCGCTTAGGGCCATCGTCCAGGCGCAAGGACCCTTGAAGGCGCAGCGCGCCCGCATCGCAGGTTCGCTGCCGCGCGGCGTCCAACAGCCCCTCAGCGCCGGATATGGCGGGCTGCGGGAATGGATTCTACACTGCGCGCGATGGACCCCGCCGTCTACGCAACCGCGAAAGCCGTCCACATCGTCGGCTTCATCAGCTGGTTCGCGGGGCTCTTCTACATCGTGCGGCTGTTCATCTATCACGCCGAGGCAAGCGAGCGTCCCGAGGCCGAGCGCGATGTTCTGCTGCCGCAGCTCGAGCTCATGGCGGGCCGGCTGTGGAAGATCATCACGACTCCGGCGATGTTCCTGACCTTCGGCGGTGGGATCACGATGGTGGTCGGCGGGTGGCCGTTCGCGTCGTGGTTGCACTGGAAGTTCCTGTGGCTGGCGCTGTTGGTCGCCTACCACCTCACGTGCGGGTTCATCCGCAAGCGGCAGCTCGCCCGAGAGTTCGACTGGACCTCGAATCGGCTCCGGGTGTTCAACGAGATCGCGACGATGCTGATGGTCGCCATTGTCTTCACGGCCGTGTTCAAGGTCGCAATGACGGCGGCCTACGGTGTCGCGGGCTTGCTCGGTCTTGGCCTCTCGTTGATGTTTGGGCTGCGGACGTATCGCAAGTTCCGAGAACGCGCCGACTCCTCCGCCTCGGCGCCGCCACCGGCGTCTTCGTCGCAGACCCGTCCGAACGCGTAGCGGTCGCCGCGTAGCTCTGGCACCATGGCGGCGGGATGCTGATGCAACGATGCCTGGGTGTGGTGGCTGTTCTCGCCGTTGGGGCGTGCGATTCTGGGACGTCGGCGGGGGAGACCGATGGTGAGACGGAGGGCGGATCGTCCTCGGCGAGCACCGGCGTCGACGCTGGTGAGGGGGTGACGACGAACCCCGGCAGTGGGGATGCGAGCGCCAGTGGAACGACGGGGACCTCGAGCTCCTCGGCGGCCGACACCACGGGCGGTTCGAGCGGCGACACCGGGCTCCCCGATGGCGACGGCTGCTGCGACCCGCACCAGAGCGAAGGCTGTGAGGAGGCCGCGGTAGAGCAATGCGTGTGTGCCGCGCTCCCGCAGTGCTGCTTGTTCTCCTGGATCGAGGAGTGCGCCGACCTTGCCCAGACGCGCTGCGAGGCAACCTGCGAATCGGACGATTCTGGATCAACGGGTTCCGAGACGGGATCCGAGACGGGGCTGGGGGCGTGCGAGGAGCCGTTTGTCCTCGAGCTCGGGGTCGGGGACGCGACGCTGACCGGGAGCTGGATGCCCGCCGTATCCGAAGTCGGCGAAGGCGACATCGCCGTGCTTATGGGAGGGGCCGACGGTGCGGTGACGTGGGACGTCGACGTGCCGTGCGATGACACCTGGTTGATCTGGGTTCGCTACTGGGAGCAGGGCAACGACGACTCCTACTTCGTGACGCTCGACGGGGCTCCGAAAGAGCCGGCGATCTTCGAAGGCGACTGCGGCGGCGGCGGACAGGGGTATGACTGGCGGCTCCTCAACGAGCGTGCCGATGCTCCCTGCGTCTACACCCAGGACCCGTGGGCACCGCAGTGGGAAGCCGGTGTTCACGAGGTCGCGTTCTCGTACCGAGAGTCGATCGCGCTCGGACGAATCGTGGTGACCAACGACCCCAAATACGCGCCGTAGGGTTCGTAGTCGGGGTCGGCAAAGCGACAGGGCGGCGGTTCCCCGGGGGCCCGGGGGTGCGCTCTGCTACCGTCGCTGCGATGGGTAGACGCTCGAGGTGGGGATCCTGCGTGCTGTTGCTGGCTCCTGTGGGGTGCTACGGGGGCGCGGAGGCCGACGTCGCTGAAACCGATGCGATGACCTCAACCGGAGCTGTGGACCCCTCTGCCCCGACGCAAGGGTCCGGCAGTGGTCTGACCTCGACCCAGAGCACGTCCGGGCCCGACACCGGGACAACCGACGCCCAGACGTCGACGGACGAGACCGGTGACCCGCCGACCGCCGAAGTGGGTGTGCGCCTTTTCAACGTTGCGATGGATCTCCCCGACCCGCGCTGGGAGTCGATGCCAGAATCGCTGTCGACCGTCCAGCTGACCAGCGCCCACACGCTCGAGGCGACGGTGCCCAGAGACGTCGCGAGCGTGCGCCTGACTCTGGATGGAGGCGACTCGATCCTCGACACCGCAGCGCCGTTCCGTTGGACGGAGGACGGCGAGGGCAACGCGAGCCCGATGGAACTCACCGTCGGCAGCCACACGCTGCGTATCGAAGGATTCAACACGGCCGACGGTTCGCGTAGCCCCGCGTACAGCGGCGAGGTTGCGTTCGAGATCACGACCCGAGGAACGACCGAGAGCCCGGCCGCACATGCCGTGCATCGCCTCTGGCAGACCGCGGACGGCACGTTCGTCACCCGCGATGCCGACGGGAACTTCGTCGACGCGGATGGAATGGTGGTGTTTCCCGCCGCGTCGGTGAGCGAGGCCGAGCAGGGCGGAGCCGGGCAACGCCACGTGCTCATCGATGGTTCGGCGGACGCGATCGTGTTCGCGTTCATCGTGGCGCTTCCCGACGGGTTCGATGCCTCGGTGCCTTATCCGTTGGTCGTGTTCCTGCACCACGGTTCGGGCGCCTACCGGGGAACGGACAACGACGGAACTCCGCTCGATACGCCGTTGTTCACCGGGCCTCGCTCCCTCATCGCAGACTCGGCGGAGCACGCCCGGTTCCCGGCGATCGTTCTCATCCCGCAAATGCGCGGCGTCGAAACGCTGGAGGGGATCACGCATGAGTGGGCGTCGTTCTCCAGCATCACCGACGGGACGTCGAACTCCGGACCCGAGCCATCGAACAACGTCGTGCCCGTCCTCGAGGTCATCGATCGGCTCGAGGCAGGGGAGTTGGTGGTGAATGCTCAGCGCCCGCAGGCGGATCCTCATCGGGTTGTGGTCGCCGGTCACTCGATGGGTGGCTTGGGTTCGTGGGACGTGCTGGCGCGCATGCCCGACCGATGGGCGGCCGGCGTGCCGATGGCGGGATATGCCGACCACGCGCGGGCGATGGACGTGGTCGACACACCCATTTGGGCCTTCCATCACGAGATCGACTGCTACAACGCCGCGAGCGGGACACAAGCCATGCACGAACTCGTCTCGCAGACGCACGGCGGCACCCGCATGCGCTACACGCTGCAGACGTTCGACACCGGCGGTGCGTGCGACCAGGCCCACTTCCAGACGCCGAACTACGCCTGGAATGAGGAGCCTGGCCTGTTCGAGTGGGTGTTCGGTCAGGTGAACGACCGCCGGTGAGCACCGCACGAAAAGGCCGCCACCCGAGTGTTCGGGGAGCGGCCTTGTCGCCTGGGAAGCAGCCGAGGCTGCCGCCGGCTACTGAAGCACTTTGAACTCGATGCGGCGGTTCTTGCTTCGGCCCTTGCGCGTCTTGTTGCTCTCGCGAGGCGTGGTCTCACCCGCGCCTCGGGTCTCGATCCGGTCGGACCCAATGCCGTGGTCGATGAAGTACTGCTTCACCGATTCGGCCCGTCGCTGCGACAGCTCCTGGTTGGACTCGTCGCTGCCGCGGTCGTCGGTGTGACCGCTGACTTCCATCCGGACGTGCGGGAACTTCTTGAGCACCTCGACGGCGTTGTCGAGCTTCGGCAGGGACATCTTCTTGATGGTCGCCTTGCCGGTGTCGAAGTAGATGCCCTCGATGACGCCGGTGAACTTCGCCAGCTCCTTGGGGATCTCGTCGACGCAGCCGTCGTCGTCTTCGAAGCCGTTGATGTTCTCCGGGACGTCGATGCACTTGTCGTCGGGGTCGAGGATGCCGTCTCCGTCGGTGTCGGGGATCGGGCAGCCTTTGTAGGCATCGACGCCAGCGACATCAACACACTCGTCGTCGGGGTCGAGGATGCCGTCGCCGTCGGTGTCGGGGACTGGGCAGCCTTCGAACTCGGCGACGCCGGGCTCATCGACGCACTTGTCGTCGGGGTCGAGGATGCCGTCGCCGTCGGTGTCCGGGATGGGGCAGCCGTCGTAAGCCACGACTCCGGGCGTATCGACGCACTTGTCATCGGGGTCGAGGATGCCGTCGCCGTCGGTGTCGAGGATCGGAGGCGGCGCGGGCTCAGCCTTCTTGCGACCCAGCGCGAGCGAGATGCCGAACAAGATGTCCACGCTGTGCACGACACCCGTCTGGAGACCGCGACGGGCGGTAATGTTGTCGCGGGCTTCGAGACGCAGCGTGGTTTGCCGGTCGAGGAAGAACTTGAGGCCACCACCGAAGTGCGCCGCCGCGTCGAGGTCGGTGCCCACCGCGGAACCGCGGCTTGCCACACCCAGACCACCGGCGCCTGCGAGGAGGAACGGCGTGATGCTGCGAGGGATCAGGTTGGCAACGAGGTGCCCACGGAGCGCGAACAGGGTCGCCTGCTCGCCGCCGTCGACCTCGTTGGGCATGACCGCGCCTTCGAGTTCCAGTCCGAGGAATCGGCTGGGGTAGTACGCGACCCGCCCACCGACTTCGGCCGAGAGATCCTTGAACGGCTTGTAGCCCTGGTTCTCGACGTTGGGGTCGAGCGTGGCTTGGAACAACTCCAGGCGGGGGTGGGGCAGAAAAATGCCACCGAACACTCCAACCTCGACCATGTTTCGCTCCGGACCCCAGCGACGGATCCAGGGGAGTTCGCCGCGGTCCTTCGGGGGCTCGGGCTCGGCAGCTTTGCTGTCGCCGGCAGCCGCAGCGGCACTACCATCTGCATCTGCTCCACCAAGGCTGACCGACGCGTCAGCTTCGCCCTCGGGCGCAGCAAGCACGTGGGCGGGAACGAGAGCGAATCCGAGGGAGGGGAGAATAGCGAGCAGGCGCATCGTCATGGTCCGTTGGCGGGTTGCAGTCCCGGCCTCGGAGTAACGCAAAGCAGGAATCGAACCAAGTTTCCGCGGCGGTCTAACTGCGTGAAATGACCGGGCCACGGCGTCGTTCTCGGGGGCTCTGGCCCGTCCACAGCCTCATCGGCACGGGGTGCATGGGTCCTAGGAGGCCCCACCAGGGGCAATCTGCCCCGCACATCCGCTACACGGGGCCGGAGCCGGTAGATCTCGTGTTCTCGAGGAAGCGATCGATCGAGGCAGCGATCAGGTCCGCGTGTCCAAACAGGCTTCCGTGGGTCCCTTCGCGAAGCACGATCAGCTCTGCCTGGGGCGCATGCCGCTTCATCGGGCGCCCGACGGTCGATGCCGGTGCAAAGCTGTCTCGTTCGCCGGTGATGATCAGCAGGGGAGGTTGCAGGCTGGCGAGCCGCGGTCGGAGGTCGAGGGCGCCGGCGCTCAGAAGCATCTCCCGGACGGTCGGGGCGTCGACGCGGCTGAGGTGGGTGGTCACTTTGTGCAGGTCGGACTTCGACGTCTCGGGCCCAAACAGACCCAACAACCTGCCGGCAGCGTAGGTTGCGGGCGACCGCGCGGCCAGGTTGAGCGCGCCATGCAGCAGATGGACCGAACGGCCGGGCAAGCGCTCCAGCAGGGCGGCCGCCGTTCTGCCCCCGACGCCCCACAGCGCGGTGTCGAAGAGGCCGCCAGCGGGGCCCAGTAGGCTCACCACCGCATCGAAGCGATGCGGATGCTCGAGCCCCGCGAGGAGGGCGACTTGTGAGCCCATCGAGAAGCCGACGACGCTGGCCTGCTCGACCTCGAGGGTGTCGAGCAGGTCCACGCAGATCTCGGAAAGCGCGGGCAGGTGCGCGGACGGTGGGGTGGCTGCGGGGCTCGAGGTGCCGTGCCCGGGGTAGTCCCACTGAATCAGTCGGCGGTCCGGCCATCGCTGCACCGCGCCGTCCCAGAAGTCGTGCGTCGTCGTCACGCCATTGCACAGCAACATCCACGGGCCGCGCGCTCCCAGCACCCGGTAGTGGATGCGCGTCCCGTCGTTGCGTTGAAGTTGTCCTTCGCGAGTCGCTGTCGGCACCGCCGCCCAGGCTATCAGTCGAGGCGTTCGACCCGGGCCTGTCCCCGCGTGGCGTCTCGAATACTCACCCTCAGCGCCTGTTCTCGATCGACAGCGACCTCGACCCGGCGCCGGACGTCGGTGGCGTAGTCGGCCGACAACTCCGTCGCGCCCACCTCGGCGAGCGCCCGTTCCACATCGCTGCTGTGTGGGTACCCGTGCACGACCTGAAGGGCGAGCGTTGGAACGTAGGGCTCGGTCCGGGCGGCGTCGAGGGCAGCTGCGGCTGAAGCCCCGTATGCGCGCACCAGCCCCCCAACGCCGAGCTTGGTGCCGCCGTAGTAGCGGGTGACGATGACAGCGACGTTGAACAGGTCGCGGCCCTGGAGCTGGGCGAGGATCGGTCGGCCGGCGGAGCCTCCTGGTTCACCGTCGTCGTTGGCGCGCTCCAGGTTGGGTGCAGCGAGGCGCCACGCCGAGCAGTGATGGGTCGCATCGGGCATCTCGGCTCGAAGCTGCGCCAGCGCTGCCTTGGCAGCGGCCTCGTCGGTGACTGGGATGGCTGTCGCAATGAAGCGCGAACCCTTGGTGGGCTCGGGTTCCACCCGGACGCGCTGGATCAGCTGCATCGGGCATTTGTCGTCCGCCGCCACGCCTCGCGACGATACGACGTCACCCTCCGCTCAGCGAGGCGCAGCCACTTTGGACTTCGATCTTCCTCGTTCCGTCGGCCACCGTGAAGCTGGAGACCCCGTTTTGGCTGTCGTCGACGATCCAGAACATGTCGCCGGGCATGAAGCTGTGACTGGTCGACGAGTTGCTGGAGAGGCTCGAGTAGGTTCCGCTGCCGAACTTGGGCTTGTCCCCGAAGAAGACCTTCACGGTCTCGCTGCAGGTGTTTCGGAGCGTGACACTCACCGGCTTGGGAGGCGCGGGTGCCGACTCCGCGGCGGGCTCTGCGGTGGCGGGAGCCGAGGCCAGCTCGGTCTCCTGACCGGGCGTCCCACCCGGCGCGGCGGGCTCCGAGCCTGCGGGTGCCGCGCTGGTGGTCATGCTGGACAGCAGCGAGCACGCACCGAGGCTCGGGAGCAGGGCGGCGAGGGCGAGCATGCGGACGGACGCGAGGCGGGCAGACATGATCTTGGGTAGAGCAACGCTCGTGCCAGCACCGACGGGCCATGGTCTCGGCCGCCTTCGTGGACCGGGGGTGCCGATTTGGGAAGTTGGCCACCGGTCGCCGGGCACAATTGGGGTGGCGGCGCGCCTCGGTGCGGGTAGGCTCGCCCTCATGGCCGAATCCAAAGGCTACGACGACCTGATCACGCAGGAGCAGGTGGAGCAGATCATGAGCGAGGAGGGCGGCGCGGTCGTGCTCGACTTCTGGTCTCAGACCTGCGGCCCCTGCATGGCGATGGCGGACGACTTCGCCCACGTCTCCGAACAGTTCGAACCAGGCGAAGTCCGGTTCTGCAAGGTCGACGTCACCGAGTACGGCAACCTCGCGGTGCCGTTCAAAGTACGCTCCGTGCCGACGATCCTGTTCGTGAACAACGGGAAGATCCTCGACGCGGTGGTGGGCAAGTTGAGCGCCGAGCAGCTGGGGGCGAAGGCGGAGTGGTTGCTGGGCAAGTCCCAACGCAAGGGCCTGCTCTCGAAGATCTTCGGATAGGCCCCTGAGCCCCCGAGTCCATGCACGGCCGCCTGCACGGATGCTGGCGGCGCCGTGGGTGGTGACTGGTACGGTGCGCGAGTGAGCAAGCTGTTCTCCACCCCGTTGTCGCGCAAGCTCGGACTCACCTACCCGTTGGTCGCAGCGCCGATGTTCATCATCTCCAACAAGGAGATGATCGTTGCCGCGGCCGAAGCGGGAATCCTGGGCACGATGCCGAGCCTCAACGCTCGGACCCCAGAGCAGTTTGAGGCCGACCTCAAGTGGATCCGCGACAAGACCGACAAGCCGTTCGGCATCAACGTCACGATTGGGCTGACGGACCCGGAGCGTCTGCAGCAAGACGTCGAGCTGTGTTTCGAGTACGAGGTTCCGGTCCTCCTCACCAGCTACGGCAACCCCACCGAGATCGTGAAGCAGGCCCACGCCCGCGGGGTGACGGTCTTCCACGATGTCATCCAGCTTCGACATGCCCACAAGGCGCAGCAGGCCGGCGTGGATGGGATTATTGCGGTCAGCCAAGGGGCGGGAGGCCACGCGGGCCGCGTGAACCCTTACGTGCTGATCCCCTACCTGCGGCGCAGTGTCGACGTTCCGATCATCGCGGCCGGCTGTATCAGCGGCGGAGATCAGGTGGCGGCTGCGCTCGCCCTGGGTGCAGAGCTGGCGTACATGGGGACCCGCTTCATCGCGTCGGCCGAATGTGGCGCACCGCAGGCGTACAAAGACATGGTCGTCGATGCGACGCACGACGACGTCGTCTACACCGACCAGGTCTCAGGCGTACACGCCAACTTCCTCAAGCAGACGCTGCCCGAGGAAGGCACACCCTCGCGCGGCCCTGATGCCGCCAAGCGCTGGAAGGACATCTGGAGCGCCGGCCAGGGCGTGTCGTTGATTCAAGAGGTCGCGCCGATCGAAGAGATCGTGCAAGCGATCGTCCGCGAGTACCACGACGCGACGGCGCGGCTGCAGTAGCGCTCGCGCCGAGCGACTAGCGAGTGATGACCGAGCCGCGATGCTCGGCACCCTCGGCGTCGAGACAGGTGACGTCGATGCGCTTGAGGCCGGTCGGGATGCCGAGGACCTTCTTGGCGACCAACCGGGAGCCGGTCAGCTCGCACTCGTCGATGACACCCTCCTTGGTCTTGACGGAGGCTGTCGCGGTGGTCTTGCCATCTTCGAGGTCGACCGCGAAGACGTAGGCCTTCTTGCGACCCTGTTTGATGCGGATGTCCCAGCCGGCGTCGCGCTCTTTGTAGTCGATGTCGATGTGACGGCGGACACCCTTGCCGAACGGGCTGCGGGCGTTGGCATCGGAGGTGTCGAGCCACCACATGCGCACGGCAGCCAGGGAGTCCGGATCGCCTTCGGAGACCCATGCGTCGATCGCGATCTCGTACTTGTCGTTGGGGTGGAAGTCTTGGTCGATGCGCAGCACCGGGTGGTGTTCGTAGCCAGCAGGTGCAAGGTCGGCGGCGGCCATGCGGTGGTAAGGGACCACGCCAGAGGCGTTCACCACGGCCGGAGCGGCGGCGAGGACGAGAGCGGAGAGAGCGAGGAGCGTCTTTCGGGTGGTCATGGTCGTAGCGCCTTCTGCTAGGAGGGAGTGCAGTTCGCGTTCCAATCGATCGCGCGGAAGCTTGGACGTTGCCAATCACCCAAGTACGCATCGCTTGGGCACCTACTGAGACGAGCTTGACCCCTGGGGTGTTGCAAGTCGCCATCACTGCACTGTGGCAATGTCCCCACAGCTCTGGCGCAAAATGGCCCGAAACGCCCGTGAGATGCGCAGGATTCGCAGACAACGGCTAGTCGCGAGGTGCCGGCAAGGTTTGCGCGACCAGATCTTGTGCGCGAATTCGCGCTTGTCGCAACGTTTTGGGGTCGCCGGCCATCGCCTTCGCATGCGCGTCTTTGAACGAGATCGCGTTGGGGGCCAACGGGACATCGTAGGTCGCGGCTTTGTCGCGCAGGTCGGTCGACTCCTGCACCCGCATCAGGAGCGCGCCCTCGGGGAGGAACACGGATGCTGTCTCTTATACACATCTCCGAGCCCACGAGACCTCTCTACATCTCG
>CAJXVA010000278.1 GCA_913061055.1 uncultured Pseudomonadota bacterium
CTCACGCACCAGGGCCGCGCCGAGAGCGGCACCTTCATCGAGATCCTCGATCTCGAAGCCCGCGGCGACCTCGTCTACGGCTGCACGGCCACCCAGGGAATGATGACCTGGGACATCGCGAACGATCTCGGCACGCTGGTCTCGGCGCGCATCGGCCCGCCGGGGATCTCCCACCGGCAGTTCCCGCGCTGCCAGCACGTTGCGCTCGATGCCGACGCGCAGCGGGCTGTGATCACCAACCGCGGCGACGAAGTTCAGCCCCAGCCCTGGCTGCACGTCTACAACATCGAAGACCGCGAGCAACCCGTCGCGCTGCGTGGTTGGACCGGCGAGGCATCGATCGAGGGCGTCGCCTGGGATGGTGACCGCATCTTCGCGGCCGCACACACCGCGGGCGTTCTCGTGTTCGAAGACACCGGCGGCGAGACCCTCGAGCAAGTCGGGTCGTTTGCCGACGAAGACTCCGACGCCTGGCTCCCGATCTACGAAGACGGTCTGTTGTACGTGGCCGAAGGCGCGACCGGAGTGCGGGTGTACGACGTCTCCGGAGACGACCCCGTCCTGCTCAGCACCCTCGAAACCGGCGGCTCCAGCCGAGACCTGGTCCTCGATGCGGACACCCTGTACGTCGCAGCGTCGTCGTCCGTCGTTCGGCTCGACGTCTCCGACCCCGCCGCGCCAAGCATCGCAGCCCAGGCTCCTGTGGCCGGCACATCGGTTGCCATCGCGCTGGGCACGGACGGGCTGCTCTACAGCGCGGAGTGGGATGAAGTCCGCGCCTACGACCCCTCCGACCTCGCCCGCGTGTGGTCGGAGGTCGTGCCCACCTCCGACGATTTCTCCCGGGTCCTGACCCTCGCAGCCCACCCCGGCATGCCCCGCGTCTACGCAGGGGAGTGGACTGGAATGCACATGTTCGAGAGCCAAGCGGGGGCGACGGCTCCGGAGATCGTGGCCGCTCCGACGTCCGTACAGTTCGGCCGCATCGACGCCGGGGACACCGAAGACCGCGTCGTCGTCGTGCGCAACGAAGGCGACCAGCTGCTGAGCGTCTACGGCTATACGTCAGACCGCGACACCGTCACCGTCGACGACGCGTGTTTCACAGTCGAGCCCGGCAGCGCGCACGCACTGGAGATTCGCTTCGCGCCCGAGTCCGACGACATCAGCTCCGGATCGCTGCGCCTGCGGACCGACGATCCAGACGAGCCGGAGTACGAGATCCGGTTCAATGGAAATGCCGCCGGCGCCGACGTCGGTGACCCGATGCCGGACTTCATGCTGCAAGACATCGACGGCAACGACTGGACGCGAACCGACCTCGAAGGGAAGGTCGTGTTACTGGCGTACTTCGCCACCTTCTGACCCGTGTGCAGTCTGGAGTTTCCAGACATCGAGACCAAACTCTGGCACCGATACAGCGACCGCGACGACGTGCTCGTGCTCGGTATGTCCGGTGGCGGCCTGTTCGGAACCGAATCGGAGGCGACCGTTTCCGCCTTTCGTGAACAGACCCAGGTCACCTTCCCGCTGCTGATGCAGGACACGACCCGGGGCCAGCTCGCGTTCTCGGACGCTTCGATCTCCCCCTACCCACTCGACGTCATTTTGGACCGCACCGGCACCATCCGATATCTGCGCCGCGAGTTCGACGTGGAGGCGATGGACGCCACTCTCCAACAGTTGCTGGCCGAATGAACGCCCGAGTTCCTCTTTTCGCGGTCCTTCTCGCCGCCTGCACGGTCGAAGGAGACCCCGGTGCTGCAGCTCCCTGTCGCTCGGCGGCTCGCGCGGGATGCCCAAGCTCGCCCGGCGTCACCGTCGACCCCATGCAGCCGCTGGGTCGGGCGAACACCAACACGTTCATCGAGATCACCGACATCGTCGCGCACGGAGACCTCGCCTACGTCTGCACCGCCGTCCGTGGCCTCTCAATCTTCGACACTTCGGGCGAAGCCCCGGCGCTTCTCGTCGAAAAGGTGGCGCCGGGTGGGAACCTTTCCAACAGCCAGTTCCCCCGCTGCCAACACGTCGGTTTCGACCCCGATACCTCCCGCATCGTCATCACCAACCGGGGTGACGAGGTGCAGCCGAACCCTTGGCTCGCGGTCTACGACGTCTCCGACCCCAGGCGCCCAGAGGTGCTCGGTGGATGGAGCCCCGCGTTCGGATCGATTGAAGGGGTCGCGATACGGGGCAGCCGCATCTTCGCCGCGGTGCACGGACAGGGCCTCGTCGCGTTGGAGTTGGCCGGCGACGAGGTCACCGAAACCGCCCGCGCGCTCGAAGAGGGCACCGATGCATGGCAACCGGTGCTGCGCAACGATCTACTGGCGCTCGCCGATGGAGAAGCCGGCCTCCGCCTGTACGACGTCTCCGCCGGGGATCCGCAGCTGCTCTCCACGGTCGCGCTGACGGGTTCGAGTCGGGATGTACTGCTCGAAGATGACCGGGCCTACGTGGCCAGCTCGGGTGGGATTGCCATCGTGGACGTCGCCGACCCCAATGCTCCCGTGGTACTGGGCGAGCACCCCGTCTCCGGCTCCGCGTTGGACCTTGCCCAGCTCGGCCCCCGGCAGATCGTCGTCGCGGAGTGGGATGCCCTGCGCGGCTACGACCTGACCGATCCAGCGGAACCGGTCCCGCTGTTCTCGGAGACCGTCCCCACCGACGACACCTTCTCTCGGGTCCTGGCGGTCGGAGCGGTCGCAGATCGAGCGAGGGTGTTTGGCGGCGAGTGGACCGGATTGCACGCGTTCGCCTTCAGTCCATCGCCCGGGCCCGAACTCGACCTGAGCCCGAGCTCACTGCAGTTCGGGAACGTACAGCCCTCGGACCCGGACGCCCGGGTCCTGCTCGTCTCCAACAGCGGCACCCGACCGCTGACCGTGCACGATGTGACCGGGTCCGCCGACGTCACCGTGGACGAGACCTGCTTCGTGGTCGAGCCCGGCCGCTCCAGGGCGATCGAAGTTCAGCTCGATCCCAGCTCCACGGCGCCGATCCAAAGCTCCGTTCGGGTCTGCAGCGACGACCCCGACGAACCCAACCTCGAGGTTCCGCTGACGGCCAACGTCTCTGGGCTCGCCGTCGGTGACCCCGCGCCCGCCTTCGCGCTGCAGGACCTCGAGGGCAACACCTGGACCCTCGCGGACCTCGAAGGGAAGGTCGCCGTGCTGGCGTACTTCGCCACCTTCTGACCCGTTTGCGTTCTGGAGTTTCCAGAACTCGAGCCCCGCATCCGTCAGCAGTACCCACAGGACGAGGTCGTCGTGCTTGGCCTCAGTGGGCGCGGTCTGTTCGGCAACGAGTCCACGTCCACCCTGGCCGGGTTCGTCGATCAAACCGGCGTCAGCTTCCCGATCTTGCGTGGAGACAACACGTACTTCGACTACGCGGACCCCGACGGCGCGATCAGCCCCTTCCCGCTCGACGTCATCGTGGGGCCCGACGGGAACATCGCCTACCTACGCCGAGAGTTCGACCTCGACGCCATGGTCATGACGATCGACCGCCTGCTCCCGCAGTGAGGCCACCGGACTAGCGAACGCTGAGGCCGATCGACCGAACTTCTGCGGTCGCCTTGCCGGGGCTCGTATCGAGCATCCATCGGCGGACGTTGTTCCACTGATAGGACTCGAGTTCGTCTTGGAGACGGGCCGCGTAGGCACGCTTGCCGCCCTCGACGACGACGTTGAACTGCGGGTACGACGTCGCCTTGAGGATCTCGTAGATCGCACGCTCATCGGAGTTGTACGTCGTGTTGTCCATGAGCTTCTCGGTCCCGCGGCGAACGGACGGGGCGTCGTGTTTCTGAAAGGTCTTCTTGTCCACAGGGCTCAGGTACTTGAAGAACTCGTTGATGACCCCACTGCGATGCTGTGAGCACAGGTGCTCGAAGAAGTCGCCAAACGTGTTGGTCGGCGGTCTCCCAGCTTTCGTATAGGCGGAGACAATCCAACTCATCACCGAACGAGCCTGCCAGCCAGTCTCGAGTTCGTCGGCGAGAACCTTGGTGTCGATGCTCTCGACCAGCTGCAGGAATTCGTCGTTGTTTCCGCGCGTATCCTTCAGCACCTGGAAGATCAGCGTCTCCTGACTTCCGCTGGTGCTGCCCTCCATGTACTTGTTGATGAGCGCCTGCTTGTGCTGGATGCTCGCCGCACGAGCGTTGGACCGAACGGTCTTGTGCGGGAGATCCTGCTGCGCCTTGTAGGTGTACGTGCCTCCGACGTTGTAGCCGCCGTAGGAACCGGTCCGGGTGACCGTTCGCTGCGCGAGCTTGCGGTAGACCTCGTCTTCACCGCTCGTGATCTCGAGGTACCGGAGCTTCTTCTTGATGTCGCCGGTCATCGCCGACTCGCCCCAGGCCCAGTCGACGAGAAGCGCGGCGAGCCCGGCTGCGATCGCGAGTGCCGCCAAGGGAAGCCCGATCCCGGTGGACCCCGACGCTGCGGCGAGAGCAAAGAGCCCCAGGACACTGCTGCCCATCGCGACGCCCTGACAGACCACCCCCACGGTGTCTTCGTTCTCCAGCTCCGCCTTGATCGCGTAGCAGCCAACCGGGAGGCTGAGCACGTCCCCGACGGGGCCCATCACCTTGCAGAACCGGACGAATCGAGACGCCTTGGCCGCGACCGCGGTGCAGCTGGCCCCCGCCTCAGCGGCGGTCTTGGCGAGCTGCACGCCCTCCCTTCGCATGACGGTTTTTGCGAGCTTGACCGAGTCTTCCTTGAAGAACTTGATGTACGTCGGCGCGTTGCCGAGGGAGCTCGCGACCGTGGATGCGCCGCCCAAGACCTGGTCCCAGTTGATGTTCCCCTTGGAGTCCCGGAAGGAGAACGTGAACGCGACTCCGGCCAGAGCAACCAGCCCCGTGAACGACGCAAGCCCGCGGCCGAACATCGGGTGGTCCTGCAACCAGGTGGCAACCGCCGCCGCCTTCCCGTAGCCGTTTTGCTGCAGCCACTCCGCGGACTTGGCGATCTTGGCGTCGTCCCCCAGCATCCCGGCCGAACTGCGGTGCTTGAGCCCCTTGGCCAGATCCCTGGCGATGCTCATCCGCTTCGCCGTGTTCTCCAGCAGGTCCGCGACCTTCTTGCTGGTGTCGGCACAGGTCGCCCCAGTCTTGAGACCCGCAAGAACACTCTGCATCCCCACCGACTCTCCGACGATCTTGGCGTCCTGGCCCTTCGCGCCTTGGCCGGCTCCGGGCGCGTGGCAAGCACGCTGGCTCCGCTCGATCTCTGCGAGCAAACTGAGGACCTGGTAGACGGCGTCCACGCACTCGTCGAGCGTGAACTCGTTGATGACCCGTCCGGGTGCGTGGGCGATCTCCATGCCCAGAAACTCGGCGGCCGTCCTCGTCGCGAGTTCGGGATCCAGCGCCCGAAGCTTGCTCATCTCGGATGCGAGGGCGTCCTTGCGAGCCGCTCCGTGACTCGGCAGCGAGGCATAGAAGGCGTCGCTGACGATGAAGTTGGCGAATTGGGCGATGGCAGATTGATAGCCCGGCCCAAGCACGATGCGCTTGGCCTCGTTGTAGGCCTGCTCGAACGCGGCGGTCGCATCACTGCAGACCAGAAGATCGTCGGCGAGCCTCTCGAGCTGAGACTCGCGCATGCTCAGCGTGTTCCGGGCGTCGTCGTCGAACTGGGCCAGGGTGAGGTTGTTGTCGCTGCCAAGCGTGGTGGACTTGAGCATGTCCAGCAGCGATAGCGACAGCGCGAGCCGGTGCAGCGCGGTCCCTTCGGTGGCGCTCTTGAGCTTTTCGGAGACCTGGTTCTTGGACTCCGTCTCCAGCGTCTTCATCGTCGCGTCGGAGATCCGACGGATGCCCGCGACCTGGGGTCCGTGGTGTGCCGGGTCGCTCACGATGTCTTCCCTTGACGATTGAGCCACCCCACGAATCCAGTGTGACCGACCGCATGCCCGATGTCGGGCATAAAACGACATCAAACATGAACTGGAGCCACGCCATGGGTGCGCCAAGCCCCGGGTGGGGGCTGCTGGGGACGAGACCAGCGCCATTTCGCGCGAACCCGATCCAGGCAGCTCACGCTGGAAACCGGCGTGCGAACGCGTCGTGAACCAGCTTCGTTCGGTCGAACACCGCGAACGTGACGTGGTCGAAGGCCCCACCGAACGTCTCGGACTCGAGCCACTGACCGAAGGCGTCCGCAACCATCTCGGGGTCGTTGCGGAAGACACCGCACCCCCACCCACCGAGCAGCAGGCTCCGGTGCCCCTGCTCGCGTGCCAGCGCCAGCACGAGACCCGCGCGATGACGCAGAGCCGCTTCGATCGCAGCGCCGGCTGTGGGATCTCGCCGGAGCACCTCTCCGGCATTGGGTGCCGGGGCGGTGATCACCGACGCGAGGCACAGTCGATCCGGCGCGTTGCGACTGCGAGTCCGGAACCAGGGGACCTTCGGTGAGTAGATCAGATGGTCCGTGTAGAGAAGGGAGCTCTGCGCCCGGTTGATCTCGAAGTACCGCGGCTGGGTGAGCAGGCACGGGTACAGACCGGAGCAACGCGCGAGGTCTTCCTCCTGCGCCTTCGCGCCGCGAATGAACCCACCGCCGGGGTTTCGAGCCGAAGCGAAGTTCAGCACGACGGGGTCCACGTGGCCCTCGCCGACCAACCGGCGCACGGCCTCTTGGGTTCGCTCGGTGGTGACGAAAATCGACGGCGCCGCACCGCCGGCACCCCGAACGCTGAGCAGCGCCGCACCCGACTCGGGCGTGAGGGTGAAGCTGCCCTCGACTGCGGCCTTCTGCTCGGCGGCTAGCTCGATCCGGCGACCGTCTTCGGTCCGGAATCCGCCGTTTTCGAGCAGCAGAAGGGTTTCTTGGGCAACATTTTTCAAGGACATCTCGTCGTTCTCCGCATTAAGTGTCGCCCCAACCATGAATCTAGAACCGGGAGAGTCAAGCCGACTTCGCATATTTATGGTAGAATAACCGTTTATAAGCGTCCGATGACCTTCATCGTCAAACACCGGCAGAGCAGCGAAGCCAAATTGCGGGCCTCCTTCGGCGACCCGCTCATCGTCGATGTCACCAGCCGGGGCCCCGAACCGTGGGTCCAGTTCAGCCCGTTCTTTCCGCACGGCGGCATCCCGATACCCGGAGCACCGAGCGTCGTTTCCGAATCCGTGGAAGGCCTCTGGCAAGGCCTCAAGGTTTTCGAGCGCGCCGAGGTAGACCCCGGCAAGCTCGGTATCACTTCGATGAAGGGTCTCAAACGCACGGTTCGTCGTTACGGAATGTGCCTGGGCCACCGACGCGACTTCGAGCACGACGACGTGCTCCTCGACTACCTCGAGGCCCGCCGGGCGATCTATCTACCCGCCTACCGCTGGGTGTTGGAGCACCGACTCTCCGACCTGGTCGACCAGTTGCGTGAGCAGGGTGCAGCGCGAACGGTCGTGCTGCTCGACTACGAGACGAACGTCGATGTGGATGACCCGAGGAGGCCGTTGTCCCACGCGGGGTTGGTTGCAGCCTGGATCGAGGGTCGTTGGCCGACATGAACGGCGGGCCTCCGACGGGGGCTACCCGTTGCCGCCGCTTCGCTCACCCACCCAGCCGTGACATGCGGCGGCCGAGTCTGTCGAGCCCGACAAACACCACCAACATCCCCAACGCCAAAGTCGATGCCCGCTCGAGCTGCCAGTAGCTGATCGCGCTGTGGAATGCGTTGCCCAGGCCCCCGGCACCGAGGATGCCCAGGGTGAATGCGGAGCGGAGGTTCGACTCCGCCTGCAGCCCGGCATGCGTGGCCAGGGTGGCTCGCAAGCGGGGGAGCGCGGCGTAGACGAGCCATCCGATGCCGGCCCCAGCCCCAACATCCCGGCGCGGGGCGGCCACAAACCGGTCGTCGACCGCCTCGGTGAACAGGCGAACCAAGACCCCGGACGCGTGCAGGCTCAGGGCGAGCAAGGCTGGAGTCGGCCCCATGCCGAGCGCCGCCGCAAACAGCAGCAGCCACGCGACCTCGGGCACGGCTCGAGCCAGCAAGGCGGCACCTCGCAACACCCAAGCGCCGGCGATGGCCAGCGTGGCGTCGGCCGCCGCGGCTCCCCGCGCCCGCCCGCGCACGATGGTGCTCGTCCACGGCAACACCGCCAACGCGAACATCGTCGCAGCCGTCATGGACAACCATGCAAGCCCCAGCGGAGGCCCGACTCCTCGGACCACTTCGCCGAGCGTCTGCGCCGACAGATCGGGTTGAAGCAACCGCGCCGCGGATTCGGAGGCCACACGTGCATCCATCCGGGAGAGCGCATCGAGCAACGTGGCCGCGGCCGGGGTCAGCCAAGCCAGACTCGCCACGAAGACCAAGAAGGCGCACAGACGGGCGGAGCGTTGCGTGCGAGGTCCCCCGGCTCCGAGGCGTCGACGCAGGATCGAGGACCCGATGTCAGCGCTTGCGGTGAGCGCGACCAGTGCCAACAGCAACGTCGCCACGCGATCCATCCGGCCGTAGCCAAGCTCTTCGAACAGCTCGGCACCCAACCCGCCACCACCGACGATCCCGATCACCGATGCATTGCGGATCGAGCACTCCAGCCGCGCCAACCCGTACGACCACGCAGCGGGAGCGATGTGGGGCAGTCGCCCGTAGACCACCGCCGCCAAGGGCGAGCCCGCGAGTCGCTCCACCGGGTGAACGCGCGCCGCCGATACCGACTCCAGGAGCTGGCCGAATGCACGACCCAAGATGCCGGTTACGGACAGCGCAATGGCGAACGCACCGGTGAGCGGACCCGGGCCCAACACGACGAGAAGCGCGAGCGCCCAGGCGAAATCGGGGATCGCTCGCAACCCGTCGAGTCCGAGGCGCAGCAGCTCGGCCAGGGCCCTTCGCCCCGGCCCGTGGTGACCGTGCACGCTCGCGGTCGCGCCCACCATCGCCACCAACAGTCCAAGCGCGGCACCCAGGCCAGTTCCGAGGATCGCTACCGCGAGGGTCTGAGCCGCGAGAGTGAGCACCCGGCCCAGCGTCTGGGGCCGAAGGTCCGGACTCCCGAACCCGGTGAGAAGCGAGCGGACCGCCCCAAACGCCCCCTGCGTGTTGAGGGTGCCGAAGTCGAGCGAGAACGCGATCGCAGCCGTGGCAATCGCAAACGTGACGAAGACGATCCTGCGCCGACTCACCGCCCGCTCCCGAACAGAACGCCCAGTTGATCTTCGGAGACGGTCTCGGCCCCGCGGGCAAAGCTCAGTTCTCCGCTGCGTAGTCCCCAGATCTCGTCAAAGTCGCAGCGAAGCAGCTCGAGGTCGTGCAACGCAACCACCGCGGTGGCGTTGCGGTCGCGGACCATGCGAAGCAGCAGGTCCATCATGTCGGCCCGTAGCCGAACATCCAGGCCGGTGGTCGGCTCATCTGCAAGCCACAGTGCCGGGGCTTGAAACGCCAACCGAGCCAGCGCGACGCGGCGCCGTTCTCCGCCCGAGAGTTCGGCCGGATCAGCATCGATCCGGTCGGCGAGCTCGGCCGAAGCCAGGGCAGATGCGGCGTCGCGACGGTCGTCGGCGCGCGGCCAGAACCGGTTGCGAAGAGCCCGCGCCGCCGACCATCGCCCGAGGCGACCCGCAAACACGTTGTGCAGAACGCTGAGCCCGGGCGTGAGGTCGTCGGCCTGCGCCAACAATCCGACGCGATCACACGCGACTCGGTACGGAGTTCCGGTGAGTTCCGCGATCGGCTGCCCGAGCGTACACACGCGCCCAGAGTCCGGTGCAACCGAGCCCGCGATGAGTTGAAGCAGGGTGCTCTTGCCCGCGCCCGACGGCCCGACCAGCGCAACCGTGCGTCCAGCCTCCAGCCGAGCGGTGAGGTTCTCGATGCCGCGCCCGTCGGGGTAGCGCACCGAGGCACCCTCGAGCTCGACCGCATCCCTCACCGAAGCGCGCCCTCGGCCTCGAGTCGTGCCAACACAGCCCGAATGCTGTCCCATGCGCTCGCGTCAGCCTTCACAAACTTTTTGGCGGCAAACGCCTCCAGGACCGGCGCCTGACCCGGGACCGCAACGTCCAGCTCCACGAAGGCCGCCCGCAATGCATCGACCTGTGCCTGTGGCATCGACCCGCGGGCGACCAGGCAGTAGTCGACGTACTCCGGCGTCACGGCGACCACAGGGGCCTGAGTCTGAAGCTCCGCCTCCGCGCGTTCCCAGCTCGCGAAGTTGAGAACGCCGAAGTCCACGGCTCCCGACGCCACTGCGCGAAGCGTGGCCGCGTGCCCGCCCTGCCGCTGGTAGACCGGGCCGCCGAGGAAGTGCGTCTCGGGATCGATGCCGACCGCAGGGTCGGACAGGAAGGAGCGCGGCATGACATGGCCGGACGTCGAGCTCTTCGAGCCGAAGCTGAATCGCTTTCCTTTCATGGGCCGTGCGAGTGACGCGAGGCCCGCGAGGGTCCCCGCCTCACGCTCCGAAACCACGTCGAGGCCGGCCGCGGCTGCCACCTTGGCGTTGGCGACGATGTAGCTCTTGAAGTGAAGGTCGCTCTCGCGGGCTGCGACGAAGTGGACTCCGCCAGGCGTGCGCTGCTCGGCTTGCACGGTGGTGACACCCCCAAGCCAGGCGAAATCGATGCCACCCGACGCCAACGAGGTGACTGCGGCGGTGTAGTCCGGTACGTGTACCGGCTCGACCGGGACCGACAACGCTGAAGACAGATACTCAGCCACCGCGGCGTACCCGTCCTTGAGGGCTTCCTTGTCGCCATCTGGGATGCCGGAGAATCGCAGCGAAGAGGACCCCTTGCCGCAGCCCACGAGGAGGCATGGCGCCGCAACGAGGCTGCGCAACAGTTCGCGACGTCGCATCGCCGCGCACCCTACAGGAGCGGACCGCAACGCGCAGGACATGACGAATCTCGATGCAAAGCCGGCCCCGTATTGACCGCTTCGATTCGAGGCGCTGAGCCGGGGCTCGGGGGCGCTTCGCGACCACACCTTGAGGTCCACAACGGCCCTCGGTAGACGCAGCATTCGAAGGACCCCGCATGCTCACCGCGATTCTTTTTGCGGCGGCAGCCGGCTTCGGAATGCCCTCGGACCCCCAGTCCGGAGGCGCTCCTGTCGACTGCACCTCGCTGCCCAACCCCCTGTACTTCCCCGCCACCACGCTGCTGGAGTCGGTTCTCGCCGAGCTTTCGCCCGCGTTGGCTGACCCCGACATCATGGGTGACGACGCCATGACCGTCGTTCACTTCCCGCTTTCGTCGTGCATCAGCTACGACGTGCAGCGCGAGCAGACGCCCGTGTCCGGGACGGCGATCTACTACACGGCCGAGGGCGCCCAGGGCTCCTGCAACATGCCGACGGATGTGGAGGTCCTCTCGGACCTCTCGGCGATGGATGTCGGCGGCGCCACGTGCCTGGGTGGAGAGTCGCCTCCCGATGAGCTGCTCGAGGTCCCCAGCTACGTCGAGACGCTGGGATTCGTCGTCCCGCGCAACTCTACACAAACGGCCATCACGGCAACCGAGGCCTACTACGTCCTGAAGTTTGGCGGGGAAGAAGACCGCCAGGTCGAACCGTGGACCGATCCCAACTTCGTCTTGGTTCGCAACCCCGGCTCCAGCACCCAGCTCACCATCGGTGCGAACACCGGCATCGCCGGCACCATGTGGAACGGCGCCCTGCGGGACCATGCCGGGTCCAGCGACGTCCGTGACGCGGTCATCGCCGAGAACACGACCGGCAATGCGGAGCGCGTGCTCGGCATTCTCAACAGCAGCAAGTGGGAGGCCGCCGCGGACAACATGCGCGTCCTCGCCTTCGAGCCGTTCAACGGCTGCTTGGGCGCCCTGTTTCCCGACTCCACCTCGACCGCGCGAGACAAGCGGAACGTCCGCGACGGGCACTACCCGATCTGGACGAACCTGCGCTTCATCCTTCGTACCGACGCGAACGGAAACACCGTCTCCGACAACGGTGCCGATTCGGCGGCGCGAGCTCAGCTTCTCGTCGACCTCATGACCGGCACTGTCGAGATTGACGGCGTCACAGTGGCCGAGGCGGTCATCGGCGTTGGCAACGTCCCCAGCTGCGCGATGCATGTGGCCCGCGAAGTCGACGGCGGACCGATTGCCTCGTTCGAGCACCCCGCCCCGTGCGACTGCTTCTTCCTCGAGGAGAACGGTGTCGACAGCGGCTGCGAGACCTGCTCGGACGGCGACACCTGCAACAACGGCGGCGAGTGCCGCTTTGGATTCTGCGAACCCGCGTGAGGCTGACGATGACCATGACCCGAACAACCCTGCACGCGTGCCTGCTCGGCCTCGCACTGGCAATCGCCGGCTGTGACGACTCCGATCCCCAAGAAACCACGGGCGACACCGACAGCGATACGGACGACGGCGGCGGTGAAGAGTGTGACCCCGTCGGCGCTCAACCAGAGCAAGCGGCGCTGTTCAATGCACCGCTCGAGGCAGATGTCGAAGTGATCCAGAAGGTCCCCACCCATCCCGGGGCGCCCGGACCGACGGATCTTCCGTAGCAGCCCATGACCGTCGGTTTCAGGCTCGGTTCGCTGGCGGTGGCGTTCGTCCTCGGACGTTCTGCCGCCGCACATGCGGCCCCGGCGGAAGCCGTCGACGAGACGGAGACCGTCGACGAGACGGAGACCGTCGACGAGACGGAGACCGTCGATGAGACGGAGACCGTCGACGAGACGGAGACCGTCGACGAGACGGAGACCGTCGACGAGACGGAGAC
>CAJXVA010000279.1 GCA_913061055.1 uncultured Pseudomonadota bacterium
ACGAGATGTAGAGAGGTCTCGTGGGCTCGGAGATGTGTATAAGAGACAGTCCCCAACCCGACCCTGGGCCGGGCTTGCTCGAGGCCGCGCAACTCGAACGCGATCCGGCGGCACGTTCGGTCGCGATCTCGGCGGCGGTGCAGGCCGGTTGGGCGGATCCATCCGCGCCCGGCCGGCTCGACGCCACGTTGACGCTTGCGGATGACCTGCGCGGATCGGGCGAGCCACGACGCGCCCTCGCGGTCGTGCGCGCCGTCCTCGACGATCTCGAGCTGCTCCACGACGCCGCGCCAGCCCGCGCGCGCATGCTCAGGAGTCTGGCGGAGGTCTACGACGAACTGGGCCGCGAACCCGCCGCCGTGGCGGCCCGCGCTGAGGCAAGTCGGCTGGCTCCCGCGGACGGGTCGCGCTGATACAGTGCGGTTGGTGAGCGATGGTCGGGACGATGTCGAGTTGCTCGACCGCTGGCGCGAGGGGGACTTGGGCGCAGGTGACCAGCTCTTCAATCGCCACTTCTCGAGCGTTCATCGATTCTTCCGCAACAAGGTGAACGAGGGCGCGCTCGAAGACCTGGTCCAGCAGACCTTCATGGCGAGCGTCGAGGGCCGGGAGCGCTTCCGCAGCGATTCGACCTTCCGCACGTACCTGTTTGGGGTCGCACACAACCTGCTGCGCGATCACTACCGTCGGCAGCGCAAGGTCGAGGTGCTCGACTTCGCGGAGGCGTCGGTCGAAGACGTCGGGTTTGGTCCGAACACGCTGCTGGGTCGGCAGCAGGAACAGCGGCTCCTGCTCGAGGCGTTGCGACGGATCCCGATCGACTGCCAGATCGTCCTCGAGCTGTACTACTGGGAGGAGCTTTCCGCCTCACAGACCGCGGCGGTTCTCGGGATTCCCGAGGGGACGGTGCGTGGACGGGTGCGCAAGGCGAAGGCGCTGCTCAAAAAGAAGCTCACGGTGCTGGCGCGGTCCCCCTCGGACCTCGAGTCCACGGTGCAGAACCTCGAAGGGTGGGCGGCCTCGCTCCGTGAGGCCCTCGCCGCATCCACGCCGAGCCGCTGAGTACCCTTCGGGGAGGCGGGGATCAGTCTTCGCAGGCGCTGCAGGCATCCGAAGCCGCTTCGCACTGCGACTCCGCGCGGCCGCACGCGTCTTCGTATCGAACATCGTCGACGTGCTCGTCGGCGAGTCCACAGATTCGGTCGGCCAGCGTGCAGGTGGCCTCGGCAAGATCGCAGATGCGCTCGCAGCGGGTCTTCTTGTCGCGCTTCTTCCGCTTCTCGGCCTTGCGCTTGGACAGCGAGAGCCCCCGCGGCGCGTCGCGTTCGGGGGCATTGCGGTCCATCGCGTCCTCTTCGGCTTCGACGATGGGGGCGGGGGCGGGCTCGGGCTCGGGCTCGGCAGGTGGTGATGCTGGAGCTGGTCCCGGAGTGACGGTTTCATCGTCATCGCCGTCGGCGACGGCTCGGGCGGCACCACCTGCCACGTCGGCCTGGACCTTTGGGGCGCGGGCCACCCGCACGCCTTGTGCTTCCAGTCGCTCGGCGTTCATCGCAAGCTCCGACTCAATCGCGACGATGTCGTCGAGCTGGGCCGCCGGAGCCTCGGCGGAGGTTGTGCCAGCCGCTTTGCAGCCTCCGAGGGAGAGCAGGACGGCCCCGAGGCCAAGAAGCCTCCGGGAATCACGGGCGGGGCGGGTTGGAGCGCGCATGCCTGGCGGCAGAATCGACTGCATCACGTCTGAGATCAACCGCATGGCAGGATCGGAACGCCTGCGCTGCGCAGATGCTTACAGGTACCATCGCCGGGTGTCGCCAGAGGGCCACAGCGTTCGTATCGTCGTGATCGTGCTCGTTCGTCGCGGGCACCGGTACTTGATGGTGCGCGACGACAAGCGCGGGGGCACCTGGTATCCGCCGGCGGGGACCCTGGAGCATGGCGAAGACCTGACGGCGGCGGCGAATCGGGTCGTTCAGCGAGCCAGTGGCTGCACGCCCGTGCTGGAGGGAATCGTTCGAATCTCCCACATGCCTCTGCTCCCCGGCAGCGATCTGGGGAGGCTCCGCTTCGTGCTCGAGGCACACCTCTCGACCGAGGCCCTCTCCGAGACCACGGCCAAGACCCCGGCGTCGTATCTGCTGCCCTCGGAGATTCGGGGGCTGGAGCTGCGCGACGATTCGGTGGCCACGCTCATCGCTGAGCATGCGCGGGGGATGTCGACCACTCCACTGGACCTCTACCGTCTCGGTCTGGCGTGACCCTCCGCGGACGGTTCAGGCGACCAACCCGCGGTCTTCAAAGCTCTCCCGCATGCGGCTCAACGCCGTGACCTGAATCTGTCGAATCCGTTCGCGCGACAGGTCATGAAGCTTGCCGACTTCGCGAAGGGTCATCGGGGCGGCACCGTCGAGACCAAAGCGTTGACGGATGATCTGCTGCTGCATCACCGGGAGCGACCCGACCGCTTCGCGCAGGCCCTCTGCCCAGGCGGTGGCGTCGAGTGCTTCCTCGTACTCGGGCCTTGGGACCGGCAACTCTTCGACGAGGACCGGCTGACTTGTCTTCGTGTTCGGGTCGTGAGCGATGGCGCGGGTGTACTCGACAGCGAGCAGCCGACGCACACGTTCCACGGTGAAGCCCGTGCACTCCGCGAGTTCCTCGGGGGTTGCGGGGCGGCCTTGCTTCGACTCGAACGCGACCCGGGCGCGCACCAGCGTCTGTTGGCGTTCGGCGACGTGCACCGGCAGTCGAATCTCCCGGCCTCGGTCCGACAGCGCGCGACCGATGGCGTGGCGAATCCACCACACGGCATAGGTCGAGAAGCGGAACCCACGGTCCGGGTCGAAGCGATCCACGGCCTTGAGGAGTCCCGTGTTGCCTTCTTGGATGAGGTCCGAGAACGAGAACAGCCGTCGTTCATATCGCCGCGCGATGCTCACCACGAGGCCGAGGTTGGCCGCGACGAACTTGTCTCGGAGCCTGCGGACGCCGTTGATGCTCGCCTGCAGCTCCATGCCATTGACCCCGCACTCCGGGTGGGTGTGGACCCACGCGGTCATGCGTCGTGCGACTTCGCAGTCACGATCTGCAACGACAAGGGCGTCGCGCACACTTTGCGGCCACTGATCATCGTGTTTGCGGCGCTTGCGAAGCGCGGGAGCCTTGTCGCCGAGGACCTCTTTGACTTCATCGCGCAGGACCTTGTCCGGTGCCTGAAGGAGACAGGTCCACATGTGCGCTTTGGCTTCGAACAGCGCTCGGGCGAGGTCGAGCTCTTCGTCGGCTGACAAGCGCTGCGTCGACGCCATGTCGTCGAAGTAGGCATCAAGGGGGCGGTCGGGATTGCGGCTCCGCGGTACTTCCCGCGCGTAACTTTCGGGCATCTGTCGTCCTCCTCACAAAAGCTATTTCGTGAGTGGGGCGGTGCTCGCGAAAGAATTGCAGTCAACCCGGCGGTGCGCGGAGCTCACAACTGCGGAGCAGCTCGAAGCGATCCCACGCAGGTCCGCCTTGTGCGGCCAAACGTGCCGCTCGGCGGCGGTATTCGAGTGCCCGCGCCAGTCGTTCGTAGGGCGCAGCGTTTGCGCGAAGGTCGAACACCTCGCCCGAGATTCGGTCGACTTCTTCGCGTGCCGCACCATATGCAGCGTAGCTATCGGCGGATGCGAAATGCTCGCGTATCGCGTCGATGTTGCCGGCGAGCATGGTGCTGAATTGTGGGTGCCAGGGGTCGTCGAGCACGGGCCAGCGCGCAAGAATTTCGCCGGCGGCTCGCCGATAGGCCCGATCCTCGGCCTCCTGCGCTCGCGTCAACGCCTCGCTCTTGGCGTCGATCTTGGCCTCGATGTCCCGAAGGTGGATCCGCGCGCGTTCGAGCCCATCGATCAAGCCGGTCTTCCGACCGAGCGCTGCGATCACCGCGTTCTCCTCGGGGAACACCACGGGGGTTCGTGGTGCCCCGGGCCCCGGCGCGACCGCTTCGAGCCAGCGCTCGGAGACGCTGGTCGGGACATCGAACGCCTCGCTGTGAATGCGAACGTACGCGTGGGCCTCGCGGGGGGCGATCGTTCCATCGCCATCGAAGTCGATGTCCTGGGCCGCCAGCTGGGTGCCGTCTCGGGACTGTCCCGCGAGGGCGTGCAGGAAGTGAAGCCCGAACCCCTGTTGTGCGGCCCGGTCCGGGTTGGGGTCGCAGCCGGAGGCCTCGAGATCGTGCGGCGCCGCGAAGAGCCCGCAGACTTCCCCTGGGAACGCGCCGCTGTGCGCGTTGGCGTCGGCAAAGGCGAGCTCGGCAAGACCTCCCGAGAAGCACGTTGTGGCGATGATCTGGACCGGGCGCGGCGTGTCCCGCAACAACGCGGCCAGATCGAGGGCGGTCAGCTCGCTTTGGCCCCACAGCCCGACAGCATTTTCGGCGTCGGTGGGACCGCGGTGGCCGTGCCCACCCAAGTACAGCAGCAACGGAGCGCCTGGCTGACTCACCGCGACCCGCAGCGCCTCGGACACGCTCTGCGCCGTGGCAGGCCCGTCGAGTTCCAGGTCCGGTTCGCGATACGTTGAGTCCCGACCACCGCGAGGGGCAAAGAGGTCCGCGAGCAGGGAGGCGGGATCGGTACCGGGCGAGGACCCCGCCAGGACCTGAACGACCGGGGCTCCGGCTCCGGCTGCGAACAGGACCACACCGCCGGGGCCAAAGGTCTTGGCTGCAAGCGCGAGGTCTTGTTCGATGGACACCTGGTTGAGCTCGGGGACCTGTCCGCCCGCCGCCGCAATCCAACGAACATCAGCACGAGGGGGCGATGCACCCGCAGGCTTCGGGGCGGCTGCTGCGGGCAGGTCGGGCTCCGGCACGGCAGCCTCGGACCGCGTCAGGACAGCCGCGCCGACCAGGCCCGCACCTCCGAGGCCGACCCATGCCAACTTGGAGGCGAGACGCACCCGGAGACTCTTCCACAGAAGGCGCAGCCAGGCTACCGGCCGCTACTCGCAGGCACCCTGCTCGGGCTCGAGTTGGTCGATGTACAAGCCTTCGTCGGTGAGGGTCCCGGTGAGCCATTGCTCGCCCTCGTCCCCGAAGGGGAGCACCATGAACATCTGGTTGCCCACGACGCGGTAGACGCCCAGCCGAACGGAGTACAGCGTGTCAGGGACCGCCGGCAGTTCGGTCCAACTCCGGCGCCGCACGTAGCCGCCGTCGCTGAAGTGGAACTGGTTGTTCTCCCAAGAGGTCTCGGGGATGTACTTGATCGTTGGGCAGTCGACGACGTCGGCCTCTCCAACCGCGGTGTGGTCGAGGGCATACGCGCCGCACTGCATGCTCGGGGTCTCGAAGTAGACCAGGGCGTCCAGCGCAACGGCGGCGTCGACGGCACTCTCGGTGAAACCAAGCTCGGGAAACGACAGGGTGAGCGCGCCGCCTGTGGTGTCGTAGGTTCCCTCGCTGGTGGTGTCGTCCTCGAACTGGACCGTGACGCCATCGGGGTTGAAGAAGAGGTTGAGCGAGGTGTCTTCAGCGTCGTAGCAGATGTAGCCCATGCCGGAGAGGGCGCCGAGCGCAGCCCCGGGGTCGTCATCGAACGGCGGTTCGTCGGTGGGGTCCACGGGCGTGTCCGGGCCGTCGCTATCGGCCGGATCACCGCCGCTCGACTCTGACCCGCCCTCGGACTCGGTATCGTCGTCGTCGGGCACGAGACCCCCGTCGGTCTCACCGCCGTCGTCGTCGCCGTCGGTGCCATCGACGACGTCATCCTCGCTGGTGTCCAGGTCGCAGCCGGGAAGGGCCGCGGCGGCGAGCGTGGCGGCGAGGATGGCGCAGAGTCGGGAACGGAGGGTCTCGGTGGTCATCGTGGGTCTCTGGGCAGTTCGTTGCGCGACCCGACAAACCGCTCCCGACTTTCTTCTATTCGACGACTTTCACCCGGCTGCTGCTGCTGTGGCCGAAGCGCTCGGGCTCGTACATGGCCTCGGCTTTGACCGGGGGAAGCAGGAAGTCGCCAATCGTCGTCGCCCGCGCGGTGTACGCGTAGGTGTAGACCCCGGCGGGGAGCATATCCGCAAACAGCAGCATGCGGTCGTCGCGAAGGTCGCTGTGGTCGAATGTCCACCACGGGTACCACCAGCGGCCACGGTAGCCGCTCGAGATTCCTCCGGTCGTGACGCTGCCCGAGATCGCCCCCGCGCCGCTGGTGACGAAGCGAGGGTTGAGCCCTTCGAAGCCAGCCGGAAGCGCGTCGTCGACCACGATGTAGTTGGCCCGGTCACGCACGACGACGTTCAGACTGATCTTGATGTTGGTCCCGGCCTTGATGACCCAGCTTCCGTCGTCAAGTCGACGTACGGCGTCCGGGTCGGGTTCGGTCTCCCCCTGCTCGGGCATGGCGGCGTAGTGCCGCGAGACGACGAACCCTTGGCTGCGCGCGTCGAGTTTGAGGTCCTGGGGTGCGTACCGCAGACCCAGCCGATAGTAGAGCTTGCCGGGCCCCTTCTTGGCCAAGGTCAGGCTCTCGGCATCCGACTCTTGCAGTGCCTTCATCGGAATCGTCTGCTGCTGCTTGGTCATACTTCGACCCTTGAAGGTGAAGCTGCCGGCGAACGCGTCCCCGAGCCATGCCTGGGTCTCGAAGTTGGGCTCATCGGCTTCGACGACCTCGTAGTAGCGGCTCGCAGCGACGAGCGCCCACGCGTTGGTGTGCGTACTTCCCCAGCGTCCACCTTTCATGGGATCGCGTGAGGCCATGATGCCGGCCATGACCTTGGGCAGCATCGGGTCTTTGGGTGCGGCGTCGAGCATCGCCATCAAGACAATCGCGTCGGTCTGCACGTTGGAGTGCATGAGGACCGCCAGCCCGTTGGCGGCGTCGGCCTCCGAGCGTGCTTCTTCGAAGTGAATCGCCTTGGGGCTTTCGATGACGGCCTTTCGCAGCTGCGCGAGGATCTCGTCGCGCTCGGCTGTCTTGCCGTAGTTGTGGGCGGCGCTCATGAGGTAGGCGCGGGCGTACAGGGGCAACTCATCGCGGTGCGCCCAGACGGTGCTGAACAGCTCCTCGCCCCGGCTCTCACGGCTCAGCAACCAGATCGCAAAGGAGCGCGTGGTCCAGTCGTAGTAGACGCCCCAGCGAGAGCGGTGCCCGTAGCGGACGAAGTTCTCCACGTAGCCCAGCGCCGCGTTGAGCTTGCCTTCGTCGACCTCGAATCCAGCCTTTTTGCCCTCGAGCAGCGCGAACGTGGCCCACGTCGAGACGTAGGGCCAGCTCTCGCCGCGATACCAGTAGCCGAAGCCACCGTCGGGGTTCTGTTTGGTGAACAGTTTCTCGACCCCGCGGGTTGCGATGGCCGTCCGTGAGGCCCGGTCTCGCACGCTGGCGATCGGGAACTCGTCCAAGATATCGCCGAGTACGAAGATCGGGAGCACCCGGCTCGACGTCTGCTCGGCGCACTCGTAGCGGTAGTCGATCAGATACTGAACCGAGTCTTCGAGGCCGCTGAGCGCGGTGGAACTGAAACTCAGCTCCAGCCCTCCGAACGCGGACAGGACGTTCTGCGGTGTTTCGAGCGCGCGCATGACCGAGTTCTCGGTCATCCCGTAGTCGGCAAAGGCCTCCGCGGTCGCGGGATAGTTGACCGGCACCTCCAGTTGGGTCGCGTCTCGCCCCGCATTGCTCATGGCCGCGAACTGCACGCGCATGGTGCCGACCTCTTCGGTCTTCATGTCGAAGCGAACCTCCTTGGATTCGCCGGCGGGAATGTCGACGAACTTCTGGTCTTCGCTTCCCACGGTCACGTTGACGCCGCGGGTACCGACGAGGACCTTTTGGTCGGCGCCGGTTTGGTTGTCGACCATGACGCTGGCCTCGAAGGCATCGCCGTAGTTGGCGAACCGGGGCATCGAAGGCCGGAGCATGATGGGCTTGCGGACACGAACCTGCGCGTCGCCGCTTCCGAATCGGTCGACCTCTTCCCGGTCGATGGCGACGGCCATCACGCGGAAGGTGGTGAGGTTCTCCGGCATGTCGATGGTGACGCTGAGGTTGCCCTCGGCGTCTGTCTGGAGGTCTCCGGCGAAGTACGCGGTGCTGGCAAACAGGGTCCGCAGCGAGACTTGTTGGGCCATCGCTTCGTCCGCTTTGAACGCGAAGCTGCCCGAGGTGGCCCCCTCGAGCTTGGCGCCTCCGCCGTACCCCGAGGATCCGGAGGCCCGCTTCTTCGAGGACTTTCCTTTGGGTCTGGGTTTCGCAAGCTCGCGGTTTCGACCACCGCCGGGGGCGGCCGAAGAGGTTGGGGACGGCGGGGCCATGGCTTGTGCCATGTCTCCATCGTCCGCGGCCTCCTCGAGGGCCATCGGTTCTTCGGGCTCGGGCTCGAGATCCGGCTCCGGTACGTCTTCGGGGCTCTGTGGTGGCGCTCCCGCTTCGCGCGGCAGCACGTTTCGGTGCAGGGCGTTCATCCACACGCCGCCGTTGCGCTTGCGGATGAAGAAGCCGAGCGGGTCGGGCGTGGCGTAGTTCATCAGGCTGAGAACGCCTTCGTCGACCACCATGAGCGCGACGCCCGAGGACACTGGCTTGCCGTTCGCATCCTGGGTGCTGAGGTTGACGGTGAGCTTGCCCTTGGGCTCGATCTCCTTGGCCGACAGCTCGACGCCGACGTCGATGCGGTGTTCATCGGTGCTGATCTTGAGGTCGACTTTGCCTCCGGCCGCGGCCGGCATGCCAAGGTCCTGTCCGGCGGGTGCGCCTTCGATCTCGGTTCGGCCGCGCCACAGCATCACCGAGGCGGTGACTCCGGGTGCCCAAGTCTTGGACAGAGGCACCTCCACCGCGGCTGTTCCTCCGTGGACTTGCAACTTGAAGCGCTTCGCAATTCCCTCGCGCTCCACGACCAAGAACCCATGCGCCTCGTCGTACGGGGAGCGCACGAGGATGTTGGCAGTGTCGCCCGGGGCGTACTCGCTGCGGTCCGGGACGAGGTCGACGCGGCTGGTGTTCTGGCCCCAAACGACGGCGTCCTTTCCGTGGACGTACAGCTGGGTCTGGGTCCGGGTCTCCCGTCCTTCGTCATCCTTCGCCGAGCCGCGGATGAGGTAGGTCCCCGCGGTGTCCACTGTGACGTCACACGTCGCCGAAACGGCCTTGCTCGTGATGTTGCAGGTCGAGACCTCCTCGTCCTTGGTCTCGTACGAGAACGCCCAACGTCCGTTCGTTTCCACAGCCGTTCGCACGGTCTCGCGGCGTAGGACGTTGACCGTGATCGGCTTGCCCGCGACCCGTTCGCCCTCGAGGTCGACCAGGACCGCCTGCACGGTCGTCTGTTCTCCCTCTTTGAGCACCATCGCGTCCGATCGCAATCCGACGTAGACGGTCGCAGGGTGAACCACGAAGCTCGCGGACCCCGAGATGGCCTGGCGGTTCTCGTCGGTGACCGTCGCGGAGAGGCTGTAGGTCGACGCGGCGGGCGGGCCTTCGTCTTTCTTGGGTTCGGCGGTCGCCGTGTCGGTCAGCGTGACCGCCGGAACGGGATCGACGGCCGCGACGACGTGTTCGACCGCGAACACGCCCTGGGCAGTCGTGACGCCCGACCCCGAGGTCACGATCCGCGATGGCGGCGTCCACCAGCCGTAGCGCCCGTAGGGGGACCCCGCCCCGAAGCTGAACTCCCGGTTGAGCTCGCCCGGGGGCGTGAACCCACTGTCGGTGCGGTTGAGGGAGTAGCTGACGTTGGCGCCAACCATGGGCGCGCCGTGAAGATACTTCGCGAGCACCTCGGCGCTCAGCGTGTCTCCATACACGAGCGGCTTGGACGTGGGTCGCTCCACATCGACCTCGAACTCCGGTGTCCGGAAGGTTTCGACAGGAATCGAGTGTTGGAACGTCTGCGCGCTCCCAAACCAGTTCGCGAAGGTCAGGACGAGCGAGAAGTTCCCCGTCCCGTGCTCTTCCTTGGTGTCGATGTCGAGCGTGAAGGCGCCCAGCTTGCTGATCGAGACGTCGCCGGTCGCGACCTCGATGCCGCGTGGGTTGGTGACCCGGTAGGCCGCCGTGGAGTCGGAGCGGTACAGCCCCAAACTTCCCTCGGGCTTCGCTTCTTCCTGCCGCAGGATGCCGACGAGGTGGATGGTCTCGCCGGGCTTGTAGGGGGTTCGGTCGGTGAAGAAGAAGGCTCGAGGCCGATCGTCCGGAGCCGTACGCGAGCTCCAATTGCCGGTGATGCTCTGGCTGTTCGCGGGAAGGTAGGCCGCATCGGTGCCGGCCTGCACCATGATGTAGCCGTTGCCGCCGGAAGCGGTCGGCTCTGCCAGACCCTTCGCGTCGGTGGTGCCTGTCCACTTCGTCGCGCCGTATCGGTCGATGAGGGTGACGGTCGCATTGGCAACGGGGTCATTGGTGCTGAGGCTGTGGACGGCGACCACACCGCCGGCGTGGTCGAGCGCGGCCGCAATGCCCAGGTCGGTGACTTCGAACGTTTGGGCGATGCCCTGACGCTGCTTGTAGCCCCACAGCTCGAACTCGCTGCTGCGGGCGATGAACCACCCGATCGTGCCCTCGGACGCGCCGCCGGTCAGCATCTCCTGGAGGGGAAGCTCCAGCTCGGTCGGTTTTCGCATCGACGCGGTCGTGTCGAAGCTGCTCTCGTACGTCGAGGTGCCCCGGTCGGAGGGCCACGCCCAGTTCCGGTCCCAGTAGCCGTTCGAGAACGTGTGGAGCTCTTTGCCCTCGATGGCGCGGGCTTCGATCTCGACCTTGTCGAGCCCTGCAACCCGAAGGCGCAACGAGGGTTTGCTGCCGGCTTCGACCACCAGCGGTTGGGTGCGAGCCTGCGTCAACGCGAGGCTTGGGTACTGAGGCCCCAGCTTGATACTGGCCTTGAAGGGCTTGCCGAGGGTCTGCCCGAATCGATCCTGCAGGGCGCCGTCGACTTCGACCGTGTATTTGGTGTTCCCCTCGAAGTCTCCGGAGAGCGAGATGCCGTTCCAACCGGCGGACACGACGAGCTTGTCGACTTCGGGGCTGACCTTGACGCGGTCGGAGAGCTTGGGATCTGCAAGCGCGGTGGTTGCCGTGAGATGAATGCCGTTGCTGGCCCAGCAAGGATCACCGCACGCGCTGAGCGAGAGCTTCAGGGGTGGGTAGGTACTGAAGCTGTGGGCGATGGCTCCGCTGCGCTCGGGTCCCTCCCCGAAGACGCCGGCTGGGATGTTGATCGTGTAGCTCGTGTTCTTGTCGAGCTTCGTCTTGGGCTTGAGGGTGAGGACACGTGCTGCACGTTCCTTGTCCGACGCGCTCGCATCCTCGGCGAGCGCGGAGGGAACGACCTCGAGCGCCACGGTGCGTCCCGAGCCGCGCATCGTCAGTGCGCCGGCCAACGCTGTGCGCTCGACCGCCTGGTTGAAGTTCAGCGTGACGGCCGTGTCCAGGTCGATGTTTGCGCCCCCGGGGTAGGCGGAGACGAGGGCCAGCGTCGGGGTGGAGAAGGTCCACGTCTTGGCCGAAGCCAAGCTGTGCCCGTGAATCGAAGCCGCGGTCTCGGGGACGGTGACTGTGTATTTCGTGGAGTAGGGGAGTCGGCCTTTGGCCTGCAGCGCCACCGTTTGTGTGCCAAGCCACTGGGCCGTGGCGTCGATCGGCGGGTCCACGAGCAGCGGGACGTCTTTGGCTTCCAGTGCCTCCACGGTCGCGAGCGGGACCATCGCTTCGTTGAAGCTGACGCGGACCGCGTCCACCAAGGTCTGGGGTCCGGTGGGTCCGAACCGCTGCACCTCGAGCGGGCCGGTCGGTGGGGTGACGGCGATCCCTTCGTCCGGCGCGACCTCGGGCGGGAACGGGATCTCGACGGACTCGCTGACCGACTTCGGCTTCAGTGGGCCCGGGCGCGGCTTGAGCTCGGTGGTGATGTCGGCGGCGTCCGCGACCAGCGGTGGAACACCAGCCCACAGGTCCAACGCCCCCGGCGCGCTCGCCTCCGCACCCGTTTCCGAGTCGGGCGTCGTTTCTGCCGCGGGTTCGGTCTTCGTGCAGCTGACCGACAGCAGCGCTGCAGTCACCCAACTCAAGCTACGGCGAAGCCGAAGGCGGTCGCGCACGTTGTGCCTCATAGGGCGAGCATACATCTGCCCCATGTACGTCCTACGGCACAGAACCGGTCTGTTCGGTAGGCCAGCCAGCACGGAATGCGCCCGTCTGCGGTCCCCGGGCCGGTGGGAATTCTGCGAACATGAAGTTCGTGGCTGACGTGACGCTTCCCGCTCGCATGGAGGCCGGATGTGTTCCGGTCGCGATGCGGGGGCGCGCCCCGGCGCTGTACCGGATCCCGATCACGCTCAGCCTGATGGGCTTGTTCATGATCGCGATTCAGGCGGGTCAGCCACTGGTCGGATTTGCGTCGATGATGGCGGTCCTGGCGACCGCCGCAGCGCTCTCGCTACGTTCGATGGCGCGTCGGTATGCCCCCGCCACGATCCTCCGCGATCAGGGCGACGCCAAGATGGCCAACGGCCGCTACCGGGAGGCGCGGGCGTTCTACGAGCGGGCGCTGGCCATCGTGCAGCGTGAACTCCCGCTGAACTCACCCGAGGTGCTCTCGGGCAACTACAACCTCGCGGTCGTCTCCTCGTTGCTCGGCGATCATGACCAGGCAGCGACCTGTCTCGATGCGCTGCTGTGCGGGTTGGGCGCTGTCTCTTATAC
>CAJXVA010000280.1 GCA_913061055.1 uncultured Pseudomonadota bacterium
CCGCATGAAGGCTGGGTCCGTCCATCTCCGGCATGCTCATGTCACAGACGACGACGTCGAACTCGGCCGCGTCGATGCACGCAAGCGCCTCGACCCCTGAGCTCGCGGTCGTCGTATCGTGCTTGGAAAGCAACATGGCGAACCCCTCCGCGAGCCCGGGTTCGTCGTCGACGATCAGCACCCGTCCTCGGCCGACGGCGTGCGCGGAGGCCTCTGGAGCCGTGAGCGCGTCCGGAGGCGCGCCGCCAGGCAGTCTCACCCGGAACGTCGAACCGTGGCCCTCGCGGCTCTCCACCTCGATGCCACCCCCGAGCTGGTCCACGATCCGGTGCGAGATCGCGAGTCCAAGTCCGGTGCCCTGCCGCCTGCCCTTGGTCGTGAAGAACGGGTCGAACATTCGGGCCCGTACGGCCTCGCTCATGCCCGCCCCGGTGTCGTCGACGACCACGGTGACATCGTCGCCGTCACACTCGACCGACACCTGGACAGATGCCTCAGCGCCCCCGCCTTCGCAGGCCTCCGCCGCGTTCACCAACAGGTTCAGCACAACCTGACAGAGCTTGGTCTCATCTCCTCGGACCCAGATGTCGCCGGGGACCGAGCACGCGAACATCTGCCGCTCGACCAGCAGGTGCGACATCATCCGCCGCGCCGAGTCCACGACCGCGAGCAGGTTGACCGAGGTCGTGGGACCGGGTGGACGTGAGAAGCCCTTGAGGTCCGCCACGATCTTCGCAGCCCGAACACACGCACCCGCCGCGGCATTCAGGTGCTCTTGCACGGCCTCGACATCGCCAGAGCGTGCCCGAGATTGGGCCAACTCCACGTTTGTCAGCACGTACGCGAGCGGGTTGTTGATCTCGTGCGCCACGCCCGATGCAAGGGTTCCCAGCGCGGCCATTCGATCGTTGGTCTGCACCCGCATCTGCATCTCTCGGCGCTCTGTGATGTCGAGTCCGGCGCCCACGAGGAAGCGGTTGTCGTCGACCTCGAACACCTGGAGCGTCCAGTACACAACCGAGCGCTCCCCGGCTCCGCTTCGCGACTCCACCTCGAGCTCTGAGGGCGGCGCGCTGCGAATCCAATCCCAGTACAACTCCGGCGTGCAGTCGCTGAGCAGTCGCCACGCCGGAGACTCGTCGACGACCGGGTCGTGACCAAGCCAATCCCGAAGCGCGCGGTTTCCTCGTACGACACTTCCGCGAGCATCCGCGACGAACATGAAACACGGAGACGTGTCCAAGATGCCCTCGACAAACGCCCGCTGCTCCGCCAGTTCGAGCGTGCGTGCGACCACGCGTTGCTCGAGCTTCTCCGAGGCTTCAGCCAAGGCGAGCTCACTGCGTTTTCGGGCATCGATATTCGTCTCGTTGACGAGGATCGCGGGCTTCCCGGTCGCGGGGTCGCTCGTGGTGAGCAGGTGCAACGCATGCCAGACCTCGCCGGCCTCGGTTCGCACACAGAGCTCCCCTCGAAACTCACCCACGTCTCGCAGCGCACGTTCGACAACATCGGCGTCCACGGACGAAACGATCCTTCGACGCATGCCGTCGGTGTCCCTGCCCACCGGCACATCTCCGAACGCCTCGGTCGCCGCCGGATTCTGCATCAGGACGCGACCGCGGGGGCTGCACAGCGTGATCATCACGCTCGTATGGCGCAACGCCTCGACACCCCGAATGTCCGACTGGGTCGTCTCGCAATGGCGCGCCCGAAGCAGCAGCTGCGCGACTCCCCGCTGGCCCGGCACCCGGCCAAACGCGGTGAGCATGGTTTGCGGCCGGTCTCCGGGAAACAGCGTCCAACGGTCGAACACCGCTTCATCGCGCTCGAGCGTCCGCTGATATGCCGCCAGCCGTAACCGTGTCGACTGGGACATGCCGGTGGAGAAGTCTCGTGCAGCGAGTTCGGGGATCGACTTCGCGTTCCAGAACTCGAGCGCACGCCGATTCGCCCACGGCATCCGGGAGTGCTCGACGTCGAAGACCCACATAGGATCGTCGCAGGCCTCCATCGCCGCGACCAGCGACGGTGTCCACTCCCCGCCAGGCAGCGCAAAAACGGCCGGCTCCCAGTCCATCGCCCAAGAATGGTAGATCGCCGGCGGGCTGCCGACCGCGAGCGCGGTGCCCCAAATTGGTCCGGTCTGCAGAATCGTGCGGTCCCCGCATCGGACATTGAGCCCGCGAGGGACTGTCACAGACCTGTGAGCGGCGAGGCTGTGGCGCTCGTCGTAGACCAAAACGATGCCCCGTGCTTAATCGAACCAGCACAAGTTGCTGGCCCCTCGCTTTGCGCAACGTTCAGGGTTCGATGCCGAATCAGCGACTTTGGACATGCTTTGCCGCCCTTGCCCTCTTCACGGGCTGCCCGACCACGGACGACGACGAGGACACCGCCGCAGCCGAGACCAGCGGCACTGGAAGCACCGGCGCGCCCCTCACCTCGTCCACCATGGGTGGCTCCGGCTCCACGACCGACGACTCCGGATCGGGGTCGACCACAGGCTCCGGCAGCACGAGCATCGACCCCGATACCGGCTCCGACTCGGGCTCGGGCTCGACCACGGGCGGCCAGCAGGGCTGCGGTATGCCGGTGGAGTTGGGCGTCGCTGCGGTCGGTGACCTGGACATCGATGGCTTTCACGTTGTGGATGGGCGGATCGCCGCCGCCGTCCGCGGCGATGGAATCGCGCTGCTCGACGCATCGGATCCCGCGGAGGTCTCGTTGCTGGGCATGATCGACCCCGCCGGAGGCCCGACGTATCGCGCTGCGATGCTCGGTGACCTTCTCGTGGGCGGTCGCCGCGGCGGAGGTGCATTCATGGTGGACGCAGCGGACCCCGCCAACATGGTGGAGTTGTGGGTCGATGAGGACCTCGACACCGAGGACATCCTGTATGGCGACCTGCTCTACCTCGCATCATCGGCGGGCGTTTCCGTCGTCGATGTCGCCACGCCGGGGACGCCAAATGTGCTGATCCAAGACCTCCAGCAAGACGGAAACGACATGAACATCGGTGGCTCGACGCTCACGATGGAGGCCGACGTCCTGTACATGGCGGGCTTCAGTTTCACGAGCATCGACGTCTCCGCCCCGGCGACGCCCACGACTCTGGCCGACGTCGACGACACAGGACGCCCAGACAACCTGGTCTCTGGAAACGGCTACGTCTATGTTGGAGGCAACGACGGGGTGCAGATCTTCGATGTGGCCGACCCGGCAGCACCGGTCCTGGTCGGTGCCTACGACGGAGAGCGTGCGGCCCTGCTTGCCCTCGATGCCGACAACGACCGGCTCTTCGTGTTCGGCTCTTCTACGACGAGCACCGACGTCCCGCTGCTGCGCGTGGTCGATGTGACGGACAAGGCCAACCCGACCGAGATCGGCTCGATGTATGACGAGCTCGACGACCCGCTGTGGGCCCAGTACGAGGACGGCACCCTGTACTTCAGCACCGAAGCCACCGATCCGGCCTCGCTGTACATCCTCGACGGCTGCCCCCCGGCATGAGCAGCACCGGGACGCGGGGGTCCTCGATTCCCGCGTCCCGTGCATCGTCTTTGCCACACGAGCCAGCGTCACCGCGGCTTGACATCTCGCCTGCCAATCGTATATCGACGATGCACGCTCTGACGGCGCGTACCCGATGACGAAGCCCAGCACTCAAGCCTGCTGCCCCCCCGCCGAGCCGATGCCGCCGGTGCCCCGGGACCCACTGGAGGCCGACGCGCAGTTGGCCCGACTTGCCAAGGCGATCGCCCACCCCGCGCGCGTGGCAATCATCCGGCTGCTCGTACGCCAGGAGGGTTGCATCGTCGGAGACATCGTCGAAGAGCTCCCTCTCGCGCAGTCGACGATCTCGCAACACCTCAAACAGCTGAAGGAAGCCGGACTCATCCGCGGCGAGGTCGATGGACCCCGCGTCTGCTACTGCGTCGAGCCCGGAGCGGTTGCGCTTTTCAAGACCTTGGTCGAGGCGCTTTGACCCTTTCACGTGGACGCTGCTGATCATGGGGATCTTTGAACGCTACCTCTCCGTATGGGTCGCGCTGGCCATCGTGGCCGGCGTCGGTCTCGGACTCGTCGCACCGGGGGTCTTCGAGGTCGTCTCCGGCCTCGAGTGGGCCCGGGTCAACCTGGTGGTTGCGGCGCTGATCTGGCTGATGATCTACCCGATGATGCTCAAGGTAGAGCCGTCGTGCCTCAAGGGCGTGGGCAAGAAGCCCAAGGGGCTCGCGCTCACCCTGGTGGTCAACTGGCTGATCAAGCCGTTCACCATGGCCGCGCTCGGCGTGCTCTTCTTCGAGTACCTCTTCGCCGGCCTCGTGCCCGCCGAGGATGCGCAGCAGTACATCGCAGGGATGATCCTCCTGGGCGTGGCCCCGTGCACCGCGATGGTGTTCGTGTGGAGCCACCTGACCCAGGGCGACGCCAACTACACGCTGGTCCAGGTCTCGCTCAACGACATCATCTTAGTGTTCGCCTTCGCACCGATCGCGGGTCTGCTGCTTGGGGTGACCGACCTTTCGGTCCCGTGGGAGACGTTGCTCTCCTCGGTGGTCATCTTTGTGGTCATTCCCCTGGGCGCGGGCATGATGACCCACAAACGACTGATGAGCCGCGGCGGTCCCGAAGCCATCGAACGGCTCGCGGGCAAGCTCAAGCCCACCTCGATCGTCGGACTCCTGCTGACGGTCGTGCTGTTGTTCGGCTTTCAAGCGGAGACGATCATCGACCAGCCTGGGCGGGTCGTGCTGATCGCCATCCCACTGCTCATTCAGACGGTCGGAATCTTCGCCGTTGCCTACGGGCTCGCACGATTTCTCAAGCTCCCGTTCAACATCGCTGCACCCGCCGCGATGATCGGCGCGTCCAACTTCTTCGAGCTGGCGGTGGCGGTCGCCATCAGCCTCTTCGGCCTGGCCTCGGGCGCCGCGCTTGCGACCGTGGTCGGGGTGCTGATCGAGGTGCCGGTGATGCTCTCGCTCGTCGCGTTCGCCAACCGCACCCAGAGCTGGTTCCCCGTCGATTCCTCTGCCTCGACCTGAGCGTTCACGCTATGCCCGGACTCCGCTTCGACTCCGTTGTGTTCCTTTGTGTCGCCAACTCCGCGCGGTCTCAGATGGCCGAAGGACTTGCTCGGCACCTCTTCGGCAGCGAGGTGCAAGTGCAGTCGGCGGGCTCCTCCCCGTCCCGGGTCAACCCCTTCGCAACCCAGGTGATGGCGGAGCTCGACATCGACATCGACATCGGCGCGCACACGTCGAGTTCCACCGAGAACATCGATGCGAAGAACATCGATGTGGTCATCACACTGTGCGCCGAGGAAGTCTGCCCAGCGTTCTTGTCGAGCGCACCACACCTGCACTGGCCGCTTCAGGACCCAGACCGCAAGGAAGAGGACCTCACCGACGAGGAGCGGCTGCAGCATTTCCGAGCCGCGAGAGACCAACTCCGTGCGCGCATCGACGTTCTCGCGGCGCTACGCGACGTGCCCGAGGGACCCGACCCGCGCGAGTTCCACGCGAGCATCCGGGTTCCAGATCTGCCCGCAGCGGCCCGCTTCTACACTTGGCTGCTCGGCGTCCCCCCGAAAGAATGGACCCATCGCTACGTCACCTTCGTCAGTGAGGCGCTACGGACCAACTTCGTGATCCTCGTCGACGATGGCAGAGCGTTGCACCACGACACGCTCTATCACCTCGGGATCGACGCGGGCACAAGGGCGGCGGTCGTGCACGCGCATCGGCGAGCCGAGGCCGCGGGATGGGTCATTCACAAGCCGGCGCGCACGACCTGGCGAGGGACGCCACTGCATGAGCTGTGGCTCAAGGACCCCGGTGGCAACCTCGTTGAGATCTACGCGCGACTCACCGCCCCCGAACTTGCCGAGATGCCGCCCGACAAAGAACCAGTGTTCCTTGTCCCTGGCACTGAGCGCTAGCCGCGATCAACCCACGGTCGTGCCTGAGCTTCGTCGCACGACGCTGTACACGGCAGTGCCGGTCGCGATGGGGCTGGCATCCTCACCCGGCTTTGGGAGTTCGCGGGCGTGAATGTGCATGCGAGTCACGCCCATCCGGTTGCCCATGCGCACGATGTTCGCCTCACACACCAGGTCCTCGGCGGGACCGGGACGCAGATAGTCGACCCGTAGGTCGACCGTGCTGAGCCGGTCGTCGTCGCTGTCGAGCATCGCAAAACACGCCGCGCCACCGGTCGTGTCGACCAGCATCGAGAGCACACCGCCGTGGACCGCCGGCCGCGTCGGATCTCCGATGAGGTTCGGTGTCCACGGAATACGAATCACCGCCCGCCCTCGCTCCAACACCTCGAGACGGAGGCCGAGGTAGGCGTTGAACGGGATGCCCTTCTCAAACCATCGGGTCAGCTTGGCGACACGGGCTTCGTCGAGCGGCTCGGCCATGATCAGCACCGTGGCAGCTCGACACGAATCACGTCAAGGTGCTCGACGAATCGTCGTATTGCGTTGGGCCCTCACGCGCGGAGATCCAATCACCGTCATGGGTGAGCGAGTCGCAATCGACTCGCGGGGCCCCCTTCGGTCCGCGGAGGGAGCGGGCCACCAGAGATCGCGCTGCGGAGCTACTCCCCCGTGGTCTCAGGGACCCCATAGTCAGGGCCCCCGAGCGTGGTGGTGCTGCCGCCACCACTCGAGGAACCGTCGGTATCGCCGCTGGAGCTGCCGGAGTCACTGGAGCCACCGGTGCTTGTGTCGCCCGTCGACGCCTCGCTGCTCGAGGATCCGGTGCTCCCAGAGCTGCCCGTGCTGGTACCGGCACTCGTGCTCGTGCTCGTCGGCAACTCACCGGTCTCGGCCACGCCATAGTCCGGCGAGGAGCCATCATCGCTGGGACACGCGGTGAGACTCAGTCCCATCAGAACGGCCCCGGCGGTCCTGCGGGCAATACCTCCGCGGACGGTGGAGATCCTTGTGCCGCAATGAGGGCAGGAGGACTCGGAGGTGCGCACATGGGAACTACACGACGGACAAGCGACAAGACTAGGCATAGGAACGAGCCTAACACCGCGCCGACTACGGGCTGGTCGGACGTGCCGTTGCTCATGACGCCGACGGTGTCATCCCGGGTCGTCGGAGCTTGGTGAGCGATGCGATGGGCTTCTTCGGTCGGGCCAGCATTCCGCGAGCGGCTCGGGACGGATTTCGCTTTGTGTGCGGCCTCGTCCCTCGGCGAGCCCCAGCGCAGAGGGCACCTACTCGGGGCCGGCTACGGCGTGTTGCCCAGGGGCACGAGCAAGGCGGTGACCTCGGGGGGTCGAGCAACGCCCGCCTCTTCATAGAGGTTCAGCGCCGCTGCGGCCTGCTCGGCTGCCCCATCCGGGTCCGTAGGGGCGAGCGCGCGGGCGTAGAGCCCCAGAAGCCTCGCGCTGTCCACAGGACGCGAGACGGGGTCCGCATCCCGCGTGGTCTCTGCGAGCGTCGTCGCCTCGGAGTAGCGTTGCGTACCGACCAAGACCTCCAGCCGGCGGTTGATCGCCATGATGAGGTCCGGCGACTTCATCTGGACGGCGCGCACGATCGCGACGGCTTCTTCGCTGTCGGCGAGCGCCCCGTCGGGCTCCCCCAGCTTCAGACGAAGCGAGGCTCGGTCGCCAAGCAACCCGCCGAGTTCTGGACGAGCGTCGGAGTTCTCCCGCGCCGCTGCGACGCTCTCGTCGAGGATCCGCAGCGCATCCTCCCGGCGCCCCGACTCTACGAGCGCGCGCGCGAGCAGGCGCCGGAGGTCGAGGGTCTGGCCGTGCCCCGGACCCCGAACCTTGGTGAACACCACATCCGCCGCGCGGAGATGCTCGAGAGCATCGGCGGGTCGTCCCATCTCGATCAACACCCTGCCAACATCGCGATGCGTGCGCGCGGTCTTGGGGTTCTCGTCTCCGAGGAGTTCCTTCCGGGTGGCTAGCAGCGTTGCGTAGATTCGCTGTGCTGCGTCGTGTTCCCCAAGGTCGACCAGCACGGCCGCCAGCGCCCCCTGCGAGCGTCCGATCAGCGGGTCCCCGGGCGGACGGCTCGCCTCTGCAATTCGAAGCGCCTCCGTGTACTGGGACTTGGCGGTCGCGAGATCGCCGGAGCGGTAGGCGATGTTCCCCAGCATGTATGCGGAACTCGCGACCGACGGATGCTGTGGGCCATACGTGCGCTGCCGCATCTCCATGCCGCGTCTCGCCGCCGCGGCTGCATCCACGGGCCGCCCGAGCTCCGAGTAGACCCCACCCAGGTTGTGAAGCACGGACGCGACCTCATGGTGCTCTGGGCCAAGGGCGGATTGCAGCGCATCCCGAACCTCTTCGAGCTTGGCTCGTCCCTCATCGAAGCGCGCCTGTTCGAGAAAGATCAGCGCGAGGTTTCGCTCGAGTTCGGCATGCCGCAGCGGCGAACCTTCGACCAGCGCCATCGCCTCGCGGAGCAGCCCCTCCGCGCCTTTGGGATCGCCCCCGCGCCTGGCCAGCTGGGCCTTCGTCTCAAACATGCTGCTCCGGTCGTCATCCCCCGCGTCGGCTCTCCCGGTGAGGGCTTCGGCGGATTCGATCCAACGCTGCGCCGCGTCGAGCTGGTTGCGTTCGATGAAGTGCGAAGCCAGCGACCGCGCGGCGCGGGCAGCCGCATGGTCATGTCGATGCTCGAGGCCCGTCCAGTACGCCAACTGCAGGCTCTCCAACGCAACCTCGCCGTCGTTCTGCGCTTCGGCGAGACGGCCCCGCCACACGTGGACCTCCGCTTTCAGCGGCAAGTAGCCCGCGACTGCCTCGTGCTCGATCAGCCCCTCGAGCAGGGCGCGAGCTTCGTCCAAGCCACCGGTCGCCCAGTGCGCTGATGCTCGGGCCAAGACTGTGCGTGCTTCCAATACCGCCTCGCGAAGCGAGCCCTCCTCGGGCAGCGGAGCCTCGGCCCGCACGTGATCGGGATCGAGACAAGCCTCGAGGTCCGGCAACGACTGCACCGCGTGTAGCGACCGCCGCACCACCGCACGATCGGCCTGGGCCAACGCTTCGAGCAGCGCCTCGGCCCGGCGCCCGCGATCGTCGAGACAGCGCTGCGTCAGGGCGTAGGAGTCCTCCGAGAGCGTGCCCTCCACCCGCGCCGCCGCGCATGTTCGTTGTGCGAGGTCGGTCCACCGATCTCCGTATCCTTCGAGGGCCGACCACGCCCGGTCGAAGGCATCGCGGCCATCGGGATCTCCGGTCGCCACGAACGCATCCGAGATGCTCTGGGCCTGGGCGTCGGCGAGCAGTGGCCGAACATCGTCACATCGGTGCTCGCGCTCAACGGCGTAGCCGACGGCGAACACGGCCACCGCCGCGGCTCCAACCCCGCCCAAGAACCACCGTCGACGGGCACTCCGCGGGTCGTACTGCAATGCACCCAGCAGGGCATCCATGCCCTCGAATCGCGCCGCGGGGTCGCGGGCCAGGCCACGGCTGAGCACCCGAACCAGGTGCCGGGCCCGCGGCCCACGATCGGAGGGCGCCTCGATCTCGTCGACCGAGCCGGGCAGAGGCGTATCCCACGGGCGTCGCCCAAACAGGACCTCCCATGCGGTCAGGCAGAACGCGTACTGGTCTGCGGCGGCGGTGACCCCTGCGCGGTCCCATTGCTCGGGTGCCATGTACGCAGGCGTGCCCACCACCGCCCCCGTCTCGGTCACCGCAGGTGTCACGGATGACTCGAGGCTGTCGAACGACGCCATCTCGAGCGGGATGACCTCCCCCTGCGCGCGCGCCAGGCCGAAGTCCACCACCCGCGCCCGCCCGTCTTTGCCCATGAGCACGTTGCTGGGCTTGAAGTCGCGGTGGATCAGCCCGGCCTCGTGCGCAGCGACCAGCCCGGTACCCGCCTGCACCAAGACCGGTACCGCCAGAGCGTGCCGGGTCGGACCCGCCGAGGGGAGAGACTTCGCCCAGGCGCCAAGCTCTTCGCCTTCGATGTACTCCATCGCCACGAAGATCCGCTCCGCAACCCGGCCGACGTCGTACACAGCCACCACGTTCGGATGGTTGAGCTTGGCCAACGCCTTGGCCTCGCGAACCAGGCGAGCCTCGCGGTCCGGGTCGTCGGCGACCACCTTCTTGAGCAGCTTGACCGCCACCGGGCGGTCCAGGTCGGGGTCATAGGCCCGGAACACCGTGCCCATCCCGCCCTCACCGAGCCGATCGATGACCACGAAGCGGCCGATCCGAATCGGCGCTGCCACCTTGCCGAACAGGCGCCGCTCCAGCGCCCCCTGCATGACCTGAGTGTCAAAGCCGGGATCTTTGCTCGCCGCACCGTCTGAATCGTCCGGCGTCTTCACGTCGTCCCCTGTTCGACCGGCACAGCGGCCATCGCGTTGAAGTGTCCCCAACGTGATCCGCCGTGTCGAGGACAAACGCTGCACGACGCCTCTACGAAATGAGCGGACGCCGGTCCGGTCCCCAGGCGAGGACGCGAGACCGACGGTGTCCGCGCTACGGAAGCACGCAGCTGGCCACGATCGCATCGCAGACAACGGCATCAGCACCGGCGTCGATGCAGGCGTCATACGCCTGGTCACAGACCCCGCCCAAGGCGTCGGTGATGCAGACTTGTGCTTCGTCGGAGCACTCGATGGGGTCTCCGCCGCCGTCGATGCACGTCCAGAGCTCGTCGACGCATGCGTCCCCGAACCCATCGATGGAGATTTCCGGCACGTCTGGCACATCCGGCAAGTCCGGCAAGTCCGGCAGGTCCGGCAGGTCCGGCAAGTCTTCCAACCCCGGTACATCTCCGATGCACCCGTCCAGAATTTCGTCACAAGCGCTGGGGTCGTCCAGGTTGTCCACGATGCAAGCGCCGTAGTCGGACTCGCACGCCTCGAGCCCTTCGATCAGCAACGCCTCGGCGTCACTGGCCGCCTGAACCTGCTGCTCGACTTGCCGGAGTTCACCGTCGTCCCCCTCGCTCGCTCCGTCGCAGCCACCCAACAGGCTCGCCGCCGCAATCACCACCGCACAGAATCCAAATCGACCGTTGTTGTTCTTCATGGTTCCTCGTCCTCCCTCGGACCTACATCTGTCAGGTGGCGGGCCACGAGGATTCGGGGTCAACGAAAGGGAACGAGAACCGGAGATGGGCTGTGGCGACCGTGTATCGTTCGACCGTGCGGAGGAACGGGACCCGCAGGGCCGATCGATGAGCAGAGCAACCTACGAAGCGATGCTCCGCGAGGGCAAGCCCAACTCTCTGGGACGTACTGAGGAGGTCACCCGCCTCGTGCTCGCGGATCGCCGGAACATCCGGAGCCTCTACGCCTGCTACCGCAGTGACGACGAGTGGGTTCGACTCCGGGTCTCGAGCACGTTCAAGCGGGTGTTCCATCAGCGGCCACAGTGGTTCGATGCATGGATCGATCGCTTCATCGACGAGGTCGCGGTGATCGACCAGCCCTCCGCGCAGTGGACGTTCTGCCTTCTCATGGAACGGCACGCGGCACGACTCGACACAGGGCAGACGCGTCGCGCAAAGCGGAAGGTCAAGAACATCCTCGAGAACACCGAGGACTGGATCGTGGAGAACAACGCAATGCAGGCGCTCGGATTGTGGGCGGTGGACGACGCACGACTCCGCACGTGGTTGCGGCCTCGACTCGAGGCGCGAATCGATGACCGCCGCAAGTCGGTCGCGGGACGGGCGAAGCGCCTCCTGGCGCGACTGCCCAGCTGAGGCTGAGATCGGGAGCCGGTAGACACCGGCAGCATTTGGCGAAACGATACGCGAGTCCCCACTCGCACAATGCCGAAGTCGTCTCACCCGTACCGTGCCCCCTCCGAGCAGCCGATCGCGCGCTACCGGTTCCAGCAGCAGCGGCCGTTTCCGTTCTCGCTGTTGTTTGGAGTGGCCACGACCCTGATGGGTCTCGTCCTCATCGGCGCGACCGGCCACCGCATGTTCGGGCTCCTCGTCGTCATCGGCGTCGCCTCCGGCGCGAGCCAGTGGAAACGGTGGCGGGTCGGTCGGTTCGGTCACAAGCGCGGGCAGATCGAGATCTTCGCCGACGAAGCGATGCTCGTCGGCCAAGATGTGGACCCCATCGGAGGCGCCCGCCTCGTCGACGCGGATCAAACGCTGCACATGATCACCCGTGGCGGTCGAGAGCTGACGTTCGAAGCGCGCGACTTTGACTCCTCGGAGGAGTTCGCGGACTGCGTGAAGGACTGCCTCCGGGTGGCAAAGATCGTCGAGCTGCGACTTCCCCCGGGTGTCTCGGCCGGCGAGCGGGATGCGTTCCTGCGCACGTTGGAACAGGAGGCGGCGCGTCCGAGTCCCGCCGTACTCGAGGCGCGTTGGGATGAGTTCCTCTCCCACCATCCAGCCGCGGTCGAGCACGATGCGTACCAGCAGCGCCTCCAGCACGACCTCGACTCGCAGGACTCCTGAGCTGCGCCCGAGGTCGACCGGCGCTCAGCTGTAGCACGACGCCTGGGCAACCCCACCGCGCGCGCCGGCCTCACCGGCAAAGCTGCGCGTCGCACTGCCACGTTCCGTCCCGCGGGATGCATGCAGGCTCGCCGTCCACCCCGCCCGCCGGACAGTCGTCGGC
>CAJXVA010000281.1 GCA_913061055.1 uncultured Pseudomonadota bacterium
TACACTAGATCGCTCGTCGGCAGCGTCAGATGTGTATAAGAGACAGCACCATGAGCATGGCTGCGGCGCCAGCTTGACCCGTGTTGAGCGGGCCGAGAACGGCCGCGGGAGCGTCTGCGCGCAGGGGTTCTTCCACGAATGCCCTGGCGGCGAGATAGAACATGCCGAAGCTCAGGAAGACCTGTCCCTCGAAGCGACGGCGCCCGCGGACCCACACGCACAGCACCAGGCCGAGCACGCCGAGGGCCGCCGCGTAGAGTTGGACCGGGTGCACCGCGAGCGATTCGAGCGTGCCGGATCGCATCAGGTTGGCGAGCGTGCGCCGGTGCTCGACAAACGCCGGCGAGCCGACCGGAAACCGCACCGACAGCAGAGCGTCGCCTGCGTACCGGCCGAACGCCGTACCGGCGAAGAACGCCCCGAGGCGCTCAAAGACCAGACCCAACGCCAGCGCCGGGGCGAGCACGTCGTACCAAGCCCACGGACGGACTTTAATCCGGCTGGCCCAGGCGCCGGAGACGATCAGCGCGACCGCAACCCCAGCAAACGGGGCCATCGTGCCGGCCCGCAACGTCACCAGCGACGCGACCCCCTCGTAGGCCTGCGGGTGTTGGACGACCCATGCAGCTCGGGCGCCGACCAATCCCGCCGCGGCGGACGCGACGAACACAGGCCCCATGGCTTTGGGGTCGAAGCCCTCACTCCGGGAGAGACGCAGCGTCTGGGCCCAGGCGACCACCAGGGCGAGCGCCACGAAGAACCCGTAGGCCTGAATCTCCCACCCAAGACCTGGCAGGGTGAACAGCACCGGCTTCATCGAGTCCGGACGGTAACACGTTGTGCGCCCGTTCCTGCGCCCTGCGGGGCCGGCGTGTCATGATGGCGGCCGGCCATGGACGCCTCCACGCAGACCGACCCCGTACGCAGCTACGAGGCCGCCCGCAGGCGTCTTTTCTTCGCCCTTGGGCTGCTGACGACCGTCACCGCGGTCGGAGCCGGTGGCTACTGGTATCTGGGCCAGACGGTCGGCGCCGGGATGTGGTCGTTGGCGGACTGCATCTACATGACCGCCATCACCATCACGACGGTGGGCTACGGCGAGGTCATCGATCTGGAGAAGGTCCAGTTTGCGCGGGAGTGGACGCTGCTGCTGCTCACGTTTGGGATCTCCGCCAACCTGTACGTCGTCTCAGCGATCACGAGCTTCTTCGTCGAGAGCGACTTCAACAATGTGCGCCGGTTCAAGCGGGATCGAAAGCGGATGAAGGAGATCAGCAACCACTACATCGTGTGCGGCGTGGGTCGTACGGGCCTGAACGTGATCGAGGAGCTCCTCGCAGTGGGAGAGCCGGTGCTCGCGATCGACGAGCGCGCCGACCACCTCGAGCAGCTCCGGGACCGAGGCGTCTTGATCCTGCACGGGGACGCCACCGAGGACGAGATCCTGATCAAGGCCGGCATTCATCGCGCCAAGGGCATCGTCTCGACACTCGACGACGACAAGACCAACCTCTTCGTCGTCGTCTCGGCGCGCCAAACGAACGCGAAGCTCCGGATTGTGACCAAGGCGGTCGGAGCCTCCACCGCCGCGAAGCTCCGTCGCGCGGGGGCGGATGCCGTCGTCACCCCGACGAAGATCGGCGGTATGCGGTTGGCCTCCGAGCTGCTGCGCCCCCACGTGGTCCGCTTTCTCGACGAAATGCTGCGAGACAAAGAGGCGCGGCTGCGCATCGAGGAAGCGACGGTTGGGCCCAGCGGTGATGTTGTCGGCATGACGCTGGGCAAGGCCGACCTGCAGCAGCGCGCGGGGGTCCTCGTGATGGCTGTTCGCCAGCCGGACGGAGACGTGGTGCACGTGCCCCCGGCAGAACTCGTCATCGAGCCCGGCCAGACCCTGATCGCCATCGGAACGCCCGAGAACATCGACGAGCTGCGCGCGACCGTGGGCCACCGCTAGAGAGGCGAACCTCAGAACTCGATCGCCATCCGCCCCACCACCGCGGGGTCTCGGTAACGACCAAAGTACACGACCGCACTCGATGCCTCCGCATCGATCGCAAACCGCCCGGTTGAGAGCCCCTGTCGGCTCTCGAGCTCGGAGAGGTCCTCACCGTCGTAGACCGTGAATCGGCTGTTCGTACCGACGTAGACCCGGCCGAAGTCGTCCACTTCAACATCGGGGTCGTACCCCTGCTCGATCTCGATCTCGGCAGCGACCGTCGCGTCCGAGACTCGGAACTTGTACAGGTGGTCCCCCGCGTGCGCGAACATGTACTCCGTACCGCCGACGGATCCGGTCGCGATGCTGACCTCTCCGTCCTGGGGCCAGAGGTTCTCTCCGCTTTGAAAGATGGACCACTGCCCACCGGTGAACTCCAAGACCGCGTACGGCTGCGGGCCCCCGAAGAAGCTGGCGAAGGAGAAGAAACGACGCGGTCCGACCTGTGCCGTGGCGACAACCTGGTCCAACGAGTCGTGGGGCGAGGGGAGCGTGGGATCGGCGATGACGATCTCGAACGGGTTGAGGTCGTCCGCGCCAATGTTGGTGTAGGCCCGGACGTCGCCGGAGTAGGACATGTCGACGAACAGGGTGTCCTCGTAGCGCTGCATGCCGTAGCAGTACGGCCCGCCCCCCTGGGGAGTCGGCGTCGCGACGGTCACCCCCGGGGAGGCGGCTTCGCCAGCGATGTTGATTCTCCGCACGATGCAGTCCCCGCCGCCTGCCGTCGTTCCGGCCAAGAACAACGCGTCTTGTTGCGGGTCGTAGACCATCCCGCCGAGCTCACCGGAGATCGCTTCGGAGTCGTCGTGGAAGTTCGCCGTGAACTCGAACGTCCGGAAGTCGACCACCTGATCCAGCGTGTTGGTGTTGCCCTCGAGGTCGGGCAGCCCCGCCCCCACGATGATGCTGTGCTCGGTGGAGCCCGGGAGGTCCCCTTGGTCCGGGTCGGTGAACGCCTCGGGGAAGATGCCCGCGACACACTGCGGGTCCGCGTCCGGAGGGCACGGTTGGGGCGCAACCAGGACGGGCTCGCCTCCGTCCTGCGTCACGAAGATGTGTCCGAGCGCGTCGTTCTGAGAGATCGGCCGGTCGAAGTGCAGGAGGAAGTAGCCGTCCAACCCCGCATCCAGATCGCCGTTCTCCGGCGTGCTCATCTCCAGACGTGGTCCCAGCTGGGGCTCGCCCGTGGAGTCTTCGCCGTCCGTGTCGCTGCCTGTCGTGTCCCCCGCCGACGTGGTCGGGTCCTCGGTGTCCGAGCCGCTGGTGGGTACCGGGTCCGTCGCTGCAGTGCTGGACCCGGTGTCCGCGCTCGGGGCGGTGTCCGAAGCGTCCGTGGCGACCCCGGACGAACTCCCAGTGTCGGTCTCGGCGGAGATCCCCGCGGGCGTATCGTCGGGGTCGAAGCAGCCAGAACCGGTCAGAGCCAGCAGCGAAAGAAGCGCAGTTGTTCGTTTCATGGGGTCCCGCAGAGCGATCAGCACGCTCATAACCCATGAGAGTCGCGACCCGGCAAACGGATCACGCTCCGGCACGATTATTTTCCGAGGCGCCTAGAGCACCCCGGGATCGGGCCGGCCAGAGCCGCCCGAAGCGGTCAGTCGTCCGCGTAGACGGCTTCTTCTTTTTCCTGCGCCTCTTTGCACTGGATGCAGAGCTGCGCCTCGGGGCGGGCCTGCAAGCGCTTGAGCGAGATGGACTCGTCGCACTCTTCGCAGAGCCCGTACTCGCCCTCGTCGATCTTTCTCAGGGCCTTGTCGATCTTGCCCATCAAGAAGCGTTCTCGTCCGCGGAGGCGGAAGGAGAACGCCTGCATGTACTCGCTCGACGCCTGGTCAACCTCGTCCATCCGCTCCTCTGATGGGACGACCATGTCGTTATCGAGCGTCCGCTTCGCCTCCTCGATGAGGTGATCCCGCTTTTCTTTAAGCAGTTTGGCGAAGGCTTCGAGTTGTTGCTTCGTCAGTTCAGTCATGGCAGCGCGCAACCTGATGAACCCGGAGGTTCGAGGACGCAGGACAATAGGGGCTTTGGAGTCCGCAAACAACGGCAAAAGCGACCAGGTGTCGATCGACTGATCGGGCCGGCCGCCCGGCCGCGAGCCGCCGGATCAGGCGGGTTTGCACCTGGAGAGATCGCGTTTGGAGCCCTCATGCAGAAAAAGCGGGGCCTCGGTCCCAGATCGGCGCTGAATTCGTCAAAATGGAGGGGTTCAGGCGTTGACAACGTGTCCCGCCGGGGCCTACCTTTGTGCGACTTTGCCGCATTTTGGCGGAAAGAGTGCGCAACATGGCCAGCTCTGACAAGCGTAAGCAAAGCCTCTATTTCCCTGAGCAGATGTTGAAGGAGATCCAAGAGGAGGCCGCGCGGCAAGACCGCTCGCTCTCCTGGATTGTCCAGAAAGCGTGGAAGATCGCGCGGAAAGACATCATGAAGTACCCGAGCGTCAATGAAGTGCCCGACGACGCTCCAGATGACGAGCGCGGCAAGAACGAGTAACCACGTCCAACCGGCTTCCGAGCCGGCCCACGCGTGGGTTGTCTCGGGGTCACTTCGCGGGTCGCTGTAGGTGGCTCGTCCCCTGTGTCTGTGGAGGCAGGTGTGTTCTGCGCACCAACCGAAGCAGCGCGTATTCGCTGTGCATAATGCGCGGGGTTCCGCGCATGGGTGTGCTCGGCGTTCAGTCGGCACCACCCACCACAGGGATGTCTCGGCTGGTGCCTCGGACTGATGTCCTCGTTGCATTCCGAAGCTGACTCGGCACCTCCTAGTGCCGGAGTACGCGCCGAATCTGAGCGGTTTCTCGACCGTCCGGACGGCGCATCGTTGTGCATTCAAGCGTGGGGTGAACCCGGCGCACCGACCATTCTCATTCTCGACGGCATCGGCTGTGCGGGCTGGGCGTTTCGGAAGATCTTACCGGTCCTTCGCGATGACTTCCGCATTTTGCTGATGCACTACCGGGGGCACGGACGCTCCCCCAACCCTCCCCGACCGTGGCGTCTGGGCCTGGATGTCTTCGCCGACGACGCGGAGGCGACCTTACGCAGCGAGGGCGCGGACCAGGCGGTGCTTCTGGGATTCTCGATGGGCTTTCAAGTCGCCCTCGAGATGTACAAGCGTCATCGGTCCCGGATCGCCGGGATGATCTCCATCGCCGGTCCGTCGGGTCGCGCGGTCGCCCAGTTCCAGGGCACCGACATCATCGGGCATGCCCTGCCCTTCTTGCGGGCCGCGACGCGCCACGCTTCCGATCTTACCGTCCGGGTGTGGAAGGCCCTGGTCCCCAACCCGACGCTCCGGCGACTTGGGATGGGCAGCCAGCTCAACCTCGACCGGATCGACGTGGAAGACATCGACTTCTACCTCTCGCAGATCTCGAAGATGAGCCCAGAGCTGTTTCTCGAGGTCCTTCAGCAGGCCGCACGACACAGCACCGAGGACGTCATGCCGCGGGTGCGGGTGCCGTCTCTCATCATGGCGGGGGGAAAGGACACCTTCATTCCGCTCTCGACCATGCGGGAGGTGGCCTTCGCGATTCCGGGTGCCCAGTGGGTGGTGATCCCCGAGGCCTCGCACGCGCTTCCGGCCGAGTACCCCGAAGACGTCGCCGAGCACATCCGCCGGTTCGCGACGGACGTTCTGTAGCCGCCAACCAACCCACCGAATGCCCGGCCACGCTGGCGGCCGCGGTGTTTTCGCGCCATCAAGATCCGGCGCCGAGACCCCACGTGGATGCGGCGATTCGCGCGCGAGCCCTGAGGGGCCCGCCCCTACTCGGCGGATTTCTTCCGCTTGCCGCCCCCGCCGTCGTCCTTCTCGATCGCGTACCGGGTGAGCCGCTTGAAGGTCTCGTTGCGCTCGAGGTCGCTGAGGATCTTGACGAGGTCGTCGTGGGGCTTCGAGTCGTTGACCAGCTTGCCGATCGTGCCCTCGCCCTTTTCGATGCGGGCGGTGATCCGCGACGCAGATGCGGTCGCCTTCTCGACATCGGCGAGGATCTTCTCCAGGTCCGAGGTCAGCTCCCCCTTCTCGTCGTAGAGCAGCTTGGATGCCAGCGACTTGTTGCCAGGGTCCTTGAGGTCGTCGAGCAGCTTGCGCAGGCTGGCCATCGTCTCGCGCGCATCGTCGACGGTCGGCTGCAGGTTCTTGTCGATCTTGGACAGCGAGTTGTTCGCCTTGCCCACGAAGCGGTCCACGCCCTGCGCGGTGTTCCGAACGCCGCGAAGCGTCTGCCCGAAGTCGGCCTTGTACTCCTCGCTCGACAGCAACGCGCCCACCAGGCCCTCGCCCTCGGCGATCTGACGGGTGATTTCCTCGGTGTGCTGGATGATGTTCTTGACGTTGTCGAGCGTGCGCTCGTCGTTGAGCTCCGAGAACAGGCTGGAGATGCCGCCGAGGGCCGTGTCGACCTTGTCGGTCAGGCCGTCGATGCGCTCACGGAACAGCTCGATGTCCTCGTACAGCGAGGGCGAGCTCTGAATCATCAGCAACTTCTCAGTGTGGCTTTCGAATGACTCCGGGGTGAGTTCCTTTCGCGCCCCGGGCGTGATCGCGACCAGCTGGTCCCCGAGCACCCCGTTTTGGGCGATCGTCGCCCGAGAGTCCTCCCGGATGAGGTCGAGCTTGTCCTCGAAGATCGCCATGCGCACCTCGACCCGGCGGTGTTCCTTGTCGAACCGCGCACAAACCCCCTCGGGACCGGTCCAAAACACCCTGCGGTACCGGTTGCGGAACTCCTTGGTCACGCAGATTTCCTCCTCCATGCAGTCCTGGGTGGTCATGCACGGTGCGTGAAGTCCCTTTGCGGCGTAGGGTTCGAGTTCCGCGCAGACGCGGTCCGGGCTGCAGAAGAGGAAGGAGCTGCAGTCGTCGGTTCGGTCCCCGTCAAAACGACCGATGTCTTCGGTCAGCGGGTCGCAGATCAAGTCGTCGTTCTTGCGCACGACGAACGAGATGGCGTCAACGGTGCCGATCTCGACCCCGGCGAGCTGCACGGGCGAGCCCCGCCGCAGTCCGGAGATGGTGCGGAAGTCCGTGTAGACGGGGACCTTGTCCGCCCACGTGCCCTCGGCCTGACCGATCAGGAACAGCGACACGAATCCGAGCGCCGCGAGGATGGTGACGAACAAGCCGACGATCAGCTTCGTTCGGGTTTCGCGTTCACGCGCCATGCCGGGCCTCCGCTTCTCTCAGGGTGCCGTGGATGAAGTCCCGAACCTCGCTCTGCGGCGAGTGCCACATCTCTTCGGCCGTTCCCACGAAGGGGAATCGCTTCTCGTAGAGCATGGCGATGCGGTCCGACACCTTGCGCGCCGTGGGCATGTCATGGGTGACCACCACGGAGGTCACCTTCAGTTCCTGCTGGAGCTTCATGATCATGGCGCTGATTCGGTTGATGTTCTTGGGGTCGAGCCCGGTGGTGGGCTCGTCGTAGAGGATAACTTCGGGTTCGATCGCAATCGAGCGTGCCAACGCGACCCTCTTGCGCATCCCGCCGGAGAGCGAGGACGGCATCGACTGCAACACCCGCTCCTGCAGGCCCACCATGTCCACACAGGCCCGCGCCTTGTCCAGGATGCCCGCATCGTCCAGGTCGGTGTGTTCCCGAAGCGCGTAGCCGATGTTCTCGAGCACGGTCATCGAGTCGAACAGCGCCCCGCCCTGAAAAACGTAGGCCACACGCTGACGAATGGCGCGCAGGCCCTCGGCGTCCTGCTCCCCGACCGTTTTCCCGTCGACGATCACCACCCCGGCGTCCGCCTGGAGCAAACCGATCATCATCTTGAGGCAGACGCTCTTGCCCTGCCCTGAACCGCCGATGATCGTCAGCGTCTCCCCACGCCTCACGGTCAGGTCCATGTCGGCGTAGACCGTGTTGTCGCCGAACGACTTCTCGACCCCGCGGAACTCGATGACAGGGGCCGACGCTGAGGGCTGGGTCTGCGTCACAGGAACAGAATCGTGATGTAGAAGTCCGCGAGAATGACGCAGATCGACGTGGCGACGACCGTCTCCATCGTCGATTTTCCGACGGCCTCGGTCCCGAACTTGGTCGAGAAGCCTTGGTAGCAGCCGATGAGCCCGACCAGGTAGCCGAACGTACCGCCCTTGACGATGCTCTGGAGGTAGTCGATCGGGGCGAGCTCGTCGACGTAGGTCTCATAGAAGTAGCCCGCTGGCACCCCGTACACCCACTCACCGATCAGCATGCCGCCGACGAGGGCGATGATGTTGCCCCAAGCGACCAGCAACGGGACCGCCATGGTCCCGGCGACCAGGCGGGGCCAGACCAGCTTTTTGATCGGGTCGGCACCCAGCGCGGCCACGGCATCGATCTGCTCGGTCACCTTCATGGACCCAAGCTCCGCGGCCATGCCCGCGGCCATCTTGGCGCCGACGGTCAACGCGATGAGGGTGGGCAGGAGCTCCCGCACCAAGGCGAGGGAACTGGCATCCCCGAGCTTCATCGTGGCCCCGAAGTCGGCCAAAGCGGCGCCGAACTGAACCGCGAGGATCATGCCGATGAACAGCGACATGAAGGAAGCGATCGGAAGCGAGCGGATGCCCTGCTCGACCAGCTGGGCCGCGATGTCGTCGATGCCCCAGGGACGACGAGGTCCGGCGGCGGCCGACCGCAGCGCAAGCGACGTCAGCCCTCCGACCCAGTCCAAGCCGGACAGGACCATGGCGCCAAACCGTTCGATGAGCCGTCGCATGAGGGGGCCTCAGTCTAGTGGGGGAAGCGCAGGCCCTTCACCACGGCGGAAAAGGCGGCCTGGCCGGACGCGAAATCGGCGGCACCCGCGGAGAAGCGAAGGTCGAACAGGCAGCCATCCTTCTTGACGACCCACAGCTCGTTGCGTCGGGGAATGCCATCGAGGGAGGCGTCGACGACGGTGCGCAAGGCCGCGCGTCCGATCAGCTCGGTCTTCGTTTGCTCGACCACCGTCCATCCATCCCAGTCGATCCGGAGGTGATCGGTGTACTGCTCGAGCGAGCTGTCGCCGTGGTCGTTGCACTGGGCGTAGACCTCGATGATCCCGACTCCATCCAGAGACGTGTTCACCCAGGCGACTTGGATGTCATCGATATCGCGCACAGGACGCCAGTCGCCCCCAGGGAGACCGAACGCGTACGTGGGCTCGTCGGGCCCACGGTGCGCGTAATAGGTGTCCCCGTAGTCACGCCAACCGGCGCAGCCGATGAGGAGGATGGACGCCGCCCATCCGACCGCCCATCCAGAAAGTGCAACGCCCAACGGGGCGCTCGAGGCGCGAAAACGAGACACGAGCGGCGCCGAGCATAGCAGTCCTGGCCGCAATGCTGCGACTGATCGACCACCCCGGCTGACGATCTGTGACGTGGGCCGTGCTCCGACTTGCACAGCCATGACCCATCTTGGCGCAAAGGCGTGCGCAGTTGTCCGCGCACGGGACTGCGCACCGCGACCAGCGCGCACATTCAGGGTTCATAGGCAACGTCTCGAAACAGCAGGTAGTTTCTAGACACGGCGCCGGCCCCGCACGGTTTCGGCACTTGGGTTGCAGAGTTGGCTGGTGTGCCGCCCCGTTGGCGTCGCGGAGATCCCATGCAGCTCTCGAACGAAACCTCTCGCAGCACGCTGACCGACGAACGAGGAGTGAGCATCCTCGCCCGCTCGCTGTTCAAGGAGATGCGGACGCAAGGCTACTCGCCGGATCAGATCGTCGGCCTTTCCTCGGAGCTCATCGAGCTGGTTCGAGACGACCTTCGCTCCGGCCTCGCCGCCGAGTAGCGCGAAGCTCCTGCCCACAGCTGGCCCCGCGCCTGCCCTTGATCGGCAGCCCGGGGCTTTTGCTTTGGTTTCGCCTGGATTCGTGTGAGATGGACTCTAGACGGCGGCGTCGGGCCCGGTTATGTCTCCGCCCGATGCTCTCGCTGTCGGATCTGGACGTCGACAATCGCCGGGTACTCGTGCGCGTGGACTTCAATGTCCCGCTCGACGCCGACGGCACGGTCCGCGACGACACCCGGATTCGCGCCGCCCTGCCTACCCTTCGAGCACTCCGCGAGCGCAGTGCTCGTTTGATCATCGCGTCCCACCTGGGCCGCCCCAAAGGCGCGTTCAAGCCGGAATTGGCGATGGAACCGGTCGGTGCCCGACTGGCCGAGCTGCTGGAGTGCGAGGTCCGCGTGCCCGACGAGGTCATCGGGGACGGCGTCACGAAGCTCGTCAACGACACGACCAACAAGCAGGTCGTCCTCCTGCAGAACCTTCGCTTCCACCCCGGGGAGACGAAGAACGATCCCGAGCTTGCCGCCGGTCTCGCCTCTCTCGCCGATGCGTACGTGAACGACGCATTCGGCGCATGCCACCGGAGCCACGCCTCGGTGGTTGGTGTCCCCGCCAAGATCGCCGCCCGTGCCCCCGGCTTGCTGCTGGAGCGGGAGCTCAAGTCGCTGCGACGACTCACCCACGAGCCGGACCGACCGTTCGTCGCCATCGTCGGGGGGGCCAAGGTGTCCGACAAGCTCAGCGTCCTGGTCGCGCTGGTCGAGCAATTCCGCGCGGGTGACGCCCTCCTGATCGGCGGGGCAATGGCCAACACGTTCCTGGCTGCGGCGGGTGGTGAGCTCGGCGCATCCCTGCATGAGCCCGACCGCTTTCGAGACTGCAAGACCGTCTTGGAGAAAGCGGCGGCCCGCGACATCCGGGTGCTCCTGCCCACCGACGTCATGGTCGGCCACGGCCTGGACACCCCCGAAGCGACCCACCTGCGCCTCGGCGCGCGGCCGGTCGGCAACGAGGAGATGGCCCTGGACATCGGGCCCGACTCGATCGCGCAATTCGGGCAGATCCTCGCCCGCGCGAAGACCATCTTCTGGAACGGCCCCATGGGTCTGTTCGAAAACCCGGCCTTTGCGCAAGGCACCCTCGGCATCGCCAAAGCTGTCGCCCAGAGCGAGGCGTTCTCGGTCGTCGGCGGTGGGGACTCGGTGGCGGCCCTTCACGAGAGCGGTCTGGCCGACCAGATCGACCACGTGAGCACCGGTGGCGGCGCATCGCTCGAGCTGATCGAGGGCAAGGTCCTCCCCGGGGTCGCGGCGCTCGCGCCAGACCCTGCCCCCTTCGACTCGGATCCTGCCGGACAGGCCGACGCAGACCCCTACGCTGAGGACGGCGAATGACGAACCGCATCACCTGGATCCTCGGCAACTGGAAGCAGAACCACCTCAACGCCGACGCCGCAGAGTGCGCAGAAGGCGTCGGGGCGGGACTCGAGGCCGCCCTGGCCAACCCCGTCGCCGGATGCCCTGAGGTCCGCGTGGGTTACGCGCCGACCTACCTCGCTCTGGCCGCCGCCGCGCCGTTCACCCGGCCGGCCACCGGAGCTTGGCTTCTCGCCCAGGATGTCGCGGCCCAAGAGTCCGGCGCGTTCACCGGGGAGATCGGCGTTGCGATGCTGAAGGAAGCCGGCGTGGATGCCGCGATCGTCGGCCACTCCGAGCGCCGGGCCTACTTTGGAGACACCAACGCACTGGTCGCCAGCAAGGTCGCCAACGCCCTCGCGCACGATCTGACCGTCGTGCTGTGCGTCGGTGAGTCGCTCGAAGCCCGCGACAAGGGTGAGCACGAAACGACAGTCATCACGCAGCTTTCGGAGTCACTTGCTCAAGTAGCTTCGAGCGAGATGGATGCCCGAGTCATCATCGCGTACGAGCCCGTGTGGGCCATCGGCACCGGCCGCACCGCGTCCCCGCAACAGGCTCGCGACATGCACCGAGCCATCCGCACCCACCTGCGGGAAACCTATGGAGATGCCGGCAACGACAGATCCATCCTCTACGGTGGTAGCGTGAAGCCCGGCAACGCAGCCGAGCTCTTGTCCGCTGGCGACATCGATGGATTCCTCATCGGTGGCGCGTCCCTCAAAGCTGAATCCTTCCTGGCCATTGCGGCCGCCGCCGCGCAAACTGCTCGGCCCACCGCCTGACTCGCCCGAGTCCAGCGACCGACCCCCTCAAGTTAGCCAAGCCGCCCGAGCCGCCATGGATCTGTTCGTCGAGATCGTCTACGTCCTCATCACCATCGTCCTGGTGCTCGTTGTCCTGCTGCAAGCTGGCAAGGGCGGCGGCATGGGGAGCGCCCTCGGAGGCGGAGCCAGCCAGAGCGTGTTCGGCGGCGGCGGTGGCGCCGACTTCCTCGCCAAGCTGACCCAAGGCCTCGCCATCGGTTTCATGGTGTGCGCGGTCTACCTCGCGTATGCCAGCACCCACGCCGGCTCCGATCGACTCCAGGACATGTCCGAGGAGCTCGAGGCCGAGAAGAACCTCGCCGGTGAGGACGACGAGGTCAACTACGAGCGCGTCGGACCCAACCCGCTGAAGCTGCCCGCCTCCGGCACGGCTCCCACCGGAAGCGCTGTCCCCGCAGCTGCCGTTCCGGAGACCATTGAGCCCCCGCCCGCCGTCGAGGAGCCCGCTGTCGAGGAGCCCGCTGCCGAGGAGCCCGCTGCCGAGGAGCCCGCTGTCGAGGACGTCGTCGAGGAGCCCGCGGCCGAGGAACCCGCGGTTGAAGAGCCCGCGCCGGCACCCGCCAAGCCGGCCAAGCC
>CAJXVA010000282.1 GCA_913061055.1 uncultured Pseudomonadota bacterium
GATGTGTATAAGAGACAGGTCAACGAGACCGATGAGTGCACCGAAGTCATGAACGTGTCGATCTACGCCGGCACGATGTCCGCGGACGGGAGCTCGGACCAGATCGTGTTCGGCGCTGCCGACGAAGGGGGGGGCGGCGGCTGCTAGGGCGACCCCATCCTCCGGGATGGCCACGAAGCCACGATCGGCGGGTCTTCCTGTCGGCGCTTAGCGACCCGAGCAACGGGGCATGCGCCCGAGCCAAACTCCGGCCGGCTAGGTCTCGTCGAAGACGTCTTCGAGCTTGGAGGCTGTGGCGGCGCGGGTAAGCCACAGCTGGAGCGTGTTGGAGTCGACGCAGGCCTGGATTCGGATCTGGAGACTCTCGGAGACGCTGAAACTCCGGGCGTTGAGCACGGCATGGAGAGCCTTGACCAGACCCTCTGCTTCACCTCTGGCGAGGCCTTCGGCTTTGCCTTTGGCGAGGCCCTCGGCATGGAGTTGTTCTGCGATGGTCATGGTCAGGGACTCGGCGGTGGGGGCCTGCATTTCTAGAGTGGCACGAAACTCGGACAGATGCAGGTCGTCGCAGACGCGGGCGATGTAGCGCAGAAGCACAGTCAGAGCACCCGGGCCTCCGGGGGCCTGCGCGAGAGCCTCGAGCGAGGCCGCCCAAGTTGGAGTGGAGCGCAGTAGAGCAGCGGCATCGCGAGCATCGCGGAGGATCCACAGAGCAAGACGGGCGTGGTTGGCGAGGGGACGCCGTCGCAGATCGGGGTCGGCTGCGCGGGCGAGATTGTCCACGGCGTAGGAGAAGTCGGGAATCGATCCAGCAAGCGGGCCGTGGTCTCTGGAGAAAAGATCGGAAAAGCGCGTGGCAGCTTTCCAACCACCAGGAACCTGGGCGAGGACGGCGGGCAGAATGACTGGGAGAACCTGGCCGGGATGGTCGCCGCTGAAACGGTCCCATATCGCCACCATGTACTCGAGCAGGCGCAGGGCCATGGCGGGCTCGTGGGAGGATTGGTGCTCGAAGAGAAGGTAGACGAGGACGCGCTGACCTGAGGCCTTCGCACGAGCGGAGAAGAGAAGGTCGCTGTGCCGGTCCGCGAGCTGGGCGTTGACGTAGCTGCCGGGTTGGAGAGCGAGCGTTGGCCACTCGATCGCGGCGGCGAGCTCGGGCCGTAGGATGTGCTCGAGTTCCGCGGCAGCGTTCTCGGGGTGTTGGAACACCGCCTTGAACAGTGCGTCGTTCGGGTTGCGGGTCACGTAGGGCGGATAGCAGCCGGCTGGTGGCGGGGCCGGGACTGAAGGTGGGAGCGGCCGGGTGTCTGCGAGGGGCAGGGTCGCTGGGAGGCGGTGCTCGTGCTGCTTCGCTCTGCCGTGGTTCGTGGCCCCCGAACCGAATCGTGGTCCGGCGCGACAGCCCGCGAGGGGCACGGCGGTGTCCTGGATTGAGGACAGTGGGATCATGTCGATTCTGAATTAGTGGTGGAAGCACCCTGTCCCCTCTTCGATTTTTTTCTGATCGACTTTCGGATCGTTCGTAGACCTGAACGGTCCGCTATTCAGGCCTGGGCTGGGGATGCTGCCGAGGGCGGCGTTCGAACGAGGATGTTCCCGAAGAAGGAAGAACTATGAACCGCACGTTTTCTAACCCGCTCACCCACCGCGCAGCGCGTTCTGCGTGGACTCGCCTCGGCGTGGCAGTCATCGCGGCCTTTGCCGTCGCCGCACCGTCGGGGAAGGCTGAGGCCGCCGGCCAGGTGGCTGAGTACGGCCGCTCCCAGACCTACGGCGACTTCGATGGCGACGGGGCGCTCGACCGTGCCTTCGGGTATCCGCGGGCAAACGACGACCGCGGCACCGTGGTGGTGGTCTACGGAGACGGGGAGGTCGCGGAGTTCAATCGCGGCACGCCGTACATCTTCGATACGGCTGAGGTCGACGACTACTTTGGCGACAGCCTCTCAGCGGGCGATATCGACAATGACGGGTACGACGATCTTGTGGTCGGAGTGCCGGGTGATGATGTCTGGTACGGGGCCGCGCGGGTCGATGCTGGTTCGATCCACGTCATCTACGGCAGTTCGACCGGGTTGACCGGCGTCGGGGACCAGGTCATCGACCGGGACTCGTCAGGTATCGACGGGAGCCCAGTGGCCAATGATCGTTTTGGAGAGGCAGTCGCGGTGGCGGACTTCAACTGCGACGGTCGCGAGGATGTTGCCGTCGGGGTGCCTTGGGATGACGCGCAGTCGGGTCGGACCAACGATGGCTCGATTAACGTCATCTACGGAACTTCGAGCGGTCTCTCGTCCGTACAGGACTTCTATCACCAGGGCTCGCCGAGCGTCAGCGGGTCTCCAGAGACCAACGACGAGTTCGGCTCCTCGCTCGCGGTCGGCAACTTCAACGGCACCACCTGCGACGACCTGGCCGTTGGGGTGGTGGGCGAGAACAACGATGGTGGCTACGTGGTGTTCTTCTATGGCGCCATCCACTGGGCTACGAACTTTTCGTTCGCGAACCAGACCGGGCTTTCACAGAACACGATGTACACGACCTCGGACCCTCTCGAGTCGTACGACGCGTTCGGGGCTCAGATGTGGGCCTTCGACGACAACGGCGACGCGTACGACGACCTGATGGTCGCTGTGCCCGGAGAGACGTGTTCCAACGGTCGAGACGGAGGGTACCACCTGTTTCGAGGACACAGCGCGGGGTTTGTGACCGGGGGCGCGCTCAACAACACCTACGACTACCTGGTCTGCATGGATTGGGATGACATCGTCATCCAGGACATCACGGAGGAGTATCGGCGCTGCGTCGACTTCGCCGAGCCTGGCTGCGGCGAGGCGCTCACGGCCGACTTTCAGTCCCTCAGCCGGGGCACCGATGCCGAGTACACCGCTGCGTGCGAGGTCGGGTTCGAGCTCGCGCTCGACGCTTGCGAACACTGGGTCACAGACCCGGTCAACTGCGATGTCGACTTGTGCATCGCATCTGCACTGGAGTTGTCGGCGATCTCGCACGGCTGCCAGCGAGAAGGAGACGTGCTCACTCATGCTTACCCGTAGTTCCCGATCCCTCCTTGCCCTCGTTCTTCTCTGCGTCGTCTCGGCCTGCGAGGAGCCTGCGCCGGTGGTCGACGACCAGTCTTGGGACGCGATGTCGAGGGAGCAGCGGTACGAGCATCTTCGCACCAAGGTGGACGACAGCCTGGAGACGCTGCGAACCACCGGCGACGCGTCGCAGTGGCACTCGGCTGCAGCGGAAGCCATTCGTGGGCTGAGTCTGCTGCGCGTTGAAGGCGGTCTGGACGATCGTGAGGCGTACGCGGAGCTTGAAGCTGAGGTTGAGCGGCTCACGGATGAGCCGCCGTTCTTTGTCCGCGAGCAGGCGGGCGCAGTCGAAGGAATCGGGAGGATCGAACGATGAGTCGAAAGTACGGATGGGTGGATCGCGCGGTTGCCATGATGGCCGCGCTGACGATGGTTGCGGCGGGGTGTGGCGGCGGTGGCGGCGGTGAGTCAGACCCGGTGGATGGGCCGGGGCCTGCACCGGGGGCTGCAGGCTTTGATACCGCCCCAGGCGGAAGCTCGAACCTCGCCGGCGAGGTCGCCTCGCGGCGTGCTCTACCGAATGCTCTGTCCGCTTCGACCGAGGTCGGCACGATGCCAGGACGCGCCACGGTCGATGCTAGGGGAAGTGCTCACTATGCCTTCCCCATCTCTGTTGCACCTGGGCCTGGTGGCATGCAGCCGGAGATCTCGATCTCATACGACAGCAGCCGTGATGTTGGCTACGCCGGCCTTGGGTTCGCGATCGACGGGTTCGGATCGACGATCGAGCGGTGCGAGAAGACGCTCGCCGAGGATGGCTATGTTGACCGGATCCGCCTCAATGAGTTCGATGCTCTTTGCTTCGGTGGACGGCGAATGGTCCTGGTCGCTGGCACAGCGGGGGAGGCCGGGGCCGAGTACCGAACACGTCGGGACCCGTTCGACCGGATCATCCTGCAGGACGATACGATTGGCCACCAGGACTCTCGTTGGGAAGTCTGGCTCAACGATGGGCGGGTCATCGAGTACTCTTCGGGACTCAAGATCAGCGCCTCCGAGGTGATGGCGCCGCTGAAGTGGTACGCGGAGCGGATTCGAGATCGATACGACAACAGCTTGGAGTACGGGTGGTCCTCTGACGACACGAGCATCCGGCCCGACAGCATCACGTACGGAGACGGGCGGTCGGTCGAGTTCGAATTCATCGACCTGCGCAACCCGCCCGCTGGTCACTCGGCTGACGAGGTGAGCAGCGGCTACGTCGCGGGGCGCCTGTATGAGAAGCCTTACCTGCTGGAGCAGATTCGAGTCTACGGGGGCGGAGGCGCCCACCTCTGGGACTACGAGTTCGAGTACGACCTCGATCCGGGGATGACGGTCAGCAAGCTGCAGTCCGTTCAACAGTGCGATGCCGCGGGAGCCTGCGTGCCCGCAACAACCTTCGAATGGTCACCCGAGGAGGTTGATGTCGGGCTCGACGCTCCTTTTGTCGAGAACAGCGTCACAGCTCCGGCCGCGGTCCGTGCCGGGCTCGCCTATGGGGCCGCTCGGGTCGCGGACATCGACGGAAACGGCGTCGACGAAGTGATCACGACGGGCTTCGATTCGGAGTTCGACTACTTGCTTGGGCGCGTGGAGGGGATTCCCGAAGATTGGGGGAGCTCGAACTTCTACGACCCGAACGCTACCAACCCCGCGTACTGGGATACCCCCATCACGGTGGACCCACTGAACCCTGCAGGGTTTCCCGCTGGGGAGGACCCCGATCTTCACGACGTTGTGATTCCTGGCCGCCATGCGGTCGAGGAATTCACCCGGAACCTGCAGCGGGCGGAACTTTTCCTCGCACCCGGGGACCCCACATGGTGGACGTTCAACGAACGTGACGAAGTTGCCGCGACTGTCGCCAACGGCCCGTATCCGGACGCGGGAGACTCTCAGTTCAGCGCCTACTACGACCCGCTGCTGGAGGCTAACTCGTTGGGCCCCTTGGATATCCCAGCTTGGATCTGGGCAACGCCTCCTTTGGGTCCGGTGTCGGCTAATCTCTTCGGCGACGGGAGCGATGCTCTCGTGTACCCCATCTCGCCGTCCGTGCTCGGCGGAGCGGACCTTCCGGCTGCTGAGTGGCTTGCAATCGCCCATGGAGCGGAATGGAACCACAGCCAGGAACGGGTCGACTTCCGAAACTATCCCCTCGACCCGGGTGGACGGGTTCACTCGCTTCTACCCGTGGATCACGATGGCAACGGCTTGACGGATTTTTGGATGTGTCGTGGCGCGGATGCGCTGGACTCGACGTGGGTGCTTGCACTCAACGACGGAGAGAATGCTGACTTCGGCATCGGCGGTGCAGGCACCTCCGGCTCGGCAGTGCCACCCAATGCTGGAGTCTCCCCGGCGGTCGCTTTTCACGATACCGGTGTCCGGTGCAGCGCGTTCGACGAGACCCTGATCGTCCCCCGTGACGGGACAGGGCACTCGTCTCTCTTCGTGTCACCTGCGTTCGATCCCTATAGTCCCTCCCAGACCCCGCTGGCAGACGCCGATCGTCAGCACTACTACAGCCTGGACTACGTAGCGGGAAACGCTTCAGGCAGCTATCAGTTGACCTCCCTTCCTCGAGACCGGTTCCAGCGGTGGCATGACCAGAACTGCAGAAATGTCGCCATCGGAGCGGGATTCCCGGTGTTTGGGGCCGGTCCGGGCAGCGACCGAATCATTGATGTGAATGGCGATGGCTTCGGCGACGTCGTGCGATTCGAGCTGGTCTCGGGCGACGGCCCGGCGAACCTCGGCAACATCCAAGAGGGCCTCGCATCGAGCTGGAACTACCGCGATTCATGTGTCGAGGACCCCGCGCATCAAGACGCTGCCGTTCGCGTCTACTTGAACCATGGCGATGGCGCGTTTGAAGCTCAACCCGCGCCGTTGTTCAACTTCTCAGGGATCCCACACGCGAGCTATTGGCTCAACTGGATGGGTGGAGAAGTCCTCGATGTCAACGCGGACACCAGGACAGACTTCTTCCTTCCGTTCGACACCGACGGCGACCCGACGCAGGACACGTTCACGTTCTTCTACACGCGTCCATCGGGCTCTCTCGGTCAGGCGCCTGCAACTGCGGAATCCTGGATTCGATACGACAGCGACAGCACGTGGAAGGAGAACTTCCGCCGGCTCGGCTCTATCCGGCTCGTCCGCGCGAACAGCACGGGGCGCTTCCTCTTGGTGGGCGATCGGGATGCCTCCCAGCCGGGGATTCAGGCTGTTGTGGACTCCTACTATCGGCTCGGGCGCTGGCCACGGGTGAGCGTCGTGGAGGATGGCCTCGGGGCAAGGCAGACGTTCGGTTACGGCCAGTACAGCCGCAGCGACGGCTTTGCTGAGCTGCCCGCCTCGCGAATGACGGCACCGAAGACGGTGGTCAGTAGTCTGCGGGAATCCACAGGCCCAGACGGCTCGAAGACGACCGTCTACCAGTTCACCAACCCAGTACGCGACCTGAGGTCTGGACGGGTGCTTGGATTTGAGCGGTCGCGGTCTGAGGTCTACTACGGCTTGTACGTCGAGGGCAGCTCGACGCCCGTGTCAACCGAGACACGTGACTTCGATTTTTCCTACGATCCTGCAATCGCCGACTATCCCCACGCAGCGGTTCCGGAGCACACGACGCGAGCGGTTTGGGTGGATGACGGGTCGGGAGTCGAGCAACTGAAGCTCTCGTGCGACACGGTCGAGTCTTGGCGTGTTCACACGCCGGACGGAGGCGCGACCTGGTTCTCCTACCCCGAGGAGACCCGGTCCGTCTCGGCGGTCGGAGCCGAGGAAGCCCTGTTCAGCGAGGAGGCGGGATGTACTGGCCTCTTCGACAGTCTCATTGTCAGCGATGTAGAGCGATCTGAGCTGCGGAATGATGCAGGCCAGCCGGTTCACATCGTGGAGACGGTCCCGCATATCTCGGAGACCACGACAACGTTCTCCGACGAACTCACCTCTGCAGGCACGATCGAGCACTGGTTCCGAGGCAAGATGCAACGGGGCGAAGTGACGAGCTGTGGCCAGGGGATCAGCCTCGCCGAGTGTGAAACGCGGACCGAGGAGCTGGTCTACGACCCAGAGCACGCAGAGGTCGACCAGATGATCCTCGAGCCGGGGGTTGCTGCGTTCGAACTCACGACGGACTTCGTGCGGAATGGTCACGGGCGTGTGACCACGAAGACTCGGACCGATACGAACGGCGCGCAACGGGTGGAGCGCTTCGGCTGGGACACCAATGGGGTGCACTTGGAGTGGTCCGACAACGCGGTCGGCCATCGGAGCTACCTGATCCACGACGGACCGACCGGTGCCCTCGTTGCGCAGATCGAGCCCAACGGAAACTCAGCGGAGACCGTCTATGACGGGTTCCTGCGGCCAACCAGGACGCAGCGACGCGTTTCTCCGATGGGAGCCTTCTCTCCCGCCTGGTCGGAGACCGAATACGCGGGCCCGGCCGGCAGCGACACGTTTGCGTTGCGGACGACGAACCGAACGATGCCGGCGGGACAGGTCCGTCTCACCGAACTCGATCCGCACGGCCACAAGCTTCGCGAGCAGTGGGAAGGGGTGGTCGCCCTCGACCAGGCTGCGTTCCCGGCCGCAGGAGTCGCGGGTCCGGTGAACCACAACCAAGTTGAGGTCTTCTACGAGTACGACGAACGTGGAAGGAACATCCGGGAGAGCAAGCCCACTTGGGTTGGTGAGGCTCCGCCATCTTGGCGTGAATGGACCTACGACAACCTCAACCGTAAGCGGAACTCCGTTCTGCTCGACGCGGGCCTCACGAGCATCGTGGAGACTGAGGAAGTCTGGACGTACGATTACGGTGGCAGCAACAACGCCGGGGAGGACTTCTCAGCGGAGTTGGTCGAGACGTACACGGACCAGGACTCCAAGACCACCGTTCGAAACTACGACCGCGCCGGCCGCGTCTCGGCGGCGTTCGACGGCCGCGGCGTTCCGACCGCGTTCGTACACGGGGCGTTCGGTCAAGTCCGGCACGTTCATCGAGGAGGTCTCGACTCTGGCAGCGCACTTTCGACGACCACGTACACGTTCGACCGTCTTGGACGTCGGGCCTCGGAAGTGGCGCCTGAGAATGGGACCACGACCGTCAGCTACACACCGTTCGGTGAGACGGAAGTGGTGGTCCAGCCCGAAGGCACGTCGTACTTCGTCCACGACGACTTGGGCCGGACGACGGACCGGATTGACGACGACGGGACCACAGACTGGGCCTGGGACACAGTCCGCCTCGGGGCGCTGGGCTCCAGCGCGAGTGCGGACGGCATCGGCAGGTCGTACGGCTACGACGAGTGGGGGCGCGTTGATAGCGAGACCACCACAGCCGCGCTCGGGGCCTACACCCTCGAGTACGGCTACGACGAGTTCGACCGTCTGACTCAGGTCACGTATCCTGAGCCTGGGTACGCGGTGTTCCACGAGTACGATGTCTTCGGCTACCACCGCCGCTCCCGTTCTCAGCGAGCACCGTGCTCAGTGTCGGACGCCGCGATCGACTGGGAGTGGGTTGAGGGCGATCCCGCAGGCAACGTCACGGTCGAGCGGATGGGTAACGGCGCCGAGACGACGCGTGGTTACCAGCTGGGTACCTACCGGCCCGAGGCGATTCAGACGGTCGGACCATTGGGCGGCTCGATTCAGAGCCTGGACTACGTGTGGAGTGACGCGGGCGACCTCGACCTTCGCAACGACTACAACGTGGGGCAGACCGAGGACTTCACGTACGATGATGCGCACCGGCTCCGGACGTGGAGCTGGGGCGGGACGACATGGGAGACGAAGTTCGACGACCTCGGGAACATCACCGACAAGTCCGGACAGGGTTCGTACATGTACGACGGCGCGACCGATCGGCTGATGCAGGTCGGATCCCAGGTGTACAGCTACGATGGCAACGGAAACGTTCGCTCGGATGGTGAGCGCACGTTGACGTGGACCGCTCAGAACCTCGTGCGTTCGCTGCAGCGTGGAGGCCAATCCTGGTCTGTTCTGTACGATGCCGAAGGGACACGGGTTGTTCGCGAGGAGGCGTCCGCGAACGAAGCTGCGTACTCCGTGAGTCCGACGTACGAGTTGCGCTTCGACGGCGCGAGTTTGGCCGAGGCACGGATCTCCGTGCTGGGGGCGACCGGACGTGTGGTCGCAGAGGTGTTCGCAGAGCGGACAGAGCTGGCAGCGAACGACCTGTGGGAGCACAGCAAGAAGTTCGTTCACGATGATCACCTAGGATCGACGCATGCTGTGACGGACCGCGATGCGGCCGTTGAGTCGCGCGTGATGTATGGGCCGTGGGGAACCGCGCGGGATGGGGACCTGTGGAACCTTCCGCTGAGCGAGGCTGCGCTGGACGAACTTCCGGCAGGGTTCACTGGGCATCAGCCGGAATTGGATGCGGGTCTGATCAACATGCGCGGGCGCATGTATGACCCGGCGGTCGGGCGCTTCATGAGCGTTGACCCGGTGATCGAGAATGCACTCGAGGTCGGGACTTGGAACGCGTACAGCTACGTTCAGAACCGGCCGTTGTCGTTGGTGGATCCGACTGGGATGGCCAGTGAGGAGCCCGTTGAGGAGCCAGAGGCTGAGGTGGCGGCGGCCGATGATGCGTCGGATGCGTCGGAGACCACTGCTCTAGACGTCTTCGTAGACTGGCTCATTGGGCTGATCGCCGCCACACAGCCCACAATAGGCGCGCCAGAAGTCGAAGTGGTCTCCAAGGAGACCGAGGGCGAGCGGGTCGATGAGACGAAGGGGTGGGCATACTGGGGTGCCAAGCAGGGCTTGGCAGTTGCCTGGGCAGTCTTCGACATGACGATCGGGTTCGCTGTCGAGGCCTCGGGAGAGGGGGCCGAGGTCGTGGAAGCGAGGGACTCGGGCACGTACACGGCGGTGATGTTGGTAGCGATTCTGGCGCCGTTTGCGAAGAAGTTCAGCTTCAAGACCACGCCCGGGGTGAAGGGACCGTGTGCGAGCAAGCCCGTAGCAGGCAAGGGGTGTGGTGACGCTTCCGCAGGGGGAGGCGGGACCGCACGCGCAGGGTACAACGGCGTCGAGGGCTCGGTTCAAGAGGTGTGGAGAACCACACGCAATGGGACCAAGGCTGTTCGGCAGACGTTCCCGGATGGTAGCGTCAAGGATATCAGTACGACACGGGTGAAGGAATTCGTGCCAAACCAGCACCCGAAAGCTCCGCCCGGAACACTGCAGAAAGTCAAGTTCGACAACGCTCTGGCGGGGAGTAAAGGGTACAAGCGTCCGCCGACAGCCGCGGAACTCGCGGAGGTGAAATGAAGGGCAAACACATTGAGATACGGGCCGCTGAAGAGCGGGTCGAAGTGATCGTGGACGACTACGAGCTATTCGACTACGTCGATGACTTGTTGACCGGAAAAGGCCTTGAGCATGAGTTCACGAGTGAGGAAGAGCGAGACGGCCGCATCTTCTACAAGATGCACTTTAGCGGGGACGTGACGCAGGCCCAGCTCAGCGGCGTGATCGCAACAATCCCTCGGGATGAAATCGAGCGCATCTGGCAGATGAACAACTAACAAACTATAGATAGCGGCTCTGCCTGAACTACGGACGCCCCCCGTCCGCACGAACTACGAACTACCCGACACCCGCGCATGCCGACGGGGAATGGGGGCGGTCGATCTGACCGGACACGTCCGTACACGACGACAAAGATGAACCCCGCGACCGTCTCAACCCAACGCTATCGTTTCGCCGAAGACAACGAATCCATGTTCACGATCCGCGCCTGGTGGCCGCCAGCACTGCTACTCGTCGTCGCCTGCGGGGAGTCGTCGGTGGCAGAACCACTCTCCCTTCCATCATGCTCATCCAACGAGTCCCCGCGAGAACTCATGCGCATCGCGGATCCCGACAGCGCCATCACGTCCCTCGACGTCCACGATCTCGACCAAGCGGTCAGCGCCGCGTTCATCCTCTACGGAGAGAGTGAGCGAGAGATCGTCGACAACTGCGGTGGCAACTCGATCCGGATCCGCGGGACGTTCGGGCAGCGCACGGGGGTGATGAACCGCGGCGGCGAAATCGTATTGTGCTCGAGTGAGAACGGCGAGCCCGACGGGGTCTGGGAGCTACTCGACGATGGCTCGCCCGGAGAGCTGCTTGACCCTGCTCTCCACTGCAAGCGGTTGAGCTCGAGTCTGTTCGACTCGTACGGGTTCGTTGCCTCTGGCGATGACCTGCTCCAAACCCTCCCCGACGGCACGACCCGTCCCATTCCCGGCATCGGTGCCGTTCAGTTCCTGTGGACTGGCGGTGGACCGAGCGTCTTCATGAATGGGCGTTCACCGACGATTCATCCGCCCGATGGAAGCGCCGCCATCGAGCTCGACCTCCCCAATGCCACCGAGTATGTCGTGCCGCAACGCGGAGTGGCCGAGGACGCGGATTGGATCCTTGCCGTCCCGGCGTTCTCCGAGGGCCAGGGTCTCTCGCCTGGTCAGGATGTCTTCTCCCCTCTGTACGCGGTGCAGCTGAGCACGGGAGACTGGTTTGAAACTCCCGCAGTGTCATGGTCCGTGGGCAGTCTCTCTGATGAAGTCAGCATTCGTGACGGGCTCCTCGCCACCGACGCAGAGTCTGGGCTCGCGTTGAGTCGTCCCGGATGGGAGGCCCCGCTGAGTACCGACGACGACATCGCGAGCTTCACCGTGCTCGACACCGAGCGGGTGTTCTTGATCAACGCGCAGGAGTACCGGATCGTTCGTGTGCCGCTCGAGCCACCCACGGCGCCGGAAGAACTCGAGGTGTTGTGGTCACGCCCACGCTCAACCGCGGGCGATCCGCCGTCGGTGGCTGGGGTTGCGTGGAACGGCATCGTTCTGGTGGAGCGAGAAGAGGAGGTCTGGGCCTACCCGCTCGACGACCGCGAGCCATACGTGTTCCTACCCGCGTACAGCCTCGCGCACTTCGGACGCGAGTATGTGACGGCCCTCGGTGCCGATCCGGACTCGTCGGGCGAACTCCGGCTGACCCGCAATCGCGTGGACGGCGAGTTCGAGATCGTCGATAGCGGCATCGTCAGCGGACAGATCGGCATGTCCAGCGGAGAGGTCCTTGTCCAGCACGCGTGGACACCGGACCTCGGGCGCTTCGTGTACGGAGTTCGCGACGGTGATGCCGTGAGCATCCGGCAGCACCGCTTCGACGATTGACTGTGCCGAGCGCCCGCTACCAGGGCACGCCCTGCAGCGCGACCAAGATCCCAAAGCTCGCCGCCGCCCCAACCAACGCAAATAACACCAGCCCCCCAACCCCAGGCCCCGAAGACGCCAGCGCCGTGGGCGGCACCGTGTCGAGCGACAACCCGCCCATGCCACCGCCGCGGTCTCCATCGAGCGAGTAGCCACTCGCCGCCGCACCGCCGCGATCGCCCTCGAGCGAGTCTGTCTCTTATACACATCTCCGAGCCCACGAGACCTCTCTACA
>CAJXVA010000283.1 GCA_913061055.1 uncultured Pseudomonadota bacterium
TACGAGATGTAGAGAGGTCTCGTGGGCTCGGAGATGTGTATAAGAGACAGGGGCCTGCATCGGCCCCTTGGCGCGGGCAAGCTTGGGCGGCACGGGGAGGGGTAGGCCCAGCGACTTGATGACTTTGCGGGCTGGCTCGTTCTGAAGAAGGAAGTCGTTCATGGCAGCGGAAGGGGGGCGATGTGGGGCCGCCGCGGCGGCTCGCGTTGTTACTGAAATGTGCCGACGAGGTAGGCCGGCCCGCCGGGTGCGTCGCCGACGTAGACCGTGCGGCCGTCCTCACGGGTCTCGCCGAGGTAGACGCCGACCTCGTGGGGTAGCACGAGGGGTTCGGTGAATTGCACGTCGATGGACTTCAGGGCGTGAATCGAGCCGGCGAAGAGGGTTCGCTGGATGGTCTCGATGGTGCGCGCCATCGTGCTGAAGCCGTGGAGGATGGTGTTGCGGAACCCAAACGCCTTGGCGTAGGGGCGGACCCAGTGGACGGGGTTGAAGTCGCCGGTGAGCTTGGCGAAGTCGAGTCCCGCGTCGGCGCGGAGCTTCCATCGAGCGAGCTCCTCGGCGTCGTGCGGGATGCGGGCCTTTGCCTTTTTCTTGGAAGCCCCGGTGACGCCGTTTTGCTCGCGAGTCTTCTTGTCGTGGACGACGATGGCGTAGAGGTCGGCGGTCAGCGCGTTGGGGGTCTGATCTGTCCCAGTCACGACGCGCTGATGCAGCACCGCGCGGCGACCGTTGTCATCGATGCCCTCGAGACGGGCCCGGGCGCGCAGCGGAGTGCCGGCGGGGAGGTGTTCGTGGATCTGGAGGCGACAACCTCCGTTGAGGACCTTGAACAGGGGGTAGGGGACTCCCCGTAGCGTCTGGGAGGCCAGGGGGAAGGACCACTGCGGAAACAAATGGGCGGGCAGAAGTCCTTTGTAGGACGAGGGGTCGCCGCCGACATGCCGGATGTAGTCCTTCACGAGTCCGGCGGGAAGTGGGTCAACGAGGCCAATCAGTTCTTCGCTGGGTGTTGCAAACGAACCTGCCCCTGTGCCCTTTCCTTGCCGAAGTGCGGCCCATGCCACGCCGGCCAGCGTCTTGATGACTGGCCCCTGCTGGAGCACGTGTTTCGTGGAGACGGCCACTACTGCGCTGCCTCGGCCGCCGCGGATTCTTCGAGCCCCGCGAGGATCTCGGCACCGGTGTTGTGGATGAGGTCGTGCATGTGGCGGCACCGTGGCTCAGCGCGCCGCAGGTAGCGCTCCAGCACCGGCTTGCGATGCGGGAACTTCTTGGCCTGCTCCAGCAGGACCTCGGAGATCGTGACGTCGGCCAGCAGCAGGGTGAGTCGCTCGGCGTGGAGCATGGCGAACGCGAAGTCGCGCTTGGGGTCCCAATCCTTGAAGAAGGCCTGACTCCATTTCGCCATCGGGAGCTCGCCCAGCGACCGCATCTTGTTGGCCGCGGTTTTGCGGATGAGGAACTGCTGGGTCTCGAGGCTGAGCCACTTGAGTTTCGCCACGCGGCGCTCGAGTGGGTTGCGAGCGGAGAGGCTGCGCCAACGCGCCTGGGCCAGGTCGCGGACGAACCGCTGCGGCGACTTCATGATGGCGCCGAGGGTGTCCTTCATGGCCATCAGCGCCTGGATTTGGCTGGTGCCTTCGTAGATCGGGAACACCATCGCGTCGCGCAGGAGCTTCTCCGCCCCGTACTCCACCGTGTAGCCGTTGCCACCGTGAATCTGGACACACAGTCGCGCATGCTCGACCGACTTTTCAGAGGCGATGTACTTGAGCAACGGGGTGATGCGGCGAGCCTCCGCGCGGAGGCGCTTGCCTCGCTTGCGTTCCCCGTCGGGGTCGCTGTTGTGGTCGGCGAACAGCTCGGCCTTTTGTCCAAGCTCCTCCTTCAAGGCGCCGTACATCGAAAGTGCCCGGATGCCCTCGATGTCGCTGCGCATCATGTCGAGGTAGTCCGCGATCATCTCGTGCTTGTCGACGGTCTTTCCCATCGACGGACGCTCCGATGCGTATGCCTTGGCCTTGCGGTAGGCCGCCTCCATCACGCCCAAGGACTCAAACGCCACGCCGAGGCGGGCGTTGTTCATGAGCGTGAGCATGTAGCGGAAGCCCTCGCCACGCTTGCCGATCAGCTTGGCAGGCGAACGCTCGTACGTGAGGGCCACCGTTGGGGAGGCGTGGTGCCCTAGCTTCTCTTCCGCGCGATCGATGGTGACGGTGCGGACGCGCTTCCCGTCCTCATCCTCGTGCCAGGCGGGGACCAGGAAGAACGACAGCCCTCCCAGGCCCGCAAAGGGGTCGTCCGGATCTGCGGCGGTCTCGGTTCGGGCGATGACGAAGTGGTACTTGCCGTGCCCCGAGGTGATGAAGATCTTCTGGCCCGTGACGAACCAGTTGCCGTCCTCGTCTTGCTCTGCGTGGGCCCGCAGACGCGCCATGTCGCTGCCTGCGTCCGGCTCGGTGATGTCCATGGAACCCCAAGCCTCGCCGCGGGCAATCTCCTCGATCTCCTTCCGGAACCGCGTCTCGAGCAGCTTGCCGTTCTCGAAGGTCGTGGTGCCCTCGCGCATCGAGAAGATGAGCATCGAGAGCGCCATGCCGCCGTGAAACCCATAGTGCGTGCCGACAGAAACGTCTGCACGGGCCATCATCTCGGCGTTGATGAAGTAGCTGAGCAGGGGGCAGTTCATGCCGCCCAGCTCCCTTGGAATGCACATCCAGTGGACGTCGAGCCCTTTGAGCTGTTCGAAGATCTGCTCGAACTCGGGAGCGCACAGGGCCTCGCCGTCCTTCATGTGCACGCCGGCCGCGTCCATCTTCAGCGAGTGGGGAGCGACTTCGTCGGCAACGAACTGCCCGAACATCTCCGCGATGTCGCGGTAAATCGAGACGGCTTCCTCGGTGTTCGCCGGGGCGGTTTCGTCGTCCGGGTTCCGCTCCGTTGCGGTGACGAGTGCATTCCAGTCGAGGCCTTCGTCGAAGTAGAACTGAAGATCGGCGTTGTCGGAAAAGAAGTTGGGCATCACGAACTCCGGGGAAGCGCAGCCTGGGCCGGCTCGGGGATGAAGAGGGAGGAACGGGCGACCCGCAGGACCTCGTCCAGCAGTCGCGGGTGGATCGTTGGCGACGATGCCTCGCCACCAAGAAGAGGTCCGACAACCGCGTGCACGGCGATGGTCGACAGGATGAGATTGATGACCGTACTGACGTAGGCCTCGGGGTCGACATCCGCGTGGACTCGCCCCTGTGCCTGGCCCTTGCGGATGTACTGGGAGACGACCTCGGTCCAGGGTTGGACACGCTCGCGGACCAGCGGCCCCATCTCGTCGGGGCGGTCGAGCAGCTCGCGAAGCAGCACCCGAGCACGGTCGGGGTCTTCGCTGAAGAAGTTGATCGTCTCCTCGCCGATGGCATCGAACTGCTCCTTTCCCGACGTCGCGGCGCGAAGCAGACGAGGCACGACTTCGTTCCAGTGCTCGAGCATTTGTTCGAGTACCGAGCGGCGCAGCTGATCCTTCGAGGGGAAGTGATAGAGCAGGGACGGCTTGCGAATGCCGACCGCCTTCGCGATGTCTTGCAGCGAGGCGCCTACGAATCCGCGGGCGGCGAACAGGCGGGTCGCCTGCGCCAGGATCTGAGCGGCCATCCCCTGCTTGGGGCGCCCGTCTTTCGCGCGCTCGCGCGATTCCGCTCGTTCTGACCGCTGGGAAGGCATGGGACTACCGTTCGGACGACGATCGTCTACCACTCGGTAGGGAGAGGCGCAACCTCGAGGGCGTCGCTCCACGTGCTCTAAGAGGCGGATCGCAGGTATGCAGCCCGTGGCGTCCCGGCGATGACCCCCAATTCCGCTGTGCGTGCACCCGCGGCGCCCCTGGCGCCTACAGCGCCGTGGCTGCCACGCTCATCGCCGCGGTCTGGCCGTGGCGGTCTTCGATACGGCTCGGCTATCCCGAGATGAACACGCCGCGCAGGTCCTCGGTTCGCGAGATCGCACTGGCCGAGTTTGGGTTCTCGCGAATCGAGGTCGCGCGGAACTGGTAGTAGCGGCCGAACTCGAGCGGCGGACCGCCGTACTCCACCTGAACCGTGTCCGACCCAGACACGCCCGGCACGGCGAGGTCTTCCCAAACGACGTCGCCGAACGCGTCGAGCACGACGACTTCGTAGCGATCCTCGGAGGAGTCGTCGGCGAAGATGAACGCCGGTGTCGCATCGACGACCTCGGGAACCTCGGCCCCCGGTGAGATGACCGCCAAGCCCTCGGTGACCTTGAACGACTCGTCGAGGTCCACATCCGCGTCGGCAACCACGATCTCGACGATGTCGGTTCCCGAGATGCCTTCGTCCGGGTCCCGGACCAACTCGTCGTTCTCGAATGCAGCCAAGACTTTGTAGCGCCCCGGCGGGACGCCGGCGATCTCGAACGCGCCGTCGACGGACGGAGCGTCGGGTGCTTCTGGGGCCCGCAGGCCGAGCGGAACCGGCCCTCGTTCGAGCCCTTCGTTGTAGACGGCGGCCGGGATGAGGACGACGCTGGTGACGCTGCCGCCGGGCGCGTTGACGATGTTGACCGAGCCTTGCACGAGGGCGTCGGCGGCTTCGTCGAGCGCGCCGAGGTCCACACCCTCGACATCCTCGTCGCCGTCGATGGAGGCTGGTTCGACATCGAGGCCGCTTCGATAGCCGACGATGGTGTGGGCGCCGGCGGGCACGTTGAAGATTGCGTACGCCCCGTCGGCATCCGCGATGGTGTACCGAGGCGGAGACTGCTCGGCCTCGGCGACGACCAGCGTACCGCCGGGGCGTTCTCCGCCTACTGTGCCTGAGACGGTCCGCCCGCTGAGTTGGTCGTCAGGGAACGGAAGCAGAGCCACGTCCGTGGACGGGTTTTCGAGCACCCATCCCGCCGATTCGTCGTCGTCTTCGGCCGCGACAGCATCGGCTGCGTTGAGGGGAATCGCCGGACGGAGTCCCCCTGGGAACGGTTGGAAGTCGGGGGCGGTGGAGAACAGGGTCCAGGTGCTTGCGTCGGCGAACGTGCCATCGTCGTTCCTCGCGGCGCGGGCGCGAACCGAGTAGCGCCCCTCGGCATCGCTGATCGACACCGACCCCACGGGAGATCCGGCGGCATCCAGCGCTGTGACATGAGCGCCCTCGATCGGTTCCTGCGAGATCGCATGCAGCACGATTCCCCGGATCTCGAGCGGGGCGGCACACTGGTGGGCGTCGCCGCTGATCTCACAAACCAGACCGTCCGCGCACGGCGGCTCCCCGTCCTCGTCCGGCTCGCAAGCATCCCCCTCGGCCGGCGGCCCGTCGGTGTCGCCCGACGCGTCGACGTCCTTTTCCCCACATGCACCGAGTAGGAGCGCAGCACACAGGGCGAGAGTCGATCGTGTCATCGAGAAGACGGACCGTCCGAGAAAGGTGGATTCCAACTCTCCTCGGGTTGGAATTATGGAGCCACGGTCAGTCCAAGCCCTGATGCGAGTACTGGCCATGTGCGGGGTGGGTCTGTTCTTGGTCGCGGGGTGTGGAACAAGCACACCTGCGGCAACCGACACGGAAGCGTCCGAGACCGGACTCACGACCGCGTCGACTGGGGCGGCAACAGCAACGTCGCCGTCGGGAGCCACCACCGCCGATACCGCATCCGGTTCCTCGGGCGGGGCCTCGTCCGGCTCCACCGGAAGCGCTGCGACAGGGTCGGGGACCCTTGATGCCAGCTCCTCTTCGGGAGTGGCTGCGACGACGGACACCGCCAACGACCCGGGCAATCCGCTCGACTGCGGCGGTACCGTGTATGCCTGCGGCAACGGCGAGGACGACGATGGCGATGGCCTCATCGACCTGCTCGACCCAGAGTGCACCGGCCCCTGCGACGACGACGAGAGCTCCTTTGCGACCGGCATCCCCGGGGACAACATGGACTGCAAGCAGGACTGCTTCTTCGATGGCAACAGTGGCCAAGGAGACGACGGCTGCATCTGGAACTTGCGTTGCGACCCCGAGAACCCCGGAGCCGAGATCGGGTGCGAGTACACGGGCGGGAACAACTGCGAGAACGAGAGCCAGGCGAGCTGGGACGAAGAGTGCATCGACTTCTGCCTGCCGTTCGTACCTCCGGGCTGTGATTGCTTCGGGTGTTGCACCGTTTCCACGCCGGAGGGCGATGTGAACGTGTTCTTGAACTCCGACGAGGACGGCGAGTGCGCCCTGGACAACCTCGAGGCGTGCCAATCGTGCACAATCAATGACGACTGTGGCAACCCGTGTGATGGAGAGTGCGAGCTGTGCTTCGGCCAGGACGAGCTTCCCCCAGGATGTGACGAGGCCGAATGCAAGTTTGGCGATGCTTGTGAGAACGTAGCGGACTGCCCCAACGATTGGTACTGCCTCCAAGGCTGCTGCCTCCCGCCTCCTCCGGGCTAGGGGCTGTTGACGAGACCGGGGTCGCCAAAGCTTCCTGTTCAGCCGAGTTCCGGCGTCTACCCAGGGAGCAAGACCTCATGCTCGCGGTTGTTTGCTCGTGCTCCTGTGTGAGAGTGTCGGACCTTGATGAGCGCGCCATGGGTGCTCGCGCTAGCTCTCGCTGGCGCCCCGCGAGTCACGGCCAGCGACGCCTCCCGGGTCGACGCGGACGCCGTCGCAAGAGGGCTCGAAGCCCGGGTGGGCGAAGCGGCCGAGCCCTGGACCGTCACGCTCGAGGCCGCGCCGGGTGGGGTTCGGTTCCGGGCGAGCGCGCCTGGGCGGGACCTGGTGGAGCAGACGGTCGAGGTGCCGGAGGGATCGGCCGAAGAGCGTGCGATTGCCGTTGCATCAGCGGTCGCGTTCGCGATTGAGCAGGACGCCGAGGTGCACGCATCAACCAGCGAGGCGCCGCGCGGTGCTAGGCCTGGCAACCCTCCGAATCCGGCCTCTCCATGGACGATCGCGCTTGGCGTTCGAGCAGCGATCGGCGTCGCCTCGCCGGTGAGCCCGTCGGGAGGCGTGGAGCTGGATGGGGGGCGCTGGTTCGGGGCGCAGCGACGATTTCGCGCGGGCCTCTCGCTGGGATGGGGGCACGCGCGGCACGGCGAGCTCTCTGTCCATGCGCTGCAGCCCGCCGCCCAGCTCGATGTGGGGGCGGAGGTTGGGAAGCGCTGGTGGGTTGGAGCCGGAGCCCGTCTCGGGGTCACGACGGCCTGGGCCCTCGACCAGGCTCGCGCTCGGGGCTCGGCGTTGTACGGGCGACTCCCGGCGATGGTCGAGGTTCAGCTCACTGGCCGCTGGTTTCTCCGCGGCATGCTCGGGGTGGACCTGCGAACGCCCTCTTTGCGGTTTCGCGGCGTATCCGACCGGTTGCGTTGGGGAGGGGTCCGACCTGTGGCAGGGCTGGCCGTTGGGGCAAATCTTCCCTAGCCGAGGTTGGAATTCTCCGCTGGGGGACGGTCGTAAGGAGGACCGTGTCCGGTACTCTGACATGGCCGATGGCGGCCACACTCGACGCTGATCCAATTGCGCTCCTCGCCGCGGTCCGACGCGGCGACGCGGCGGCGCAGGCGGAGTTCTTCGAGAGTCACAAAGATGCGGTCGCCCGCCAGATCATGCGCATGACGGGTGATGCAGGGTGGGTCGATGACCTCGTGCAGGAGGTGTTCATCGCTGCGTTCTCTCGGCTGGGATCGTTCCGCGGCGATGCGGCGGTTGGGACCTGGCTGCACCGGATCACGGTGAACAAAGTGCGGAACGCCTGGGACTCCCGGCGTCGGCGACTCGCGCGCGAGTCGGAGGCGGTCCGGCCTGAGGTGTCGGAGCACGATGCTCCGGATGACGAGGTCGCGGCGGCCGAGCAGCTTCGACAGTTCTACGCCGCGCTCGGTGAGTTGCCCGGCAAGTACCGTGATGCGTTTGTCTGCCGGGTGATCGAGGAGCTGCCCCTCGAAGATGCGAGCGCCGAGCTCGGGGTTCCGATCAGCACCGTCTCATACCGGGCCCGTCGAGCCGAGGCGCTCCTCGCCAAGGCGCTCGGGCTGGAGGCCTCATCATGACGCAGCCGTTCTCCTCCGAGCCGTCGCCACGCCATCCGCGGCTCGATGCGATGATTCGCGCCGTCCGTGCGCAGCCGGCCCCGCCGGTCACCGTGCAAGTCGAGGATATCCGTGCTGCCGCGTCGACCCGCAGTTCGAGGCGATGGTGGGGAGCACTCGCGGCGGCGGCCGTCGTGGCGGTTTCCCTGTGGGCTGTGCGAGACCGGCCGACCACGTCTGCATCGCTGGTCGCGGCGGCGGACGACCCGATCGCACAACCGCCGGTGGAGCGGGTTCCCGAGGTGGCAGACGCAGCGGCTCTGCGTCCGCGCCCGAGCTCGTCGCCGAGTATCGAGCCGCTCGAGGGGGCCGACGAACCGGCATCCAACGAAGACGGCGTCATGGCAGTCATTGGCGGCCGCTACCGGGTTCAGACGACAGAAGCCGCGATGCAGGTCTCGGTCGCTGGTCGCGTCCTGGAGGTCTCGGCGGCGAGTGACGTCGTTGTGGATGCGAGGGTCGAGCACAGTTCCTTCACGGTCGTGAAGGGCGCTGCGCGGTGGTCGAAACCGGAGGCATCACCACAGGTGCCTGGGCCGAGTGCCAAGCAACTCGCGACGCAGGCCGAGGCGGCGCTGCTCTCGGGGCGCCTCGAGGAGTCGGTGCGGCTGCTTCGACAGCTCGTGCAGTCCCATCCGCGGGGTCCGGCCACCAAGGCTGGTCTCATCGACCTCGCGCGACTCGAGAAACGGCTGGGTCGGCCGGGTCGAGCCCACTGCGCATACGCCTTGTTCTCGAAGCGTTTCCCTTCCGACGCGCGAACCCCCTCGGTTCGTCAGGCGGACCAGTCGCTTGGGCAGGCCCCGCGCTGCCGGGGCCTGCGACCGGTCTCGAAGTAGGCTGGGAGAAACGGGGCGCCGCGCGGGGCTCAGAGCCCGCCTCAGAGGCCTTCGAGCGCTGCGATGTCGCGCGGTCGTGACCGAAGCCCTTTCAAGTCCGGGCCAAGGACGCTATTCCACCGCCCGTGCAGCGTCTTGCGTTCGTCACTTCGGCCCTCGTTCTCGTGACCTCGTGCGCACGGACTCCGGAGCCGGCACCCGTCGAGCCCACACCCGCTCCGCCCGCGGCCGACCCCGCCGCGGCTACGCCGGAGTCCGCCGCCCCGGCAGAGGCCGCGCCCGAGCCCGCGCCCGAACCGGAGCCACCTGCGGTGCCTTCGCTCTCCGATGGCACCGCGATCGCGGGCTGTGACGCGAGTGTGGCGAACATGGCCTGTGTGCCCGGCGGTTCGTTCATCGTCGGGTCCGACGACGGCCCGGAAAATGCTCGACCCGCGCACCCCGTCGAGTTGCAGACCTTCTACATGGACCTCTTCGAGGTCACCTACAAGGAGTACAAGGATTGCTTCAAGTCCGGGAAGTGCCCCAAGGGGGGCCCGTTCTACATGGACTTCAACCGCAAACATCAGCCGATCGCCGGCGTGACGTGGTTTGGGGCGCGGACCTACTGCGAGGTCATGGGCAAGGGCCTGCCCACCGAGGCGCAGTGGGAGGCGGCAGCTCGCGGACCGCAGGGCGAGACGTACCCGTGGGGGAACGAGCCTGCGACCTGTGCGAACTCGGTCATCAAGGACGGGCGCGGGAGAAGTTGCGGCGTCGAGAAGCGCGGGACGGAGGGCTGGAAGGGCCGCCCGTTCATCGTCGGGGCGCGAGACCCGGGACGCTACGGTCTCTACGACATGGCCGGAAACAACTGGGAGTACGTCGCCGATTGGATGTCGACGGACTACGCGACCTGCGGCGATGCCTGCCTGGGCGTCGACCCGAAAGGGCCGTGCGGTGGTGAGGATGCCTGCGAGGGACATGGCGAGAAGATCGTCAAGGGAGGTTCCTGGTACTGGACCGCCAGCAAGGCCGTCGGCTACTACCGGCGGCCCCAGCCGCCCAACAACCGGCCATTCCACCACTTCGGTTTTCGCTGTGCTGCCACCGTTGAGCAGGCCACCGCACTCGATGGCAAACCGCTCCCGGACAATGCACCGACCCAGGGCATGAGCAACGCCGACGCCAAGCTGCGCTAGGGGGCGTCCTCGCCCCGCGACGACTCTCGTATACTCCACCATCATGAGACATCGTCGTCTTGCAGCGTTGTTGGGTGTTCATACGGCTGTGGCCTTTGGATGCAGTGGCAACGCGCCTGGATCCTCAGGCACCGAGGAGGCCTCGCAGACGACACAGACGCCGGGCCCCGGGACGTCGGGGTCGTCGTCGACATCGGTGGCGTCGGGGGACGGGACCGCCGCGGTGTCGACCAACACGACCTCGAGTTCAACGTCCGTGACCGGTTCGACCGCGATGCCCGACGAGAGTTCGAGCAGTGAACCCACCGGCTCGAGTTCGTCCGGGGAGGGAGACGACACCACCGGCGAGGCGTCCTGGGAGCCTCTGGTCTTCTCTGTGATGGGCGATGTGCCCTACGAGCCTGAGGAGTACGGCATCCTCGTCCAGCAGGTCGCCGACCACAACGCGTTGAGCCCATCGGAGTTCATGGTGCACGTTGGGGACATCAAGTCGGGGAGTCCGATCTGCTTCGAGGTCACCTACCAGGACGTTTCGACGGCACTCGCGGGACTCGCGGTACCGACGTTTGTGCTTCCCGGTGACAACGAGTGGAACGACTGCATCCTCAACATCGATGAGTCGTGGGCATGGTGGGAGGAGTACTTCTCACGCTTCAACGAGGCGTGGCCGGCCTCGCCGACCGTCGAACGACAAGAGGTCCGCGACGAGAACTTCGCATGGACGTCCGAGGGCGTGTTGCTGGTGGGCATCAACCTCGTGGGCGGTCTCGTCCACAACGCGGAGGAATGGGCCGAGCGTCTCGATCAGGACGCGCAGTGGGTCGAATCCCAGTTTGAGGCGCACCCCGGTGTCTACGCCGCTGTGATCTTCGCCCATGCCAACCCCACGGGAGACCACACCGCCTACGTCACCCGAATGGAGTCCGCCGCGCTCGACTTCGGCAGACCCGTGTTGTTCATCCACGGCGATGGCCATTCTTGGATCGACGATGTCCCGTTTGCCGCCGCGAACATTCGCCGGATCCAAGTGGACCGTGGCGGGAACGCTCCTCCTTTGCAGGTCACGGTGGAGGAAGGCGCCGCCGAGGTCTTCGCCACGGAACGCATGCCGTTCTGAGCCCACGGGCTGTTGTCTGGGTTGTTCGCAAAATCCGACGCTCGGTTGATAGGCTGTCGGCCGTGATCCCCTGCAGTGTTTGCCGTCGTCTCGTGCGGAATGCAGAGCGTTCCTGTCCGTTCTGTGACGCGAGGCTCGCGAGCGTCCCAGCGCCAACCGCGGTCGTCGCCCTGCTGGGTGTGCTGGCGACAGGATGTCCGGCCGACGATGGTGACGAAACTGGGCCTGCGACCGGGACGTCGAGTACGACGACCGAGTCCGGGACCAGCTCGGCCGCGACCGGGTCGTCCGGGGACGACTCGCTGACCGGGACGAGCGCCACGCCGGGCACCAGCACGATGTCCTCGACTGCCACTTCGACCGAGACCGGGGACGTCCTAGGCTCGACGGGGGCGAGTGGCGGGTTCATCTATGGCACTCCCGACACCGAAGGCGGGCCGGTCGAATGCAGCGTCTTCGATCAGAACTGCGGTCTCGACGAGAAGTGCACGGCGTGGGCGAACGATGGCGGAGACGTTTGGAACGCCACCCGATGCACCGTCGTCGACCCGGACGCCGTTGGGCTCGGAGAAGCATGCGTCGTTGAGGGCTCAGCGTACTCAGGCATCGACAACTGCGATCTCGGGCAGGTCTGCTTCGGCGTCGACGAGGAGACGCTGACCGGCGTGTGCACGGCGTATTGCAACGCACGTGGCGATGAACTCAGCTGCGAGGATGCCGAGCTGGTGTGCACGACCCTTGGCGACACGATGAGCGTCTGCATCCCGCCACAGTAGCCAGCAGGCTGCTACTTGGGCGGTGGCTGGTCGTGCCGCCAATGGTTGACCTGGTCCGCCTTCGTCGGCGGGTGTCCGACGAGAACATCGCGGACCCGAGTGACCCCGTCCGCGCTCAGCCATGCTCGGTACTGATCCAGCGGCTGCACGATGTACATGTAGTCGCGGTTGATCTTCCAGGTGAGCCGGGTGCGGAGCAAGACCGACGTCTCGTCACTGTAGAGGGTGTCGACGTTGCGAACGAACTGGGGATCGTAGGCGTCCCAGTACTCCTCGGCGTTGGAGACGTACAAGACTCGGACCGGGACCTTGAGCTCGGAAGCCACGGTGGTGAGTCCGGCGATGCCCTCTTGTGCGTTGAGGTTGATCAGAAGGGGACGGACGCGGTCGTTGCGAAGCATCGCTTTGACGTAGTCGTAGGACTCCTGGTCGGTGAGATACGTGGGGACATCGACGCCCTTGAGCCGCTTGCTCAAGGTACGGAGGCGGTAGCGAAAGTAGCGTCGCTGACGACGGAGCAGACCTTTGAGGCTGCGG
>CAJXVA010000284.1 GCA_913061055.1 uncultured Pseudomonadota bacterium
GAGAGGTCTCGTGGGCTCGGAGATGTGTATAAGAGACAGCTCCTCGTCCCACGAGCCAGCGAGACCCGCCCCAACCGCGCGTACGACATCGGCCCCATGGTCGAGCTGGAAGTCGACGGCGATGCGGTGATGTGGGGAGACCGGGTGCACTGGGAGATCAAGGTCCACAACCGCAGCACCGTGCCGGTCAAAGACGTCGTCCCCAGCGCAGCGTTCACGGGCGGCCCCACCCTTCTCGGCGCAAAGATCGACGAGATCGGCCCGGGTGAAGTCGGACGGTCGCTCGTCAAAGGCAAGGTGGGTTCCGGTGCCCAAGGCAAGTCGGAGGGGCACTTCAAGCTGGGCCTGTCCGAGGCGTTCTGGTGATCGCGTTCGTCCTGCAGCTCGCTGCCGGTCGTATGGGCCCAAGCCCGGTCCCAAACACGACAGACAGCGACCCGTTCTCGATGCTCGCCGACTCGGGTGGGCCGCTGTTCATGCTCGCGCTGTTGGTGCCCGTGGCGGTGCTCGTGTTTTGGGTCGGCTCGCGCCGGGTCTCCAAAGAACGCGGGACCTCAGCGCTGAGGCCCCGAGGGCGTGTCTTCTTCGACCAGCCTCGCAAGCGGAGTGAGCGGTGGCGAGCCACCGTCAAACGACTGGAGGCCCGCGACCCGAGCACGACGGCGACCGCCAAACCAGGCCCGGTCCGGCTGCAAGGTGTGCTGGTCAACGCCTCGGAGAATCTCGGCGGCGTGCCGGGCCGCGAGTGCGTATGGAGAAACCGGGCCGGTGCGAGTGCGGCCTCTGCGGTGGGTGCGGAGATGGTGTTTCTCCAGGACGACGCGGGCTCGGTCAGCATCGAAGACCTCGAGAACGCGTACGTCATCGCCGCCTCGGAAAAACACAGCTTCCACCACGAGAACGTGTCCCTGTATCTCGGCGATCGCATCGAGGTGTTGGGACACTTCACCCCCGAGGCGCCAACCGGTGCCGAGGGTCACCCCAGCGAGCGTGTCTACGGTACGCTCACGCTCGTCGACGGACTCGACATGCGGCTGCTCGAACGGCCGAAGCCCGAGCCCAAGCCCGACGATGCCGCCCCTCCCTCCTCAGACACCGCGCAGCCATGAAACGCCTCGCCATCTCCCTCGCTCTGCTCGCGCCGCTGGCTTGCGGCAAGGACAAGAAGCCCACGACCTCGCCCGACGACGTCGCAACCCCCGGTGACGCCGCAGACACCCCCGCGGTGGAAGAGACACCCAAGGAGCCGATCGAGCCCGACGTCCCGCAAGAGCCGGACCCGCCGCAGATCGCCGAGGGCGCTCATCAATACCTGCTCGGCCACTACCAGGAGGCCATCGAGCTTCTGACGCCGCTGTACGCCGACCTCAAGGAGCGCAAGCAGTACCGAGCGAGCGGACTCGCCGGTGGGTGGCTCGCGCTGGCGCACGCTCAGATCGTCTTCGAGAGCGGGCAAGAGCCCAGCAAACACGGCCTGGAGATGGCCGACCGTACCCAGGACCCAGAGGTCAAAGCCGTCGCGCAGCTCGCTCACGGTGCGATGCTGCTCGGCAACGAGGACTACGAAGCGGCTCAAGCTGCGTTTACCAACGCGGCCGGCGCAGCGCCCGAGACCGTCGCGGGCGCACTGGCCAACATCCTGCGCGCGGAGTCCCTGATCGGGAGCGCGTTCGGCAGCTCGGCCAGCGACCAGGTCGAGAACCCCGAGGACCTCGTCTCCGCCAAAGAAGCCTACGCCGCCGCAGCCGCCGTAGCCAAGGCGGGCAAAGAGACCGACGCCCTCATGGGGCGCGTCGAGGAAGGGCTTGCGGCCGTCTCACGCTACCAAGGCGACAAGCCGGGGATCTGTACCCACGCGACGGCGTCGTACAACCACTTCACCAAAGCCGGCGTATCCGACTTCTTGGTCGAGGGGCCCCGCGGTCTCGCCGACAAGTTCGGCTGCAAGCTTCCGAAGTGAGGCGCCCCGCTCCGTCGCGGATCCGTCGCGGATTCGGTGCACGGATCCGGCGGACGGATCTGGTGGTACGTTCCGGCGATGACCGGTGACCGCAGCGAGCGAGATCCCTATCTCAACCACTGGGCCGACCACGCAGCCGACAAGACGCTGCGCGCTCACCCCGATGCAAAACGCATCGTGGTTGCGGCCGGCATCACGCCCTCGGGCGTGGTGCACATCGGGAACTTTCGCGAGGTCATCACCGTCGACCTGGTCGCGCGGGCGCTCGCGGACCGCGGCGTAGACGTTCGGTTCATCTACTCCTGGGACGACTTCGACGTCCTTCGCAAGGTCCCCAAGGATGCGCCGGAGCAGGAGATGCTCACCGAGTCCCTCGGCAAGAGCATCGCGGACGTGCCCGACCCTTGGGGGACCCACGACAGCTACGCCGCCCACAACATCGCGCGCTTCGAGGACAGCATCGGGCCGCTGGGGATCGAGCCCGAGTTCATCCGTCAGCACGCCATGTACCGTGCCGGCAAGTACGCCGATGGCATTCGAGCAGCCCTGCAGAACGCCGGAAAGATTCGCGACCTGATCAACGCGGCCCGCGAAGCGACCGGCGCCCGCACTCGCATTGCGGACGACTGGCTGCCGTTGGCTGGATTCTGCAGCACGTGCGGCAAGGATGACCTCGGGTTCTCCTACGATGGCGACTGGACGGTGAGCGTCCACTGCAACGCCTGCGGCCACGACGAAGCCGTCGACCTCCGCAAAGGCGGCAACCTCAAGCTCCCGTGGCGGGTCGACTGGCCCATGCGCTGGGGCTACGAGCAGGTCGCATTCGAGCCCGGCGGCAAGGATCACAGCTCCGCCGGCGGCAGCTACGACACCGCCAAGGGCATCGTCCGCGATGTCTACAGCTGGTCCGCACCGCAGTACGTCGGCTACGACTTCGTGTCCGCCAAAGGCCAAGGCGGCAAGCTCAGCTCCAGCAAGGGCGGCGTCGTCGATGTGACGACGTGCCTCGAGGTCTACGAGCCCGAGGTGTTGCGGTGGCTGTTCGCCGGCTACCGCCCCAACACCGAGTTCGCGATCTCCTTCGACCTCGACGTCATCAAGCTCTACGAGGACTACGACCGCGCGGTGCGGCTCGCCCACGAAGCGGAGGACGGAGGTAAGAAGGACAAGAAGCGACAGACCGCGAGGCGCGTGCTCGAGCTCGCGTCCGTCTCTCCTCGAAAGATCGTCCCCGGCAGCACGGCGCCCACGCTGATCGCGTTCCGGCACCTGAGCACGGTCCTACAAACCTACGACGGGGACATCCGGGGCACCGCGGACTACTTCGTGAACTCCGGCGAGTTGCCCGAGGCCGACCGCGCACGCTTCGAGGCGCGGGCGCAATGCGTCTGGAACTGGGTCGAGCGGTACGCGCCCGAGGACTTCCGCTACCGGATCCGCACCGAGGCCGTCACGCGCGAGGTCCCCGAGGCCCAGCGTGGGCCGCTGCAGAGTCTGGTCGAGATCCTGGAGGCGGACCCCAACGCCACCGAGGCGTCCATCGGCGAGAAGATGAAGGCGCTCTCGCAAAGCGGCGTCGACATGAAGGCGTTCTTCCCGGTCGTCTATGACCTGTTGCTGGGTCGCGACCGTGGACCCAAGATGAGCACGCTGTTGGCCATCATGACCCCGGCCCGCGCCCTCCCCCTGCTGCGGCCGTCGCTGTAGGTCTCGGCTCCCTCGGCGCATGCGCCGGGGAAAGCCGCTTCCCCTCGAGAGGCCCAAGTCGGGTCACCCAGCCACTGGTTTCGGCCCGCGAGCGGGCCCATGAAGAATGAAGCGTTCCTTCATGTCTGGAAAACTCCCGTGGTAGCAGCGTTGGATCTCAACAAGCTCGCAATCGAGGGTGGTGCGCCTGTTCGCAACACCCCGTGGCCGGCCTGGCCGACCTTTCCCGCCGACGAAGTGGCCGCCTGCACGCAGGTGTTGGCGTCGGGCAAAGTCAACTACTGGACCGGGTCCGTCGGCCGCGAATTCGAGCGAGAGTTCGCCGAGTTCGTCGGGGTTCCGCATGCCATCGCGTGCAGCAACGGCACTGTGGCCCTCGAGCTGTGTCTACACGGCGTCGGCCTGAGTACCGGTGACGGTGTGGTCGTCCCCTCGCGAACGTTCGTCGCGACCGCGCACGCAGTCGTGCTCTCCGGCGGTCGGCCCCAGTTCGCCGATGTCTGCGCCGACACCGGCAACGTGACCGCAGCCAGCATCGAAGCCGCCGCCACCCACCGGACCCGCGCCGTCATCGTGGTGCACGTAGCCGGATGGCCCGCCGAGATGTCGGAGATCCGGGCGCTGTGTGACCGCAAGGGCTGGGCACTGATCGAAGACTGCGCCCAGGCCCACGACGCCAAGATCGCGGGTCGCTCCGTGGGCTCGTTCGGAGACGCAGCCGCGTTCTCCTTCTGCCAGGACAAGATCATGACCTCCGGTGGCGAGGGCGGCATGGTGACCACCTCAGACCGCGCGGTCTGGTCACGGATGTGGAGCCGCAAGGACCACGGGAAGAGCTGGGACGCCGTCTACGAACGGGAGCACCCGCCGGGATTCCGCTGGCTGCACGAGTCCGTTGGCAGCAACGCGCGCATGACCGAAATGCAGTCGGCGATCGGCCGCGTACAGCTGAGCAAGTTGCCCGGATGGGTCGACGACCGGCGGGAGAATGCGCATCGATTGATCGGGCGCCTGAAGACCCACGACACGCTTCGGGTTCCAACCCCAGGTCCGGGGGTTCGGCACGCGTACTACCGCCTCTACGCCTACGTCCGCAGCCCGATGCTCGCCTCGGGCTGGAGTCGTGACCGCCTCATGGCCGCGATCGAGGCCGAGGGCGTGCCGTGCCAAAGCGGCAGCTGCTCCGAGATCTACCTCGAAGCCGCGTTCCCCGAGCGCTGGCGCCCCAAAGCGAAACACCTCCCGCTCACCAGGGCGCTCGGCGAGAGTTCGCTGTGCTTCAAAGTCCAGCACACCTGCACCGCCACCGACATGGACGACGTGGCGGAGGCGGTCGACCGCGTGATGCGAGTGGCCAAGCGCTGAGCGGTCGCGGATCGGTCGAGCGGGGGTCGGCTCAGCCCGTCGTGCGGGTGCCGGAGCCAGCGGTCCCCGTTGTGTCGTCGGTGCTCGTGGTTGTGGTCGCGTCCGGGACGCCATAGAGCGGCGAAACGATGCTCATCGACCTCTCGTGCGGAACGCGTAGGTGTCGATGAAATCGGACACCTCGCCCGCGAACCGGTCCGGGTCCTCGTAGTGGGGGCTGTGTGCGACATCGCGATCAAGACGAGCCGTTCGAACTCCATTCTGGAAGTAAGGCGTGTCTTGAGGGTACGTCCCAAAGCGAAAGAAAGACGTGATCCAAACGCCGTCGATGCGCTCTATCGCCCTCGATGACGCGAACAGTCCGCTCACCGCTCCTCCTGTCTGCCTTTGTCGCCGCGATGGTGTCGGTACTTCCGACGCCAGCCGGCGCGGCACAGCCAGTCGAGTCAACTCAAACCATCGCCCTTTCATCGAGTGGTACGCCGGCGGTCTTCCGCACCGAGCACATCGTTCCCGTGATCTCGATGACGGAGGACGAAGCGTTGCTTGCCGATGGCCGGAGGATCGGTGCGCAGGGCGAGGTTCCACTCCCCGTCGTGGTGGCTGCGGTCGAGTTGGCCGGCGCAGTCCTCACGGACGACCTCCTCGCTCAGATGGACCCGTCGGCTCCGGTTGCGACCTCCAGCGTACTCTGGGATGCGATGGCACAGGCAGACGAGGAGTTGATTCACGAGATCGAGCTCCACGTGCCGGTGGAGCTGTTCATCCCGGAATTCCAGACCTGGCTCGATACCTTCCGCGTCGACCTCTACATGGACTTCTCCATTGGTCGACGTGGAGATGCTCGACCCGACGTGGCTGGCCACGATGCAGATGGTCGGCTACGAGATGTACGACGGGTGGTTCCTCCTGAAGGGGAAGGCCTACCGTCCCGACACTGGAGATGCCGCCGTCGAGGTCGAGGTCAAACCGAAGAAGGACGGTGACAGCTCCTCTGGCGACATCGTCCGGAAGGATACGGGGGAGGTCATCGGCGACACCGACAGCAACGACGACGGATGGACGGACGATTGGTTCGGTGACCTGGTGGGTGGCGTGCTCCTGACCGGGATCACTCAAGGACCAGCCCTTCCGTACTCGCTACGCCCGTCCGACGAATTCACGGCGATGATCGACGCCACTGTCCTTCAGCAGATGAGCACGTCGCAGTTCTTGAGTGCTGCGCAGGAGCACTTCGGCTTGGCGGCGCAGCAGCAGGCCATGTACGACAACGGACTGCTCGAGTTCCACATCGACTGATGCGTCGCAGGACCGCAGCGCGCAAGGATGAGCCGCGGCGCCCCCTGCCGTAGAGCCTCCGCGTCGCGCAGCCTCTCTGCGAGTGTCTCCCCGGACAGTCCCGGCTTCGACTGGCGGAGAGGACTTCGTGGTCGCTCAGGCAACGTCGCGACGTTGGTCGTTCGCGGCATGAAGTGGTTCGGGGAGCGGCGCGGCTTCAGGGTCCGGCCGATAGCCGGCCGCGACGGCGAGGATGCGGCGAATGGTGTTCTCGTCGTGCGATCGAGCCGCCTTGCCAAGGGGTCCGAGCCAAGTCTCCAGAGAGTCTGGGCTCACCGGTGCCAGCTTCGCGTGGCACACCCCCTCGATCTTCGAAGGCAACGTGCCTTCCTCGTCTCGGAGCAGCTCCTCGTAGAGTTTCTCCCCCGGACGCAGACCGCAGATCTTGATCGGGACGTCGTCGAGCGTGAGGCCCGAGAGCTGGACCATCTGCCGCGCGAGGTCGATGATCTTCACCGGCTCGCCCATGTCGAGCAGGAACACTTCCCCCCCCTCCTGGGTCGCGTTGCTCTGAATGAGTAGCCGGACCGCCTCGGGGATGGTCATGAAGAACCGGGTGACCTCCGGGTGTGTGACGGTCACGGGCCCACCCGCTTCGATCTGCCGCCGGAAGGTATGCACGACCGAGCCCCGCGAGCCCAGGACGTTGCCGAAGCGGACGCAGCAGTACATGCCGCGACTCCGGGACGCGTGCGCCTGGACGACCATCTCGGCCATCCGTTTGCTCGCGCCCATGACGTTGGCAGGGTTGACCGCCTTGTCCGTCGACACGAACAGGAACCGCTCGACACCCACCGCCTCGGCCGCCTCGACCACGGCCCGGGTGCCAAAGACGTTGTTGAGGATCGCCGCCTGCGGATGGAGTTCCATCATCGGCACATGCTTGAACGCTGCCGCGTGGAACACGACGTGCGGCCGGTGATGCTCAAACTCCTTCTTCATCCGTGCCACGTCGCGGACGTCCGCCAAACATGGGACCGCACCGCGGCCGAGCACCTTTCGGATCTCGCCTTCGATGTCGAAGAGGTTGTTCTCATTGGCCTCGAGCAGCACGAGTCGTTCGGGTCCGAGTTCCGCGATCTGGCGGCACAGCTCGGATCCGATCGAGCCCCCTGCTCCGGTCACGAGCACGCGCTTCCCAGCGATCGTGCCCACGATGTTGGACCACCGCTTCGTATCCATCTGTACGACGCTTCGGTTGAGAAGGTCTTCGATCTTCACCGGGCGAATCTTCGTGAACTCGACCTTGCCCGAGAGGAGGTCGTGGTAGTCGGGCAGCGTCCGAACCTCGAGGCCCACGTCGCTGCAGCGAGCGACGACCGCTCGGCGCTGGGCCTGAGTGGCAGAGGGAAGCGTCAGAATCAGGCACTCCACGCCCAACTGCTCGGCGACCGCCTCTGCGTCGAACGTTGTCCCGAGCACTTCGAGACCGTCGATCCGGCGTCCACGAAGGGTCGGGTCGTCGTCGAGAAAGCCCACCGGGCGGTATCCCAGGTCGGGTCGGCGGCGCAGTTCACTCGCCGCGAGGGTTCCGGCTCGGCCCGCTCCAACGAGCAGCACCGGGCGGACTGGGGTCTCGCTCTGGGCCACGGACTGGGTCCGGGCCTGGCGTTCATCGAGCCAGCGAATCCCGGTTCGCGAGCTCAGGCCAACAAAGGTCGCCAGCAACCCCTCGAGCGCGAGCGGGGCCACGAGTTCATGGGCGTCGGTCCACAGCGCGGCGGCCATGAGCACCAGCGTGGGGCCCAGCAGCGCGGGGACGACGACGAGCGCGTCGGCCAGAGATGTGTGCCGCCAGCTGTGGGCATAGGCACCGCGCATCGCGAGGATGGTCATGCGAAGCGCCGCGACCCCGAACGCAAAGCCCAGAACCGGCTCGGCGACCAGCAACGCAAGCGCCGCCCAGGCCGCGACCGTCAGGCCGACGATGTCGAGTACGAGCTTCGCGCCAAACCCCCAGGTGACCGTCGGAAGTCCAGGGCGGACGCTTGGGTCAGAAGTTCGACGCTGCCCACTTGCGGGTTCGCGTTCGGTTCTCAATGAAGTGTCAACGGCGCTCATGCAGAAGTCCTTTTCAACCCGTCTCCAAGGCCTCCATCACGTAGGGCGCACGCCCATTGCCGGCAACGGGCCAACCGTAGCCAAGAGCCGTTTCAGCGGCCGGATCCGGAACTGGGCCCGCATTGGAACCGCGAGTGCGATCGCCTGGTTCGGCCAGCCGCTTTTGTCGGGCTGTGCGACCGGCACATTTCGGTACGACCACCTCGACGAGCGCAGCGACAACGTCGAGCTTCGCGACCTCGACGACCTGGTCGCCGACAGCACAACGAGCGTCGATCGGGATAGCGTCCGATACGACTTCAGCACGCAAACCGACGAGTACCGGCTGGGCAGCAACGACGTGCTCGACGTGTTCGTCATGGAGCACCCCGAGATGAGCTCCCAGCGGGTGGGTTTGGGCGAGCTCGCCGGCACCACGGTTCGCAAGGATGGATTCGCGTACTTGCCGGTCGTCGGCAAGGTAAAGGCCAAAGGACTGACCGTCACCGAGTTTGAGACCGCGCTGCGGCAAGCGGCCGCCAAGTTCGTGGTGGACCCACAAGTCCACGTCGAAATCCTCGAGCACGAGTCGCAGAAGTTCCACGTCCTGGGTCACGTGCGCACCCCGGGCTCATTCGCCGTAGATGGCGATACAACGCTCCTGGAGGCCCTGTCTCTCGCCGGTGGCATCGGGGAGAGCGGTAGCATCGAGGGCGCGACGATCGTTCGTGACGGCAAACTGCTACCGATCGATCTCGCCGCGCTGGTCAAGGGCGGCGACATCTCGCGCAACGTGTTCATGCGCAAGGGCGACCTGGTGTACGTCCCGGATTCGTCGTCGATGAAGGTGTTCGTCCTGGGAGAAGTGAAGACACCCACCTCGGTCCCCATCGTCGATGGACGCATCTCGCTGGCCGAGGCCATCGCGACCGCCGGCGGCCCCACGCCGGCCCGGGCCCGTCGCGAGCTCGCGGTGATTCGTGGAGGGTTTGCCGAACCGGTCGTGTATCGGATCAACCTCGAGGAGGCCCTCCTCATCGACCACCGGATTCAGCTCCGTCCAGGCGACCGGGTGGTCATCGCCCCCACCGGTCTTTCGACCTCGAGTCGCTACATGCAGCAGATTCTCCCGTTCCTCGGCGGCGCGCAGGCGCTCGGATTGGCGGCCCAAGGCGGTACCAGTGTGGCAACACAGGCTGCCGCACTCGCACCGACGGCGGCCCAGTAGCGGACGCTGGCCGGGGTGGTCCCCGGCCGTGGCGACGCTAAGGAAGAAGCAATGTTTGGTCTGTTCCGCAAGAAGCGACGCCGCGCCTGTGATGGGGCGGTGACGCTGCGTCCCCGCGACTGCCACACCCATGTGGTGCCCGAGGTCGACGATGGCAGCCGGTCGATGGAGGAATCACTGCAGATGCTTCGCATGCTGCAGGAGCAGGGGGCGAAGCGTGTCATCGCGACCCCGCACATCTATCCGGGCCGGTTCGACAATGAGCCGGATCCCCTGCGGCGCTCGTTCGACGGGTTGCTTGCCGAGGTGGCCAAACACTCAGAGATCACCGTCGAGCTCGAACTCGGCGCCGAACACTGGCTCGGGCCCGGTCTGTTGCCCCGCATCGAGGCCGGCAAGCTGCTGCCGTTCGGACCCGAACGATACGTGCTGTTCGAAACGACGACGGGAAGCGAAACGCCCGACACCCTGATGGACGTTTGTTTTGCGCTGTGTGACCGCGGGTTCACGCCGCTGCTCGCCCACGTCGAACGCTATCGCTACCTCCGCGGAGAGTCCGGTCTCGAGCTGCTCGAGGACCTGCGATCAGCCGGCGCCCGTTTTCAGGTCAACCGCACCCCGGTCGCCAAACGTGCGACCCCACGTGCCGACTTCGTCAAACAGCTGCAAGAGCGGGACTGGATCGACGAGGTCGGAAGCGACATGCACCGCCCCACCGCGTCCGGGCGCCCCGAAGCACCTCGGCGCGCGGCGTAGCTGCCACGCGGCACGAATGACGCCCCGCGGCCCCATCCAGGGTCTCGGGGCTTTTTCGTGGGGGTTGGGGCGGCTACCAGTGCGCGCGTAGACCCACGGTGAGGTCCCCGTAGACCGAGTCGACCGCAGCTGCCCGCGTCTCAAACACGGGCGTCGTACCCGAGGCGAAGTCGGTCGCGAATCGGCCGGCGATGAACGGACCGATGCCGACCGCGCTCATCCAGCTGTACTGCCCGCGAAAGACACCATGCGCCGATACTCGTTCTTGCCCTCCGGGCGCGTCCTCGTCGCGGTGTACGACAAACAGCTCCGTACTGGCCGACAACGCGTGGGCCGGGCGCGGATTCAACGTGACCCGCGCGGCCGCCAGTCCGTGCCGTTGGGTCTTCAAAAAGACCCATGCGTGGCGCCCCGAGAGCCGCCAGTCGAACGACCAGCGGCGTCCCAAGGGATGGTGCATGCCGTACCCGACCTCGAGCAACGTGTCCCGGACTCCGCCAGGGTGCAGCTCGACGTCATCCACCTTCATCTCCAAGACGGCATGCGTCTGCACGCCGACGAACAAGCGGTCCTGCGCACGCACGCTTCCCCAGCGGGACAACGGACTCCCCGACAGCTCGAGCTGATGATGGTGCAGTCGCAGTCGAACCGCCGTACTGGACCCGGTGACGTCGTATGCCGACACCCCGTGGCGTCCGCCGATCGCGAGACCGGGAACCAACGAAAGCGCCCACGCCGAGGTGGCGTGGGCTGTCCAAACACGGTTTTCATACAAGCCGAGGCGACGTGGCAAGACGACCCCCCCAGCATCCAAACCCAGCCACAGCGTTCGCTGTCCTTGTGGGTCTCGATGTCGAACCGGTCCCAGATCGGGATGGACCGGTTCTCGAGCGCTCACCTCGGGGGCAAGCAGGCAAGCGCCCAGCAGGGTCGCAATGGCGAACCCGCGGGCCATGTTCAGCCTCCGAGGTAGAACTCGATGGCGGTGTCGCCGATGGATTCCAGACAGCAGTTGGATGCGAGCGAGTAGACGACGTCGTAGCGCTGCCCTGGGCGAATCTGGGAGCCTCCTCCCGTCGCGTTGAACCACTCGATTGTGAACTCCGTCCGGCTATCGTCGAGCGTGACGCTCCACTCTCCAGGAGCGCTGGGCGGCGCTGGGACCAACATCCCATCGGCGGTGAGCGAGACGGTCACCCCAGTGCGCGGACTCGACACGGTAACGTCGAGTGCGTCGGCGATATCTCCCATTGCGAAGTCGTTGGTTGCATCGAAGGAGCGGTGAACACCGTCTCCTTGGTCGGCCTCTGCGATCTCGGGCAGCGGCTCGCTCAGCTCAAAGGACATGGCGGCCAGCTCGCCGGCCTCCTGCCCTTCGGCAACGCCATCCCCATCGGGGTCCAGCGTCATTTCTTGTTCGTCGGAGCCGACTTTATTCGAGCCCGAGGAAGTGAAGTCATCACCACAGCCTCCAGTGAAGAGTGCGGCGGAAAGGAAACTCAGTGCGATGTGTCGTCTCATGGTTCGTCCTTGACCGGTGAAACGAACATGCGGCGACCCTTTGGACGTGCCAGGTCCAAGGAGGTTCCCTCCCCTGCGCCACTCGTCCGCCTTTGGACCACGGGGGAGCACGACGAACCGCCCCCTGACCGCACCGGTCCGCAGCCGCCCGGCGAAGGGGATCAGCCGGCCACGGAGTCTGTGATGGAGCGGAGCCACGCGACGCCAAGATCGCGGTTGGCCTCGCTGAGTTGCTGCACCCAATGCACGTGATCGAGCTCCGAAGCGCTGTGGATCTCGTGCTCGAAGGGGGACGCCAACTCGGGGTCGAGCTGCAGCTGCGGCATCGGCTCCCCGCGCTCTGCGAGAAATGCCCCGAGTCGTTTCACGCGCTCCGCGATGCACAGCTCCAGGGTTTCGATTCCGGCCGACACCACGACTCGATCTGCGCCCTGGGCCCGCGCCAAACGAACGTCTCGATACCAGGCTCGCAGTGCGACGAGGTTGGACAGGTAGGCAACGTTGCGCCCGGCCCTCGGCTCGGCTCGGTCGAGGTGTCCGGGATCGCGGACAACGTCTGTCTCTTATACACATCTCCGAGCCCACGAGACCTCTCTACATCTCGT
>CAJXVA010000285.1 GCA_913061055.1 uncultured Pseudomonadota bacterium
CGGCAGCGTCAGATGTGTATAAGAGACAGTGCCTGAAGATCGGCCACGGCGTCGCGAAGCGCACCGTCGGCGCTGAGGATCAGGTTCGCGGCAGCACTGGCGACGACTTCGGCCTCGGCACGTGCGGCGACGAGCGCGGAGAAGTTGGCGCGGAATCCCTCGAGCCAGGCACGGAACTCCGCCTGGCCATCGGCATCCACCCCCGCGGCCCACTCGAACGAGAACGCGAGCGTGGGCGGCGTGCATTCGATGGACGCTGAGGCTTTTGCGTCCACGGTCGCTTCACACTCGGCGCTGACCTCCGGCGGTTCGACAGTGCCTTCACACCCCGCGTCGCATTCGATCGACGCGCCAGCCATAGCCTCACACCGCGCGCTCGCCCCGGCCTCGCATTCGCCCATCGCTGGGGTGTACTCGCAGCTGCCTTCACACCGTGCGTCGCAGCTTCCGCCGGCGCTCATCTCGGTCGCGCACTCGCCCTCGCAGGTGCCGTTGCAGCGCCCGTCGAACCCCTCGACCTCGGTTCCGGCCTCGAGGGTGCACGTACCGCGACAGGTCCCCTCGCAGCTCGCGGCTACGGAGAGTTCAGCGACACATGAGCCCGAGCAGGTGCCGCCCGAGCAGTCGAAGCCCGGTGCGGTTCCGGTACAGACCAACTCCGCCTCGGCGCTGCAGCCCGCCTCGGCCTGCACATCGAGCTCGCACGAGCCCGAGCACTTTGCCGAAACTTCGCCGGGGTCGACGTCGACGTCACATTCGGCCGCGGCGGCAATGCCCGCCTCGATGCTGGCCTCGCACTTCGCTGGTTGATAGTCGATGGAGAGTCCGCCTGAGATGTAGCCCCCCAGGTGCGTCTCGATGGCCCCTTGCAACTCGGCCCCCGTTGCACCGGGCGGCAGCCCGACCGAGGCTCCGATCGCGTCGAGCCGGGCTCGCAGACCGCCGCTGAGGGCAACCATCGATGCGTCGAGGTCGATCGCGGCTCCGAAGAAACTGTCGATCGACGCGACCCCGGAGATGCTTGCCTTGCCTTCGAGGAATCCGCCGCCCGAGCACGTGAGGTCGAGGCCACACTGTTCTGCGGCTTTCTCGAACACGCCGCCGCCGGGTCCGTTTTCGCACCCGCCGAGTGTCATGCCGCCCAAGAAGGCGACGCCCAAAGAGATCGAACCAAACCACTGATGCTTTTGCTTCATGCGTACTCGCGACTCGTTGTTCGGCGCGCGCGGCCGCATGACTTCTCGTCACGCGTGCCGCGGCTGCCTTCAATGAGTTCGTTCCCGGCGCGGACGATTTTCAGCGAGGCGGGTGTTTTTTTTCGGCAACCCTCGTGTCGATGCAGACGGCACCACGGCCGACGCTCAGCGGCAGCCGGCTGTCTTTGCCAGCGCCGGCATTCGCTCGTACCGGCGATCGACGCTCACGACCGGTGTCCCATCGGCCTCGAAGAACGGCGAGTGGCGCTGCTCGCCCCGCCGCCACCACCGCCACGTCAACGGAATCAAATGTCGGAGCATGGAGAACAACGCGGCGGGGTTGGCCTTGATCGCCTTCGCGTTGTCCGGCCGCGGCGAGAGGTTGACGCGGGCCCGCAGTGGACCCAGCACCGCCTGCAGCGACGGGTCACCGACATCGAGGGCGTGGATGTCGAGCCCGACGAACGGGACCTTGGCGTCCCGCAGCGTGAGACCCAGCGGGGTCTCGCAACATGACGCGTACCATCGCAGCGCGCCTTTGCGGGTTTGCTGCCGACAGGCGAGTACGTCGCGTCCGGCGGTGATCGCAATACGGGCCGGGGAGACCTGGAACCGCTCTGTACCGCCCCAGGCATCGAGGATCTCCGGGCGCATGTCGTGTGCGAACTGGGTGCAGCCGCGGCAGTGGCAGGCCACCCGGTTCGCCACCGACGGCGTCACCGCATCGACGCGCAACTGCAGCCGGCCACAGCGGCATGCCATGCGAACGGTCTTGGAGGGCACGGCCATGGGGATGACCCTAGCCGATACGAAGTCTGTTCTGACCGGAGACCCCGCTGAGGCGACCTAGTACCTCAGATCTTAAGTCCGTTCCGGGTTTCGTGGGACGCCTCAGAGCAAGAGAGCGAAGCGCCCCAAAGGGATGCGCAGCGGAAGAGATCGGAAGTACCGAACGCAGGCCTGTGGAACCGAGGGGTTCGGAGCGACCCCACACCCGAAAGGGGGTCGCGCAGAGACCCGGCACGGACTTCGGGCATGAGGTACTAGCCGTCCCCAATTCGGTGGAATGGTCAGAGGGGTGTCAGCAGAGTCCAGGCCAAGGCACGAAGAGGGCGCTTGTCGGGCACAAGGATCGTGCGGTCCGCCACACCACGGGCGCAGCAGGCCTCATCGCGTGAATCCGCGCCGCCGGGCCGCGTCCCAACCGCGAATGCCCGCTCGTACCCGATTCCTGCTGGTCCCGACTCTGCTCATGTCCGCCGCCTGTGGGAGTTCCGTGGACGTCGACGCCTCGGAGACATCGACAGGCATGTCTTCGACCACAGCCCCGGGCGACACCTCAGGTTCCGAGGTTGGGTCGACCACGAGTTCGCCCGAGGCTTCATCCTCCAGCGACACCGGGGAGCTCGAGAGCAGCACCGCCGACACCAGCAGCTCGACCGGCGATGGGGGAACAGAGGTCTCGATCTGCCAGTACGAATGCGCCGTCGATGAGGACTGCTGGCAGAACGGAGCCTTCGTCGGCCTGACCTGCTCAGAAACCGGATCTTGCCTCGCCACGTGCGAGACAGACGATCTTTGCACCGCGACCTACTCGGGGTGGCTGGCCCAGTCCTGCACGGCAAACGACGAATGCGCCGGGGGGATCTGCGTGGACTACGGCCTGGCCGACGGCACCGGTGGCTGCGGCCTTCCGCCGTCCGACGCACTCGTGTGCCGCCGGTTTGGCCTGGAGGAGACCGACGTCACCGACATCGCAGGAGACCCTGCCGTGGTCTGCGCGATCGAAGCCGAGTGTTCGGACGTGGAAGACATCGGGCGCCTTTGCGTTCCCATCGGCGAGTTCGGACCGAACTGCGCGCGCGATGGCTGCGACGAAGGGCTGACGTGCCGAGACGACGGACTGTGCGGATGCGAGGACGACGACGCCTGCACGCTCTCTGGCTCCGAAGGAACTTGCATCGGCGGGTTCTGCCTCGACGAATGCACGAGCACCAAGGAGTGCGACCTTCCCAGTCCGTTTGATGGAGGTGGGTTCGTCTGTAGCCCGCTCGAACTGCCCTCGGTCGCTCGCCCTCCCACCGCTGTGGGCGCAGGGCCGGCCTGAGCATCGTGAACCCACGCAGGCGCCGTAAGAGCCAGGCTCCTCGTGGCCCGCTACGCTCCGGCGATGTCTAGCTCGAGGTCCTCCAAACACGCGTGGCCTCTGGGACTCCTCACGCTGCTGTGTGCCTGCGGAGCGTCCGCCGCGGAAGAGACGGACGGGCGAGACGACACGTCGACGGGTGAGGCCACCGCCACCGATGAACCCGCGGGGGCCACCACGCGGGGGCCCGACGAACCCACGGGCTCGTCTGGAGCAACCACGATGACGACCACCGAGGGTTCCGATGACAGCTCGAGCGGCGGCGGCAACGACACGGATGGCCCTCCACCGCCCGGCGACGCCTCCGGCGTGCGGGTCAAACCGTTCGTGTCGCATGTGGCTACAGCCGCGGACGCCACGAGCGTGCGGGTCTGGTTCGTTGCCGAGCGACCCCGCGGCGACATCTCGGCCCACGGAGGATTCAACGCCCGCGTCGTCGCAAGCGACGGTTTCCGTGGAGCCGGCCGCTACGAACCCCTCGACGAGGTCATCTACTTTGCGCCCGGCGAGCGCTACGCGTCCGTTGACGTTGAACTCCGGCCCGACGCGATCGATGGTCTCACCCAGGTCGTCTTGACGATCTCCGAGCCGGACGGTGACGCGGTCGTCCACTCCCCCGAACTGGCCTTCACCTACGTCGACATCGCCCCGTCCACGATCCCCGACGATGCTCTCCACGTCAGTCCGAACGCCTCGGACGGCGACGGATCGCTGGCTTCTCCCTGGAGCCTGCCCCAGGCGTTTGCACTGGCGGCCCCAGGCGATCTGGTCATCCTCGCGGGCGGAACGTACACCGGCGACAGCATCACCGGAGACCAGAACAACGAATCCCCGGTCGACGGGTTCGAAGTGGAGGTCGATGGGACCAGCGAAGCGCAGCGCATCGTCTTCATGGGCGCGCCCGGCGAGGCCGCGATCGTGGATCAAGCCGGGCAGCACAACGGGATCTATCTCGAAGGCCGCCGCTTCATCACGCTGCGCAACCTCGAGATCCGGAACATCGAGAACCCCGGCGGGCCCTCTGCCGGGATCTACGTGGCGACCGGGGAGACCAGCGAGCACATCAACATCGAGCACGTGTACAGCCACGCGATCGTCGGAGCACAGGGGAGCAACACGGCCAGCTTCAAGTTGCAGAACGTCGACGGCGCCCGCATCTGGGCCAGCCGAGGCGAAGACGTCACGCTTCAAGGAGAAGCCAACGGCAACTGCGCCGTCGTGCACAGCTACGGCATGCGAGGCGTCTGGATCGACCGCTCCGAGCTTGGGCCGACCGGTGGCACGGGGAACGGCGGGGGCTCCGGCCTCTTCCACAAGCGAGACGACACGCCCGACTGGCCCGACGTCGTCGTCTCTCGCACGTTCATTCACGACAACCACACCCCGGTTCGTTTTGGCATCCAAGGCGGCGGAAACGACATCCACGATCTCGAGTGGCTGCACAACAACGTGGTCGTCGACGGAGGGCTCGGCGGCATGACGCTCGCCGACCCCGACGGTGGCGGCGTTGGTACGGACAACATCGGCCGCAACAACACCTACGTCGGCCTCGGCGCATCAGAGCTCGGTACGCTCAACACCGCGCACGACATGCAGTGGCAGGAGCAGAACTCGATCGTCGCCAACACCAACCGCGCCTACTCGTCGAATCGCGGGTCACTCTCGGACGACTTCGCAGGGACGGACTTCAACATCCTGTATGGGCTGAGCTCCGACGTCTCCACCTCCGAGCTCTACCTGCCAGGCGAAGTCAGCTACGCGACGCTCCGCGAGCACCAGGCGGGCACGGGCCTGGACACAAACTCACTCGACATCGACCCTCAACTGAACGCCAACCACGTCGCACAAGCGGGCATGGCAACGAGCGGTGGGATCGACGGCCTTGGCATCGGGGCCCATGCGGGACCCGAGGGTCCGACAAGCGTGCAAGTCGGTGCGCCGTAGCGTCGGCAGTCGCGAAGCCGGCGGTTGTGTCGACCTCTGCCACCCACGCGCGCTAGATTCGAGGGTGGAGTGCCACGCCCCTCATCCTGCCCGACGCTGCCGAGTCCTGAACTCCGGGGCCAAGCACACGTCTACGCCTCCGAGAAGATATCCACGCGCCGGGAACTATTGGAGCCCGGTGGACTCCATGTCCGGGTGACGGGATGGTGTTCGCTCGGCGCAGGCCTCCGACTTGTGATGGGAGGGATCCTTGTCGCAGCTTCCCTAGGCACAGCCTGCACCGCGGCAGACGTTCCGACCGAAGCGTCCGCGACCGAGGCCACGAAGGTCGAGCCACCACCCCCAGAGCCCGCACAGCTCGAGCCACCTCCGCGTCAGCCGATCTCGTTGGAGCCCTGGGTCTGGTACCACGCCATCACGCCCGCGCGGGCCAGAGCACTGACGCAGGTCGGCGTCTCGAACATCTCCGACCAGCCCTTCGTGGGCGCGCCCCGTCGCTACGTCGCCGAGACGAAGCGAGACGAGCTTCGGCTCCGGCGGGAAGACCTCACCGACGCCGGCGACATCGATCGGACGGCATGGTCGACATCGATCGCCGCCGTGGAGTCTGAGTCCGCCGAGCCCGTGGTGCTCGGAGACCCCAGGAGTACCGACATCGTGGTCGGTTGGCGCGTTGACGGGGGCTACGGCCTGCGGCGCTACACGCAGGACGGCGAGCTCCGCTGGGAGGCTGGGCCCGCCGACCCCGATGCGTTCGGGGAGGGCCACGGCGCGCTGCAACTCGGGCTCGGAGGCACCACCGTGGTCGTCTACAACCGAGGTGCACCGGCTTCGTACCTCGACGAGGTCGACCTCGAGTCCGGACATTCGGTGGCGCGAACGGTCGTGAACCCGGCGGTCCTCTCGTCGCGTTTCGTGTGGCCACCCCCAGATGCGGTCCACGGCGAGAAACTCGGCCACCGATGGCCGACGGCGGAGGGATCATACGTCGTTCGCAAGCAGGGGAAAGCGCTCGTCGTGGACCATGCCGGCCCCGGCAACAAGACCCATTGGAGCACCACCCTCGACGGACAAGGGGGCTCGTGGTGGAACTCAGCCGCGCTGCTCGAGTATCAAGACACCGTCGTGGTCGTCGCCTACCACGGGTCCTCGTCGGGTGCCGTTGCGCATGGACTCTCGCGTCGAGACGGCAGCAAGCTCTTCGACTCCTCGCCGGGGAGCATCGGCATGATCGGGCACTCCAAGTACAGCAACGACCTGGCGCTGACCGTCGACCGCGCTGGCCTCCTGCGAACCCACGGCAACGAGTCCGGCGGACGCTACATCGGGGTGCTCGACTTGGAGGCGGGGCGGCTGCTCGGACACGAGGTCTGGCGGCACTAGCAGCCCGTGGTGAAACCCGGCGTGGCGGATCGCGATGGATTTTTCGCTCCTGGGTAGGAGCCGAAACGCCGCTGTACCGGGCGTACTGCCAGTTTTGGCGACGCCGCCAGGAGCGAAGAAGACGAGTGAGACGTCGTGTCGGGTTTCACCACGGGCTGCTAGGGGGCGTTCTCCGAGACGATCGCCACTCGAGAGGCGTGAGTGCGGAAGATCTTCTCGAACCGCGCATCGTCCAACACCAGGCTGTAGTACAGCCGCCGTGGGTTGAAGCCCGCGTGGTACCGCGTCTTCCCCAGAAGGCGCTGCGCTCGATTGAGCATCTTCAGTGCTGGCCCCGGCACGCGCCGGGCGACGATGCCGCGCTCTTCGAGGAACTTGCTCAGCGGGCCCACGGTGCGCCCCGCCACGTTGTAGACGCCCTTGCCGTGAAGGTTGAGGGCCAGGAGCAGGTCGCGCGAGAGGTGCTCCTTGGTTGTGGGGTTGATCATCGGATCGAACCCCACCGGCAGCATCGGTGGGTTGCTCTCGAACAGCAGGTTGATCCCGGAGACGACACCGCCTCCGAAGACACCGCTGGGGCGCAGGACCATGACCTCGGTCTCGAGGTCGTCCATCTTGGCCCGACAGATGAACTCCGCGTCGATCGTGTCGCGCAAGATGGGGTGCACGGTCGGGTCGAGGTTGAGTTCCGCGTCCTCGCGAACCTTGTAGTCGCCCCGGGCTCCGATGCGATAGACGGCATCGCTCGACAGGAAGATGTACTTGCCCACCAGGTGCCTCAGCGAGGCCTCGAGCATGTGCTTGGTCGAGTTGACGTTGAACTCGTGGTTTCGCTGGGTGTAGCCGGTGGGGTCGCCCTGAAATGCGAGGTGCACGACCGTGTCGAACGGCTTGTCGCGAAACCGATCGAGCAGGAAGAGGTTGTCCACTTGCCGTCGCTTGGACAAGTCGGCCGAGACGAAGTGGAAGCGCTCGGGATCGGCGCCCAGCAGCGACGGTGGACACGAACCGCGGGTCACGGCCAGGACGGCCTCCACGTTGGGGTCGGCGAGCAGCTGCTCGATCAGGTGGACCGCCACGAGCCGATGGGCACCGGCCACGAGAACCCGCCTGCGACCCTCGCGAAGTGCACCCGGTTCGGGCCCCTCGTCGACCTGGGTCACCAGCGCCGCACGACGCATCGTGTCGCGCCGCTTCTTTCGGCCGGGCGTGGCCTTGACCTTGTCCTCGTCGCTCATTCGTCCTTGCCCTCCGCGTAGCGCTTGCGCGTTCGCTGCCCCTCGTCGAGCAACTCGAGCACTGCATCGCGTACCCGAGCAACCTCGCGCTCCCGCGCTTCCATGCTGGTCAGCGCCGCCGGGTCCACGTGAATCGGCTCGCCGTAGGTGATGAAGTAGCGGACCGGCTTGGGCAGCAAGCCCATGGGTCCCAGCCAGGGAAACGTGGGCGTGATCGGGAAGTAGGGCACCCGCAGAAGCCGTGCGAGCGGCTCGAAGTTGGCGACCATGGTGATCTGCTCCTCGGCGCCGACCAGCCCAAAGGGAATCACGGGAACCCCGTGCCGGGCCGCGAGTTCCACGTGCCCCGGGCTGAAGGGGTAGAGCTCGTATGCCTTGTCGGCTGTCTTTCCCAGCGCTTCGGCGCCCTCGGGAAAGATGCCGATCAGGTGGCCCTCTTCGATCAGCCCGTCGAAGTTGGCGCGAGTGCCGGGCATCTGGCCCATGCTCCGGAAGAATACGCCCAAGAACGGAACCCGGTAGACGAAGTAGTCGACCATGTACCGCATCAGGCGCGGCGGATCGGTGTGACGGAAGACGTCGGTCGCGATCATCATCGCGTCGAACGGCAACACCCCGCTGTGGTTGCCGACGACGACGCCGCCCCCCTTCTTGGGGACGTGGTCGTGGCCGGTGGAGACCACGCGGAAGAAGTGCCGATGCAGCCAGTAGCCGAGCGCGTAGCCCATGCCAAGCATGTCGGCGTCGGTGCCAAAGCGATCGGTGCCGAAGCCGGCATCATCGACCATGTAGGATTCGACCCGTGCCCACTCGCGCGCGGGGAGCAGGGGCCTTGCGTATTTCTTGTTGCGCTTGCGACCGAGCACAGCGAATTCCTCAAACTTCGGACAGCGAATTAATAACGGACCGGTGGCGTGCCAGAGCTCGCTTTTGCGTTTCGGCGGGCCAATCTCAGCTCCCACTCCTCGGAGGGCACCGGGATGACGTAGACCGTGGGCCACACGAACCGTCGATCCGTGGCCCCCATGCGTCGCGCCCAGTACTCGACGTCGACCACTTGGTACGGCTCATCGTCGATCACGACGATCTCGTGCACCCGGGGCACAAACTGTGATCCCTCGGTGGTCTCGGTGCGAAAGAGGAGGCGCCCTTCGCATGCGTACTCGACGTACGGCATTCGCAGAACCGAGTCTACACCAGCTACCCAGGCGTGGCACTCTTTGACACATGGGGTTTGCGGGGAGATTGAGTGTCGTCGCCGTAGCGGCGGTGTGGGTGGGATGCGGCGGCGGAAGTGAGCCCGCGGGCATGACGGGCAGCGCAACTTCGGGGCTGACCACGACGGGGCTTCCGCCCGCGACGCAGGGGTCCTCGGAGGGAGGTTCGGGGACGGGCAGCACCTCGGGGGTCGACCCGAGCACCACCACCAGCACTTCGGCCGTCGAGACCGACAGCACCATGGGATCGACCGGGCCCGGGAGCTCCAGCAGCTCCACTGGCGGTGAGTCGAGCAGCTCGACCGGTGAGCCTGTCGACCCACCGGACCCGCTGTGGGTGAACCCGAACCTCTGGTACTCGACCGAAAACCGGCTGAACTACATCGAGATCGACCCCACGGACGGAACCGTCGTGCAGCTGGTGACCAGCACCATCACCACGCCCATGATCGACGGCCAGACCGGCATCACCATGCTCGAGAGCGGCGGCCTCGTGCTGTCGCGGGAGAGCGCCGCCGGCACGGAGATCTACTACATCGAGGAGCCGCCCACCGTCGCCAGCGACATCGAACTCGAGGTGCTGGGCATGGTCCCCGACACCCTGCGCATCGAAGCGCTCTACACCGACTGCGAGGGCTTGGTCTATCTCATGGACACCGGCACCGACGTCGTCGATACCAACGGCAACCGCCTGATCCGCTTCACCGAGGACTACCTCGCCGGAGACCTGTCCTATGAGGTCATCACCGACCTCTCGATCGGCAACGCCCCCGACATCGACGATCTCGGCCCGGGGATCGACGAGGACGGCGAAGTCACCGACGGCCAAGGCTTCGCCATCGACAGCGGCACCGTCTATGACTTCAACTACACCGAGGGCAACGGCGTCTCGCTCGGCACCGCCGGCACCTACGGTGTGCACGTGCTGGGCGGCCCGCTGTTCGACGACGAGACCGCGCGGCTGTACATCTTCGATGTGACCGCGCAGCTGTTCGAGGCCGACCCGGGGACACTGGCGTTGTCCGAAGTGTTGGTGACCGGGCCCGGGAGCACCGGCGGCACCGCGGCGGGGCTCAGTGGGATCACGGGGCCGCTCACGGAGTGCGTGACCACGCTGCCGCCTCCGGGCTGACGCGATTCCGGGTCCCGGCGAATCCGTCCCTCACTGGGCGCAAGGCCGTAAGAAATGCCGGCGAAGTCGCAAAGAGGGTGCATGCGCCGCTCTTTGACCTCCGCCTGCCTTCGCCGCCCCTTCCGCACCACCATCGTGGCCTGCCTGGTTCTGTGCAGCGCGTGCACCGATGGAAGCTCGGCCGCCTCCGACGCCTCGAGCGGCGGAAGTACGTCCGTACAGCCCCCAGCGTCCTCGGACTCCTCGAGCACATCCTCTGACGCGTCGAGCAGCTCGGGGCTGACCGGAAGCGGTGCGGGTACAAGCAGCAGCTCGGTCGGATCCAGCGACAGCACCACCACCGGCCCCTTCGAAGACCCGACGGCGTTCGATACGGATGTCGCCATCGAGTGCAACACGCTCCATCAAGACTGCGCCGAAGGCGAACGCTGCACGCCCTACGCCAACGATGCTGGGGACGAATGGAACGCGGTGCGCTGCGTGCCCCTGGACACCTTCTCATCGACGTTGGGCGAGAGCTGCGAGATCGAAGGCAACATCCGGTCCGGGGTCGACAACTGCGGCCCCGGCACGTTGTGCATCGATGTGGATCTCGATCCGGAAGTGACGGCGCTCGAGTGTGTCGCGATGTGCGTGTCCGCCCCGGACGACTTCGACACCCCGAGCTGTGAGGACGCCGACCTCACGTGTGTCATCGACGGGACGCTCGCGGTGTGCCTAGACCCTAGAACCCCGCGCTGAACCGCGCCGCGGGCAACTTCAGTCGCACTGGGGCTGCCCCACGCCTCCGCAACACAGCCCGTCGTCGAGCACGCAGCTCACACAGATCCAACAACCGGGAGCCGAGCCGTCACAGTCCTCGCCATCGTCGACGACGCCGTTCCCACACAGAGAACAGGACGCGGGGTCGAAGGTGCATGCAGTACACCCGAGGCTCCCGACGCCGAACCCCTCCGACGCACATGTCGCGCCGCCGAGGTTCGACCCGTCGCAGTCCTCGCTTCCGTTGACGACTCCATCGCCGCACCTGAAGCAACCGGAGGTGTCGAGCCCACACGCGTTGCACGAGAGCTGGCCGCCATCGAAGCCCTGGCCGACGCAGGTGTTGCCTCCGAGCGCGTTTCCGTCGCACTGCTCGCCAGGGTTCACATCGCCGTCGCCACAGCTGAAGCACGAGGACGTCTCGAAGTCGCACTTGGCAGTGCAGCCGAGCGTGCCTCCATCGAACCCCTCGTCGACGCAGTTGCTCGGCACGCTGGTGCCGTCGCAGCTCTCGCCCCCGTTGATGATTCCATCGCCACACCCTGGCCCGGCACACGCCGAAGTGTCGAATCCGCAGTCGTTGCATGCGAGCGCACCGGAGACGAATCCGAGCGACGTGCACGAAGCCCCGCCCAGTTCGAGCCCGTCGCAGACCTCCGGCCCATCGATCGCTCCGTTACCGCACACGCTGCACGCCGAAGCGTCGAGTGAGCACGTCCCGCTGCACGAGAGCGACCCAGTGGTGAACCCCTCGCTCTGGCAGGTCGCCCCGCCCAGTGCGTTGCCGTCACAGGTCTCGCCACCGGAGATCAGGTTGTCGCCGCAGGTCGAGCACTCGCTCGTGTCCAACGCGCAGCTCGGCGCGCATTGCAGCGGCCCCTCCTGGAAACCCGCGGTCTGGCATGTCGCGCCGCCAAGGTCCGCGCCGTCGCACGCTTCGGACCCTTCGCGCACCGCGTTGCCGCAGTCGGAGCATCCGCTCGTGTCGTAGACGCAGCCCGCGGCGCAGGCCAACGCCCCTCCGTCGAAGCCAAGCCCAGCGCAGCTTTCCTCCGCGACGAGGGCCGGGTCACACTCTTCGGGAGGGCTGAGCATGCCGTCGCCACACGCACTGCACATCGCGAAGTCGAGCCCACAAGCCTCGGTGCACCCCAGCGGTTCGTCGGCGGTGCCCAAGCCAACGTCCGCGCAGGTGGACTCGTTCGCAAAGGCCGCCCCATCACAGAACTCCCCGAACTGCAGCGCGCCATCACCACACTGAGTGCAGAACGACGTATCCAGCTCGCAACCGCCGGCACACTGCAACGCACCGCCGGCGAACCCAAGCGAAACACACGTCGCACCGGCAAGGTCGCTTGCATCGCAGGCTTCGTCCCCTTCGGCGCTGTCT
>CAJXVA010000286.1 GCA_913061055.1 uncultured Pseudomonadota bacterium
GTGAAGCCCGAGCCCGAGGTGAAGCCCGAGCCCGAGGTGAAGCCCGAGCCCGAGGTGAAGCCCGAGCCCGAGGCAACGCCCGAGCCAGCGCCCAAGAAGAAGGCCTCGACGAAGAAGAAAAAGTCGGCGCCGAAGAAAAAGAAGATCCGCTCCGCCAAGCCGCCTCGCGATCCGCTCAAGGGGCTGCCCGCTCCCCCGTCGTAGCCCGCGGCCCGGGCTCTTGGCCTCAGAGCCTCAGTCGTCGGCGCAGCGGTCCGCCGAGCAGTCCGCACGCGAGCAGCACCGCGGTGACGAGTCCGGCGCCTGCCCACAGACGTACACGGCCGACGGAACTCGCCTCGAACGCGGGCGCCGAGGCGAGCGCGGCACGGCTGGTCCGCAGCTGTGGGTCGTCGCGAACTTCGAGCGCTCGATCGATGAGCATGAGCCGCCCGGTTCTGGGGAGGTATTCGAGGGAGGCTTCGACGGCGAGCGCGTCGGCATGCAGTGCCGCGGAACGATCGCGGTCCTGATCGCGAAGCAACATCGATGCTTTGCGGTACAGGGCGGCGGCGCGTTTCGGGCTCTCGTCCCGCAGCTGCGATGCGTAGTCGGCGAAGAACGTCGCGACCCGAACCGGCTCAGCGAGCTCGCCCTGGGCGATGAGCCGGTCGAGGGCTTCGGCGCCAACATCGAGGTCCGCGTTGGCCAATGCCGAGTCGATGGCGGTGCGTTGGGCCTTCGCACGACGAGCGTCGAGCCAGCCCATGTAGGCCTTGGCGTGGCGCGCGGGTTGTTGTTCACACTTCGTGTCGAGCTTGCCGGTCTCGGACACGACCTCGCACTCGGGTTCGAGTAGATCCGGTGCCTGCTCTGTGAGCCGCTCGAGAAGGGCGAGCCGCGCCCGGTCTCGGTAGTTTAGGTAGGCCAGCGCCTTGCCGGTACCGCCACCGAGGAGCCGGACCGTCCGACCCGCAGACTTCGGTGCGGGGCCGGTGACGTAGGCGTCGAAGGATGCCCGAGCGGCGGCGCGAACTGGCGCGGAACGATCGTCACTGAACGCGAGCAGTACCGAAGCGGCTTCGCCCGGACGGCGGACCGCGTAGGACTGCAGGACTTCGGCCAGAAGGCGAGGGGAGGACTGCACGGCCTCGGTGGCCCGTGCGGGGTGCAGGCGGTCCATCTTGTCGAGGATGAGTTCGGCGTACTTCGCTCGCTTCACCTCGAGCTTCTCTTGATCGCGTTTGCGCCTCGAGGGGCTCAACGACGCCTCGACCAGAGCCGGAATCGCTTCGTCCCCGACCGCGACCAAGGCTCGGCCCACCTCATCGCGGAACGTGCCGCGATGCAGGTATGCGGCATCGAGCAGCGCGGCGACCACATCCGCGGTCTGCTCCGGATCGGTGCTGCCAACGCTCGACGCTGCGCGCAACAGCGACGTCTCCAAGACACAGTCCCGATACACCGAGAGCAGGGCAGGGGACACCTTGCTGCGCGGGAGTGAGAGCAGGTCCTCGAACCAGTCCCCGCTGAGCTTGACGTCGTGGCCGTGCGCTCGTTTCCAGGCGCGCGCAAAGTAGCCGTACTTGTTGGGTACGTCTCCGCCGATGGCTCCGAGCAGCGAACGGTAGTCGCCCTTGGGCGCCTTTCGCTCCGCGAGGAGCCGCTGTCGAATCTCGGGCCACAGGGAGGGATCGGAGGCCGCGAGCCGCCGAGCGGGCCCTGCAAGTTCGTCCAAGGGTCCCTTGCGGACCGCGGCCACGAGTTCCTCGAACTCCTCGGACGTGGTCGGCGGGTGGGTCGTCACCGTGTCGACGATCGTGGGCGCCTTTGGGGTCTTGGCGGCGAACTCGTCGGCCAGCGCGGCAAAGACCTTCTGCGCGGCTTGGCGCGCCAGCTCCGGATCTGTGCGTTCGAACGACTTGCCGATGTACGTATTGACCTCGACCTCGGGTGTCTCTTGCGGACATCCTGCTGCAAGGACGAGCAGACCGAGGGCGGCGGCGGTGCGGATCGACGAGTTCATCGGGCACCTCCAGCCGCGAGCGTCAGTGCATGGCGTGCGCGGGCGGAACCATGTGTTCCTCGGGCAGGAACCGCGTGAAGCGAAGCCCGACGCCACACAGCGCGCGCAGTCCGTCCTTGTCGGAGAACTGCAGGTAGTAGTGATTCTGAACCTTGGCCATGGCGGTGATGGCCGCGTCGGAGTCCGAGTGGATCCCGCCTGGAGTCTCCCCGGTCAACGCGAACCGCACGATGACCTTCGAGCGCAGCGGCAGCGGCTCGGGCATCTCGACGAACATCCCGGTCGACGAGATGTTGCGAGCCACGAACCACTGGTCCCCGTACTCCTCGGTCGAGATCAGGACTCGGAAGACCTTGTCGATGCGACTCGACCGACGACGTTCCAGGCTCACGCTCATGGCGAGAGTCTGCCGTGGGTACGTGGATGAATTCAAAAATCCTACATGTAGGACAACTGAACACATTCATGACAGCACCTCACCGATCACCCAGAGCCCAGACAGCTCGAGCCCGCACGCGAGCACCGCGGTGCATGCGCACAGCGTTCCGAGCGCGCGTGGCCGCACATCGCCTTTGAACGTCAGTGCGGCCACTGCGGCCAATCCGAGGGTGCCCGCCGGCCAGGCCGGGATGCCCCCATCGGGCCACAGGGAGGCCAAGGCTGCCCCCGCGGCAAGAACGCCGAGGCTGGCACCGACCCAGGCCATCGCTCCACTGAGACGTGCGCGCATGACTGCACACCTATCAAGGGGGATTCGGCATTGCACGAAACCGGCAAAGTCGGCCATAGACTGCGCCCTTCGCCTCATGACCGACGCGCCCCACGAGCCCATCGACGCTGGACCCAAGCCGCTGCCCCCCGGGCATCGCAGCGGATTCATTGCGATCTGCGGTCGCCCCAACGTCGGGAAGTCCACGCTGCTCAACGCGTTGCTGGGTGAGGCGATCGCGGTGGCGACTCCGCACCCGCAGACCACCCGCGAAAAGCTGCTGGGCGTGTGGACCGAAGAGAACTTTCAGGCGGTGCTTGTCGACACGCCCGGGATTCACCGCGCGCGCTCAGCCCTCAACCAATACATGGTCGGGCAGGCGCTGGCCGGAGCCCGGGACGTCGATCTGGTGTTGCTGCTGGTCGAGACACCGATCCTTCGCACCGCCGAGGCGGCACAAGAGTGGGAGCCCGGAGAGGTCGCACTCGAGGCGCTCGCGATGCTGGCGAAGCTTGGCCGGCCCATCGCGCTGGTGATGACCAAAATCGATCGCATCAGCAATCGGGACCTGATGCTTCCGGTGCTCGAGACGATGAGTGCACTGCATCCGTTCGACTCGATCGTCCCGACCTCGGCGGAGAGCGGTGAGGGGCTCGAGCAGCTTCGCACGCAGGTGCGCGAACGACTCCCCGAGGGTCCGCGCTACTACGACGATGAGTCGCTCTCCGATCGCCCGATGCGCTGGCACGCTGCCGAGCTGATTCGAGGCGTGCTGTTCGACCACCTCCTCGACGAGGTGCCCTACAGCTGCGCTGTGGTGGTCACCTCCTACAAAGAGGGCAAGGACTCCGACCGGATCGCCGCCAAGATCTTCGTCGAGCGCTCCTCCCAGAAGGGGCTGGTGATCGGCAAGGGCGGAAGCATGATCAAGAAGCTTCGCGAGAACAGCCAAGTGCGTATCGCGAACCTGACCGCCAGACCGTGCGAGCTCCGTCTCGAAATCGACGTGGCGAAGAACTGGACCCGGGACCCGAGCAAGCTCGAAACGCTCGGCTACCACGAGGACAAAAACCGATGAGCGAAATTCTGGTCGCGATCGTGGGCCGCCCCAACGTGGGCAAATCCACTCTGTTCAACCGCCTCATCGGATCGCGACAAGCGATCGTCGAGGACAACCCCGGCGTCACCCGCGACCGCATGTATGGCGTCGCGCAATGGGAAGGCCGCAGCTTCATGGTCGTCGACACGGGCGGGATCGATCCCAGTCTCGACACCGGGCTCCCGGCCGACATCTCTGCGCAGGCCGACATCGCGATGCAAGAGGCGGACTTGATCCTCTTCGTGGTCGACGCCAAGGCCGGGACGACGTCGACCGACCAGGACATCGCCGACCAGCTGCGGCGCGGCGGAAAGCCGGTCTTGGTCGTCGCAAACAAGGCCGACTCGCCCAAACGGGATGATGACGTGGCCGAGTCGTACGCCCTGGGAGCCGGGGAGGTGTTCGCAGTGTCCTCGGCCCACGGTCGTGGTGTCGCCGAGCTGTGCGACGCGATCGTGGAGAAGGTCGGGACCGGCGACGACGTCGAACTTGTCCCGCCGGGCACTCGCATCGCGTTCTTGGGACGGCCCAACGCGGGTAAGTCGACGCTGGTCAACAGTCTGCTCGGATCCTCGCGCGTGATCGTTTCGGACACGCCCGGGACCACGCGTGACGCGATCTATTTGCCGATGAAACACGGCAACGACGACTGGGTGGTCATCGATACCGCGGGGCTTCGCCGGCGCCGTTCTGTGGCCCGGGCGCAGGAAAAACTGGCGGCGATCAAGTCGATCCGCGCGATGGAGCGCACCGAGATCGTGGTGCTGACCGTGGACGCCGAGGAAGGCGTCACCGATCAAGACCAGCGGATCGCTCGGATGTCCTTCACGCGCGGCAAGGGGGTCGTGGTGCTGCTGCACAAGTGGGACCTCATCGCCTCGGACAAGAAGCGCACCAAGGAGGTCCTCGACCACGCCAAGCGCGAGCTTCACTTCTTGGAGAACCCCTACATCGTCAAGACCTCGGTGCTTGGCGATGGCCGCGATACGGGCGAGGGACGCGTTCTGGGCCTGGAGGCGTTGCTGGAGGCCTGCAAGCGCACCGCGGGGTCCCTCCGCAAACGCGTGACGACCTCGGACCTCAACGGGGAACTCAAAGCGGCCACCACCCACAACCCGCCGCCGCTGTCTCGCGGGCGTCCGGTGAAGCTGCTGTTCATCACCCAGGCCGATCGGTCGCCGCCGCTGTTTGTGATCTCGGCCAACCACGGTCGGTCCTTGGCGCCAGCGTACGAGAAGTACCTGCTGCGCTGGTTCCGGAAGAAGTGGATGCTGCGCGGTGTGCCGATTCGGGTCGTTGTTCGCGGTCGCGGCCAAGGTGGCGACCACAAACAAAACTCGTGAACCCTGCCCCAAAGGGGCATGAACACATCACGTCGCCGGGGCCGAAAGGTTCCCGGCGTTTTCGTGAAAAATGCAGCCGGCAACCTGGTTGACCGCGCTCCGAGCCTGATCGCCAACGTTGTTCGCGTGCGCGTCGGGGTTGCACACGCGTAGGTTCGCGAAACCATGGGCGTGGGAACCCTGGCGGGGCGTTCGCAGTGCCTCCGTACATGCGTTCGCGACCGTCCCCCCAGCGTTTCGTCCCCCTCGCAGCCCTCCTGGCGCTTGCTGCATGCAACGACCATCCCCTGAAGGTGGTGGAACTCTCGAGCACCGCGGAGACGGAGCTTGTCCTCAACATCGCGCCGCTGCGGAACGTGGACATCCTGTTCGTCATCGACAACTCGGGATCGATGGCGGCCGAGCAGGCCAACCTCGCGGCCAACCTTGCGCCGATGATCGAGCGGCTCGAGGACGAAGAGGTCGCAGCGGACTACCGGATCGCGGTGACGACCACGGACGTCGCCGACGGAGCCTGCAGTGCGACGGGGCCCGAGGACGGAAACTTCGTCTCCACCAGTTGCCGGGCCCGGTTGGAGGATTTTGTCACCCCGCCCAACTTCGTCCCTGCCGAGGATGCCCGGGAAAGCGCATGTTTGAGTCTGTGCCCGGAGTCGTTGTCCGACCTGCGGACCTTGCCAACGGCGCTCGAGGTGGGCGGTGACGAGACGTCGCGCCCTTGGATTGAGAACGTCCTGGGGGCGAAGAACCTGCCCGAGGGGGTCTCGACGGAGCAGGCGTTCGCGTGCATGGGCCCCCAAGGCGTCAACGGGTGTGGATTCGAAGGTCCGCTGCGGGCCATGCAGCGGGCGCTGGTTCGGACGGACTCGAGCGGGGAGACCGAGTTCGGCTTCCTGCGCGACGACGCGAACCTGCTGGTCGTCTTCGTCACGGATGAAGCCGATTGTTCTGCGCAGGGCACGATGCCCGACGAGGTCCGCGAACGCGGGAGTGCGGCGTGTTGGGATGCAGGCGTTCGGTGCACCACCGCGGACGACGGATCCCTCGACTGTGCCTCGGCCAATGTCGATGTACTGGGCAACGTCGTGCCCGGTGAGGACGCGGTATTGAAGCCGGTCGAGGACTACGTCGCGCTGCTGGAGAGCATTCAGGCGCACAAGCGAGAGGCGACGGGCATTCCCGATCTCGAGGTGATGGTCTCCGTCGTCGCCGGCGTGCCGACCGGGTACCCCGAAGTGCCGGTTCAATACTCTGCGCAGACCCCGTACGCGGATGACTTCGGCGTCGACGCCGGGTGCGAGAGCGCATTCGGAGTTGCCGTCCCACCGGTCCGCCTGCTCGAATTGGCGGAGGCGTTCGCGCCCGAGGAGGGGAGCAACGTCAGCTCGGTCTGCGCTCAGAGCTACCGACCCGCGCTCGAGACGGCAGCGCAAGCCCTGATCGAGAGCTTCGAGCCCGCCTGTGTCGAGACCTGTCTCGCGGGCGGGGCCGAGAATGACTGCATCTTCTCTCAGAAAGCGCCGGGGCAGGCGTCGCAGCCGGTCTCCAAGTGCGAGATCGCGGCCGATGGATCTGCCACGCTCCCCGAGGGGGTCGACACCTGCGTGCACGTCGCGATTGACGCGGAGCGAGCTGAGGACTGCGTCGAGGCCCGTGCGGGGGCCGAGTTCAAGCCGTTGTTCCGCGCTGGCGTCCCGCGGGTGCCGGGGAGCGCGATTTCAGCCACATGCAGCATTTCGGAGAACGAGCAGATCGAATGCCCGTGGATCGATGCCTGACAACTTGGTTGCCATGGCAGCACTCCGGTTGGCCAACTCTGTTGTCATCCGGGCGAGCGACGGATTCCAAGTCGCCGTTTCCACGAAGGTTTCCCTGGCCCCTCGCTTGCTATAAAGTCTCCTGCACAAGATGCGGTCCGGGGTCCAGCCCTGTGGCCGAAGCGCCGTCCCGCACTCGGGCCGGCGCAGCGAATCCGCCCTTTCACCCGACCGTATCGACCTGACCTCTGCCGACGAAGGATCCCGACTATGCGCGCTTCTCTCATTGCCCGCCTCAGCCTGTTGACCGCGACGACCGTCGCACTCCCCACGCTCCTGGCCTGCCTGGATCACCCGCTCAAGCGGGTCGAGTACGACGCGACGCAGGAGGACATGGAAGGCATCCAGATCGAGGTCAACAAGGACGTCGACATCCTGTTCGTCGTCGACAACTCCGGATCCATGGGTGAGGAGCAGGCGAACCTTTCGGAGAACTTCGGCAACTTCGTCAGCGTGCTCGAAGCGGACGATGTGAAGGCGAACTACCGCCTCGGTATCACGACGACCGACGACAGCAACTACTGGTGCAAGGGCGCCGGAGTCTCCGACGCTGAGTCTGGCCAGTTCGTGCTCTCGAGCTGCCGCTCTCGGTTGGGCGACTTCTACTTCTCCGGCGACGACACCGACGCCGAGACCGCGTGCACGGACTTCTGCGAACTCGACAACATCGAGATCCAGCCGACCACCACCGACGACGACCCCAACCCGTCCGTCCGTCCGTGGCTCGAGAACATCGAGGGCGCCACGAACCTGCCCGACGGCGTCACGACCACGCAGGCGCTGCAGTGCTTCGGACCGCAGGGCATCAACGGTTGCGGTTTCGAGTCGCACCTCGAGTCGATGTGGAAAGCCCTTCGGCTCGCTCGCATGAGCGGTCAGAACCAGTCCGGCTTCCTCCGCGACAACGCGATTCTGTCGATCGTGTTTGTGACCGACGAGGCCGACTGCTCGTTCAACCGCGAGCTTCAGAACACGGTCTTCGGCGAAGAGGGCGTCGGCAACCAGGCCTTCTGGTCGCTCCCCGATGTGCAGCAGTCGCCCACCTCGGCGGTGTGCTGGAACGCAGGTGTCAGCTGCGACTTCGGGCTCGACTCCGACCAGTGCTCCTCGATCAACCTCGATGTTGATGGCAACGAGACCAGCGACGACGAACTCGCGTCTTTGTACCCGCTGTCGAAGTACACGACCTTCGTGGAGGACATCGAGGCGGACAAGAAGGTCCGCAACCCTGGGCAGGAGGTCATCGTCTCCGCCATCGCGGGTGTTCCCGAGAACTACCCCGAGATCCAGCAGCTCAGCTACGCCGAGGGTCCCGACGCGACCAACCCGGACAGCTTCCAGGCGAAGTTCGGCATTGGGCAGGGCTGCTCCAGCCAGGTCGCCGAGGCGGTTCCGCCCGTGCGCCTGCGAGAGTTCGCCGAGACGTTCCTGGTCGGTGACGACGACAACAACCTGTTCTCGGTCTGCAGCACGGACTACGGCCCGGCTCTGGGCGCCATCGCGGAGTCGATTCGCGACCAGCTCAAGCCGGCTTGCATGCCCGCATGTGTCGCCGACACCGACGCCGTTGGCGAAGGCCTTCAGCCGCTGTGTACCCTTACCCAGACCTCGAACGACGGGTCCGGCACGATCGACGAGAACATCCCCGAGTGTGGTGATGGCGGTTCGGTTCCCGAGGGTGCTGACGTCTGCTTCGTCAACTTGGTCGACCAGAACGGAACGACCGCGAGCGAGGACGACGACATGCAGCAGGCCTGCATCGACGAGGGATGGAACCTCGAGTTCCGCGTGAACCGTCGCGAAGGCGTCCCCGCTCCCGGTGGCGCGCAAGTCAGCGCGACCTGCCAGCTGTCGCCGAACAAGATCGTCGACTGCCCCGGACTCCCCGCCTAGGGTCCCCGCACGGCTCCGCGAAGGACGCCCAGCTGCTTCGGCAGTTGGGCGTTTCTCCTGGTTTGGCTGGGGCCAGGGGCACCCGAGCGTGTCCGGATCAGAACCGCAGGCCGAACCGGAGCGCCGCGGTGACGTAGACCGGGTAGACCTGGGGATTCGAGAGCAGGGCGAAGTACCGCAGACCAAGGCCAACCGAGGTGCGCCGCGTGACCTCGACATCGAGCGAGACCCCCCCGTGGACCACGAAGGTGGTCGCCGGTCGGCAGACGTTCGCTTCGACATCGCAGCTCAGTCCGATCTCGCAGACCGTTCCGCCCAGGCATGCCTGTCCAGGCTGGCCATCGAGAACGCCTTTGGGCGTGCGCGCCCACATGGGTCCGATCCCAACCTCGAGCATCGGCTGGAGTCGGCCTCGGTCCATTGCGTAGAGCAGGGCGGCCGCGGCATGTCCGATGTGCAACGTGCCGGCGGCGGCCGTGGGCTCGAAGGCTTCGTCTTCGTTTCGAGCGGACGCGGCGGGCAGGCGATGCCCGGAGTACGCCCCACTCATGCGCAGCCAGATCGGCCGCCAGATCGGGACGTCGACATCGAACTGCGCTCCGGCGCCGCGGTGGGGATCGAGGGCGGAGTCCGATCTCCCCGCCAAGGGGGTGCGCAAGGACGCGAACAGTGGCGACAGGGTGAGCCGGACCCGATCCCGGTGCCCCCAGCGCGGGCCGTGTTCGTTGGCGTAGGTGCGCGTCCCGTCGGGGGATGCGCCTCCGTGCTTGGGGGCCATGAACGGCGCCGTGTTGGGATCCCGGCGCGGCGGTTCCAGGGGGTCTGGCGGCGCCGCGTGGGTGGTGGACACGCCCAACGCCGCCGCCAGCCCCAACAGGCGCGCGGCGATCACACGGGGACGAGACACGGATCTGGTTATACCGCAGGTGCGCAGGCCCACGAGGCACGCGTCTTTCGCACCGCCTCGGTGGACAGGGGCAGGCGGCTTGGGTATGCAGGCCCAATCGTGAGCGACAAGGACGAACGCCCCGAAGACGAGGCGACCGCCGGCGACGCCAGTGGCGGTTCCACCGGCGCGTCCGGCAGTGACGCCGAATCTGCCGAAGACTCTGCCGCGGACTCACCCGGAGGCGAGTCCAAAGACGGCGAGCGCATGGATCTCCCCAAGTGGAACCGGGCTCGCGTCAAACGCAAGCAGGTCAAGGGCGAGGAGCAAGACGGCTTTCAGGCGGGAGTCCGCAAGGCCGGCAAGACAGCGCTGACTCAAGCGCCCGTCGTCATCGGGGCCATCGTGCTCGTCGCGGGCATCATCGCCGGCGTTGTCTGGTACCGCGGCAAGGTCTCCGAAGACGCCGCCGCGGCGACCCGGGTACTGGCTTCGGCCACCGCCGCCAGCTCTCGGGCGCGTATCGACGCGACCGGGGAGTACGACAACCGAAAGCTTCCCCCGCCCAACCCGGTCTTCGCCGACGAGGGCGCTCGGGCCAAGTCGATTGACGACACCTTGGCCGAGCTCAGCAGCAAGATGAGCGACACGGATGCGGCGACCGCCGGCAAGCTCGTCGAGGCCGCGCGTCACATGCAGAGCGGGAAGTTCCCCGAGGCCAAGGCGGGCTACGAGTCGTTCCTCCAGGGACAGGCCGACCACCCGCTGGCCTTCCTCGCACACGAGGGCTTGGCTCTCGCGATGGAGGCCGCAGGGGACGTCGAGGGCGCGCTTGCCCAACTCGACACCATGGCTCCCGATGCCGGCGCCTTCTACCGAGACCAGGCGTTGTTCCACAAGGCTCGGATGCTCGAGGGACAAGGCAAGGCCGAAGAGGCCCTGACGACCTACAAGGCGTACGTCGAAGAGTATCCGCTCGATCAGGATTCCCTTGCTCGTGACGCCGTTGTGGCACGGCTCGAAGAGCTCGCGCCCGACCTCGTCCCGGACGAAGCGAAGAAGAACGCTGCCGGCCTCGGCGGCATGGGCTTGCCCCCGGGACTGGGAGGCTGAACGTGTCGCGCCTGGAGCGATCGTTGCTTGCTGCGTGTATTGCGTTGTCCGTGGGCTGTGGCCCGACCGGTCGCGTCGAAGTGATCCACGCTCAGGGCAGCGACGCCGCTCGGGCGGTGTTTCGCGTGGCGATGACCCAGCAGGTCACCGTCCCGGACAACTTCATCATGCGTCCCGACGAGTTCGGGACCGTCGCGCTCGACCACCCCCGGCAGCTGCTGTACGTGGGCAGCCGCGAGGGCACGCTGCTGGCCCTGGACATGCCCACCGGTGAGGTTCTGTGGGAACTCCCGCTTGGCGGCGCGGTGGCGAGTTCTCCGGTGCTGGTCGACCTTCCCCGTCAAACCGAAGGCGAGGGAGAAGGCGCCCCGGTCGAGTCCGATGCAAATGCTCCGAAGGACTTGCTTCTGGTCGGGACGGACAACGGGGATGAGATCGCGGTCGACCTCCGGACCCGAGAAGAACTCTGGCGCTACGCCACCGACGGCAAGGTGAGGCGCGCACCAGTCATCGCCGAGGGCGTCGTGTACGTCTCGAACTCTCGCGAGCAGGTCTTCGGCCTGGACCTGCGCACCGGCGCTTGGCGCTGGCAGTACGAACAACCACTGCAGGCGGGGTTCACCGTTTCTGGCTACGCGGGCCTCACGTACCAACCCAGCAGCGATGGCGGACGATTGTACACCGGGTTTGGCAACGGCAAGGTCGCTGCCCTCGATGCCGGGTCTGGCGAGGCGCTGTGGCTTGCGTCCGTGGCACCACCTCAAGGTGGAGACTTCGCGGACTGCGACTCCACGCCGTTGCTCGACGAAGCGGGCGGCCGCTTGTACGTCGCCGGGCAGCAAACCGGCGTGTACGCATTGGATCTCGAGGATGGTTCGCAGTTGTGGCGGTTCGACGTTCGCGCTGCTGGAGACCTCGCATGGGTCGCTGGGAGCGACCTGGTTGGGTCGTCGTCGCTCGAGGGCGTGTTCTCGCTGGACCGCAACGGCCAGTTGCTGTGGCGAACCCAGGTGGATCCTGGCGTGCTGAGCTCGCCGCTGGTGATCGACGACACCGTCTACGTCGCGCACAACGAGTCGGGGTTGCTCGCGCTCGACCGAGCCACCGGCGAGCTGCTCGCTCGTCTCGATCCCGGAAGTGGGATCTCCAGCGCCCCGGTCTTCGACCCGGTGCTGCGGCGCGTGTACGCCACGTCCAACCGCGGGGTGCTGTACGGGCTCGAACTCGTCGACGTCGCGGAACCGCAGACGTTCGCGGCGCTGCCCTGAGGCGCGAGACCGGCGAGCCGAGTCAGCCTGGGCCGGGTGCTTCGGCCGGGCCGGATGCTTCGGCCGGCACGGGACGAGCGTCGAGCGTCGCGTCGAGTTCGAAGACCTGGACCTGGCCGCCCTGCGTCACGGTCGCTCGAGACCCATCGACGGTCAGTGCAACGTCCGGGAAACCGGCCCCCGCGGTGCCTTGTTGCAACGGTGCATCTGTCTCTTATACACATCTGACGCTGCCGACGAGCGATCTAGTG
>CAJXVA010000287.1 GCA_913061055.1 uncultured Pseudomonadota bacterium
TGCGGCCACAAGCCACCACCAGGAAACGGAACCACCGCCACCACCGCCTCCGCCGCCCTCGCACGCGTACGTGCAAGACTCGGAGATCAGCCCTTGCTCGGGGGTGGATACGCACGAATGGTCGACGATCGCGGATTGCGGACGGCAGGAGGCGGCTGCCTCTTGCTCGCACCAGAACTCCAGATTCGGGCAGGGATCGTCATGCGCGATCTGGCTTTCCAGAAGGATGAGGATGAGCGGAAAGAATCCGGGGACCGTCTGGAGGGAACTGACCAGCGCAGGCAACGGCGGTTTTCCGGACATCGCAGCGACGGCGGTGAATCCTGCTTTGCGCCGCCTATCCGCCAGCGGTCCGACGAACTTGAACGGGGCCGACTTGTCTTGTCCACGAATGAGGCGCGCTTCACTGAAGTCGGACTGAAACTCGAACGCGATCACACCATTGGTGCCGACGAGTTCGAATCGGTTGGGCGCTGTGCGCTCCCACAGCCGATCTCCAAACGTCACAGAGGAGCGTAGGAAGAGCTTCTCCGGGCTTTGCTCGAGTTCACTGTTCCCCTGACCCAATACGTCGGTCTCAAAGTAGGCGACGGCGTTCAAGGGCTCACCGAGGAAGACCGGGTCCTGCACCGTGTTGGGGCGCGCAAGCCCAAGATCACCATTTCGTTCAGCGGCCTGAGAGCCTTGCTTTTCCGAAGGGCGGTCCGTGCCCGAGCACGCCGAGATGGAGAGGACGACAGTCAGCGCTACCAGGGCTTTGGTTCCGGTGGGATTCCACATTGCCCGGCTCATTCGCAGCCAGGCTCGGGGCGATGACATGGCCCCGTCGGATTTCGAGATTGCGGACGCCCACCTACGATCCAGGGTGCCGGATGTCCCGGCCCTCGATCATGAAGATCACGAGCTCGGCGAGGTTCGTGCTGTGGTCGCCCATGCGTTCGAGCCACTTCGCCACCGACTGCACATGGATCAGCTGGTGGACCTGCTCGGAGTCGGTCCGCATGCGCTCCAACGTGTCTTCAAACACCCGGTGATACAGCAGGTCGACCTCGTCGTCGTTCTCGAGGACCTCCCAAGCTTTGCTGGGGTCGCCGTTGACGAAGGCATCGATCGCCCCGGCCACCTGCTGCTGAACGAGGCTGGTCATCAGCGGGATGTCAGCGTGCACGACGATGCGGTCGGCCCGCTTGAGGTCGATCGCCCGCTCGCAGATGTTGACGGCGAGGTCCGCGATCCGCTCCAAGTCGGTGACCATCTTCATCGCCAAAGTGACGAACCGGAGCTCCTTGGCCATGGGCTGGAACCGAGCCAGGATGTCGATGCAGCGCTCGTCGATATCGACCTCGGCGCGGTTGACCGCCCGGTCGAGGGCAATCGTCTCCTTGGCCAGCTTCACGTCCCGTTGCACGAGCGCGCGCCCTGCGCGGTGAATCATCTCCTCCACGCGGCCCGCCATGAGCAGCAACTCCTCGCGGAGACTACTCAGTTCGGTCTCGAACTTCCGCGTGACTTGGGTCAAAGGGAGCACCGCCCAGCATCTTGCCAAACTCCGTCGTCCTCAAAGTGACCGCAATGCCACGTCTTCATGACGTTGCTGCCTCCGGAGTCTCGTTTTCGAAGCTCGTGGGGCGTGCGGCGGGAAGGGTGAACCAGAAAACCGAGCCGGTCGGGCTTCGAGGATCGACTCCGACCTCGCCGCGTTGGGCCTCGACCAGGTTCTTGACGATCGACAGCCCCAGACCGGTGCCGCCCATGTCACGTGAGCGGCCCGAGTCCACGCGGAAGAACCTCTCGAAGATCCGCTCACGGTGCGCGGGGTCGATACCCGGGCCGTCATCGAGCACCTCGATGCGGACCCTGTTGGGCGTGGGAGCGTGGGCGGTCACCTCAACCTTGCCGTTCTCCGGCGTGTATTTGAACGCGTTGGAGACGAGGTTGATGAGGATGTGCTCCATCGCCTTGCGGTCGGCGTACATGTCGAGTTCGGGCTCGATCGTAACCGAAAGCTCGATCCCTTTCTCGGTCGCATTCGATTCGACCAGGTCCAGGACCTGATCCACCACGTCTCCAACGTTCAGATTGGCGGGGTTGAGCGAATAACGGCCGGCCTCGATACGGGAGATGTCGAGCAAGTCACTGACAATCCGGCCCAGGCGATCAGAATGGCGGTGGGTGGCCTCGACAAACTTGCGCGCGACCTTGGGCTCATCGAGCGCCCCGTCCAGAAGCGTCTCGGCGTTGGCACGAATGACACTGATCGGCGTTCGGAGCTCGTGCGAGACGTTCGCCACGAAATCCCGGCGCACCCGCTCCAGGTGCCGAACCTCGGTGATGTCTTGCGCCACGATGACCACGCCTTCGTCGTCGTGACGCGTGGCCCGCACGTCGACTCGCAGGCCGGAGGGAAGTTCGAACTCATCGTGGTGTGTGCCTCCCTCAGCCGCCGCGGCGGCCAGCGCCTTGAGCTGGGGAACACGAACAGCCTCCAAGAGACTCCGTCCCACCGCTCGCTCGGGGAGGGACAACAGCCGATACGCCGCGCGGTTGACCGTGATCAGCTTTTCGTCGGCATCGAGCACCAGCACCGCCTGCTCGAGCGTCTGGAGCACCGCCTCAAACCGGTTGCGCTCGGTCGAGAGCGCTCCCATTGTGCGCTCGAGGTCCACCGCCACCGTGCGAAGGCTCTGCGGTCCGTCGTCGCCATGCCCGGACTCACCGTCCCCCGGCTCGGCGGCTTTGGCCGCAGCGGCGGAAGAGACGACCGGCTTGAGCGCACGCTCGACCTGACTTCCCACGGCCGTGAGCAGGACTCCCGCGATTCCGAGGCCCGCGATTCCAGCCAAGACCGCCGCAATGCGCAGCTGCGCCAGCGTCTGCTGAACCGTTGCCAACGGCGCAGAGGCCCGCACGAGCACAGCCTGCTGCGGCGCCGCGACCTTCACGGCGACGTAGAGATGTCGGTTGCCCTCGCCGTCGGTACGAACGTCCATGCCCCGATCGGTCTGACGCGCTTGCTCGAGTTCGGGGTCAGCAGAGACCTGCGCCAGCTGTTGTAGCTCCAGCGGTGCCAAGACCGAGCTTCCGACCGGTTGTCCCTCGAGGTCGAAGATCCAGATCTCGGACCGCGTCGCATCGGCAACGCGATCCGCGACGGCGTCGAGGTCATCACCGTCTACACGGTGCTCCAACAAGACGCCGGTGTTCTTCGCGTGCCGATACAGCTCCAGCTCCAGACGCGAGCGGAGCGAGGACTCGACCGAATGCTCGACGTAGAATCCGACGGAGCCGACGACCGTAGCGATCATCAGCGCCGCCAGCAAGAAGAGCTTGCCGCGGAAACCCAGGGACATGGGGCCTAGGAGGTCGGAACCTCGGGGCGGAACCGATAGCCGACGCCGCGCAGGGTCTCGACGTATTCGCTCGCGGGCCCCAGCTTCTTACGCAGGCGCCGGACGTGGGTGTCGACGGTACGGGTGGTGACGTCGCCGCTCATCTCCCAGACGTGGCTGAGGAGCGCCTCACGGGTCTGCACCCGTCCGCGACGCTTGACCAACGTCGTGAGCAGGCGGAACTCCAGCGCCGTGAGCACGACCTCCTCCCCGTCGATCCAGACTCGGTGACCTTCGACATCGATGCGAAGGACGCCGATGTTCAAGCTCTCGGTGGGCTCCTCCGCGGCTCCCGATCGGCGGAGAATCGCCTTCACCCGGAGCACCAGCTCTCGCACGCTGAACGGCTTGGTGACGTAGTCGTCTGCCCCGACCTCGAAACCGACGACGCGGTCGATGGCGTCCGTCTTGGCGGTGAGCATCAGGATCGGAATGCTGCGCGTCTTCGGGGACTGACGGAGCTGACGACAGACCTCGGTACCCGAAATATCCGGGAGCATCAGGTCCAGCACGATCAGATCCGGCCGCGGCGTGTCGCCAGCGCGTTCGACTGCCTCACGGCCCAGCCCCGCGGTCACCGTTCGAAACCCCTCGCGCGAGAGGTTGAACTCCACGGTCGACCGAATGTCGGCCTCGTCATCGACGATGAGAATGGTCCCGCTCATGGGAAGAGCCACACCATAACGCCGGACTCCCGGTTCGGTGTGACACGTCAGTGACACGCACCCGATGCCGCCGGGGACGCGGGAGCAGGCTCACAGCTCGCAGAGGCTCTTCTGGTTCGGCGCGGCGAAAGCCGTACTGGGGGGGGCGCCCAACGCTGAAAACCGCAATCCACACCGTGAAAGCACGGGCTCCCCGGTTTCAGCGTCCAGGAGCACGGCGCCGGTGTTCGCCGAAAATGCGACGTAGCGACCGTCGTCACTCCACGCGGTGTCGGAGTTGAACACCCCTGTGGCGTAGCTCCACTGCGTCTCCATCGTCTCCGTGTCGTGCATGGCCACGCTGACCGCACCCGAGCGATTGAGGACAGCCAAGAAGCGATCTCCCTGGGGCGAGGGCAGGATCTGGTTGATGTCGTTGGTCGACATCGCCTTCGATCCCAGCGTCTCCTTGCCCCGCACGATAAACAGCTCGAGGGCCTTCCCATTCCAACGCACGCCGTACTGCCGGCCCTGCGGGTCAACGGCCAGCGGGGGGGACTGGCCGGCCTCCAGGTTGACGGCCAGCGCATCCGACTCTGCGGTGGTCATGTCGGCGCGGAGTTGGTCGAGTGTGAACTCGCGCGTCTTGGTGACGGATGCCTGCATGCTCCAAAGGATGACGTCGGAGGGAGCGCTCGGTCGGACGATGCCCAACCGGGACGTGTCCCCGACGATGTACGGACCCACGAATCCATCCTGGGCACTGACCTCGTAGACCCAGGCCTCGTTGGTGTGACGCTCGAGGACGAGGAGGCCTTGCGCCGGGTCCATGTGTACGTTGCGGACGTTCGACATGGTGCCCGCTCGGCCGATCGTGGTCTGTGAGGGCCAGTGCCACAGCGTGACCTCGCCGGTCGAATCGATGATGACCACGTGGTCGTCGTCGAGAAATCGAACCCGGGTCCCCGCGAAGTTGTTGTTGCCGTAGTCGATCTCGACGGGCTCGGTGGAACCGTCGATCGACTCGATGACAACGGGGCCCTGTGCATACGCCCACGCGACGTGAGACCCGCTCGGCGACAGGCCCACGCCACTCCCCTGGGTGGCTGTGTAGCCGAGAAACCGATGCTGCCGGTCGTCGACGTCGTGGACGAAGAGGAACGTGCCGTAGCCGAGGATCTGACGACCGGCGGCGGACACCTGGGCGCGACCTTGGTGGTTGAAGTCTTGAGGGATGGAGGTCCGCAGCCGGATCGAGGACTCGGCGGTGTCTACCAGCTGCGATGGTGTTCCCTCGTTGGAGGACACCAGCAGCTTGCCCGCGCCGGTGTAGCCCATGTGTGGCTGTTGGTGCTGGTTGAACTTGACGAGGATCTTTCGGGGCTCGGCGTCGGCCCCGAGGTCGTAGACCTCGACCTCCCAGTAGTTTGTGCTGGTGCGGGCGAGGACTGCGACCTCACTGCCGTCGGGAGAGAACGTGACCGTTGTGTCGGTGATGGCCGCGGTGGTCTTGACGATCTGGGGCGTCCCGCTGCGCTCGAGCGTCGGCGCTTCGGCGGTCCCGCCTACCGAGATGCGCTGGACCTCGGCCCGCGCGTCCGAACCCACTCGGTCCATCGTGGTGAGCGCGAGAAGGTGCTTGCCGTTCGCGCTGGTCCGGATGGAGATCGGCTGAAAGCCCTTCTCGTCGAACGCCCCACGCTCTTCCCCTTGGAGATCGAAGACACGAATCGAGCCGTCCTTCATGAGGGCGACGAACTGACCGCCTTGTTTTCCTTCTAGCGCTGCCACCTGCAGCACGGGGTTGAACGGAGGCAGCGAAGCGACGTCTTTCGCGCGACCGTCTGGCCTCATGGAAACGAAGCGCGCACCGCCCGATGCCTCGACGGCCAGTACGACGAAGCGCTCCTTGCCCGCCCGAAGGACCGCCATCGAACGGGGATTGGCGATCGGGACCACCTGTGGCTCGGCCGAGCCGTCGAGCGCGGGCCACAGCCGAAGGCCACCGACCGTATCGCGGGTCAACGCCGCGCGCCCTGTCGGGTCGATTGCGACCTGATCGATGCTGGCGGAGTGCGCGACCCCGGGATACAGCGGTCCCGCAGCGCTCTTCGATGCCGCGTCCGAATCCGACGGTGCGCTCGCCGGCGCCGGCCCAGGCGTGGCCGTGTCCTTGCCCTTGGGACCGCAGCCGAGCAGGAGGCACGCTACCGCCAACGCTGTGGCGCTCGAGATTCGCATGGACCGAAGTCTATCGAGATTGCGACGGCTCTACAGGCTTTCCATGTAGGCGACGAGGTCCCCAATCTGAGACTCGTCGAGCTTGGACAGCCGGCCCATGCCGTGGACGTTGCCCTTGCCTCGAAGCAGCGATGCGAGCGTGGGGGCACTGCCGTCGTGGTAGTAGGGCGCGCTGGTGGCCAAACCGATCAGCGACGGGGTGTCGACGGCCGGAAGATCCTCCGCAATGCCGTGAGCCTTCTGGTCCGTGAGCAGCGGGCCGTTGTGGCAGGTGGCACAGCCGGTGGTCTTGCTCTCGAACAACGCCTGTCCACGGGAAACTGCAGCGGGCTCCTCGGCGGAGGGCGTGCGCGGTGCAGGCATCGCAGCCAAGAACGCGGTGAGGTCCTTGACCTCGGCCTTGGTGATTCCCGTGCCGCCCAGGCGGCCGACCGTGTTGCTGAGGCTGTCGGAGATCGTCGCGTCCTTGCCATCCCACTTGAAGGGGTGCGAGCCCATCACGCGACCGGACAGGAGCGGGGTCTGCAGGATGTTGCCCTGGAGGAACCAGGTGAGGCCATCGGCACGGCCTTCAGCGTGGCAACTGGCGCACGCCATCGCACCATTGCTGGAGATGCGGGTGCTGTTGCCCAGGCGGAAGACTTCGCGGCCACGCTGCGCCGACTGGGACAGGTGGCTCTTGGTGAGCGGAGCACTCTGACCGTCGGCGACCTGAGCACCGCTGGTGCCGGCCATACGGTGGGTGGTGCGGGACAAGGAGCAGAAGACAACGACTTCCTCGGCGCCCGCATCGTAGGCGACGCCCTCGGGGCCACATGCCGACGCGCTGGGCACGTGCGCCTTCCAAGCCATGTGCACGCTGGCTTGCGAGACATCGGCGACCGCGAGGACATCGTCGGAGCCGTACCCGACGACGAACAACGTGTCGGAGGCAGCATCGTAGGTCGCGGCGCGAGGCTGGTGAACGTTGGTGATGGCGAAGGCGGTGCCGACCCGGCCCGACTCCCCTTCATCGGGCATGCCGAGGAATGCGAGGCGGTGGGTGATGGGCGACGCGAACGCGCCGCCGCCACCGTATCCGCCGGAGTCCCCCATCGCTTCGGGGTTCTCGACCTGCGGAAGGCTGAGCTGGTGCGGGACGACGGCGACATCGTTGCCGGCGTAGATCGCCGCGAAGGCGTTGCGGACGAATCCGCGGCCTTCGTCGCCGGAGCGCTTCGCGTTGGAGGGCATCCCGGGTGAGGCTTGGGGTGCCGCGGGGTCGAGCGAGACGTACTCGATGCGAGGGTCTTGGTTGTTGAGCGAGACCCGGCCCACGACACCGGTGGTCAGAAAGGTGACCAGGGCTTCGTTGCCGGACGGGGAGATGGCGACACCGCGCGGCTCGGGGCCGACCGTCATCGACCACCGCTCGAAGCCGGTGCTGAGCTCGATCGCACTGAGGGTCTTGTCGGCGACCGCCGTGACCAGCAGCGTGCTGCGGTCGGGGCTCAGCGCGAGGCCGAAGGGCTCGGTCGGCGTGCGAAAGGCATCGACCTCGACCAATCCATCGCTGACATCGACGACGACGACGCGGTCGTGGCCTCGGTCGGCGACGTAGGCCCGCTTGGCGTCAGGGTCGAGCACCAGCTGGGAGACGCCGGTGCCGATTGCGAGCGATGCGGTGACCGTGCCGTCGGGCGTGGTCCGCACGAGTTCGCCGCTGTCGGCATCGGCCACGATGACGTCCCCACCAAGCACCGCGATGTTGCTGCCGTGCAGGCCGACCGGCTGGGAGCTAGCTGGCGCCGTGCCGCTGCCGATCGGCTTTCCGTCGAGCGCGAAATCGGGCGCGGCTGCCATCCCAAAGCCGCCAGCCCTGTGGTCGACAATGTGCGGCTCCTCCATCGCGGCCTGGACCGCGATCGATTTTTTGGCCACGGAGCGGGCCTCAGCAGCGTTTCCACCAGCCATGGCGAGAAGGGCGAGGGTGCTCAGGGCGGCAAGAGTTCGCGGGGTGCTCGGCATGGCGGGTGTTCAGACGTCTGAAGATTTGTTTTGTTCCACGGAAAGACGCCAACTCGGACAGCCCGGGACCATCCGGAAACCAGGTGTGGCGCGTGGTGTCTTGGGCCCAACGCGTCAAAGCCCGAGACGATTTCCTCGTCCCGGGCTTTTCCGATCTTTGCACCACCTCGCCAGTGAACCCCCTGGCTCGGGCTGCGCGACATTCGCGCAGGGCTCGTACTAAGGCGCCTCGACAGTTCGCTGCGTGATCGCATGGGTGGCGACCGCTGCCGCTGCGGGTCCGCCCCAAAGGATGTTGCCGCGGAAGCCAATGAAGAACGCGCCGCCGGCAGAGGTTCGGTACTGGTCCGGAATCTCTTCCCGGGCCAGCGGGCTGTCGTACTGGCCACCCAAGACGATCGCTCCAAAGCCACCCAAGCCAAAGCCGACATCCGCGGTGAAGCCCAGTGGCCCTCGCGTCATCTTCCACTTCGGCTCCCCGAGACCCGCATCCTTGAGCTCGCGCTCGCCGATCTTGAAGGTGAGCGCACTGCTGAACTCGATCGTGGGCGCCCATCGGCCCCGACCCATCCAGTAGCGGAACGCCATACCGAGGTTGCCCCAGGTGCTGCCGCCATCGCTGAAGATCAGCCCGCCCTTGGGACCCAGGGTCATGCGGGAGAACAGCTTGTCACCAGCGATCTCCTTCATCACCGGCAGGTTCATCCAGAAGTCGTACTGCGCTCGGCCACTGCTCCAGCGGGGATCTTCTCCCATGCCGTCGACTCTGCCTTGGCGGCCGCGATAGGTGTAGGCGGCCAGCGCGTTGACCTCAAAGCTGCGACCACAAGCGGGATCGGCGATCAGGCAACGCCAGCGTGGGCCCTCGGTGCGGTCGGTGGCCTCGATCTCGATGCCGTGTCGCGCGCGGAGGGCCGCCGTGTCCGCGTCGTCATAGAACGGCGGACCTCCAGCGCCGGCGGAGACGACGTAGCGCTCTCCATCCGTGGCGGGAGGGGCCGGCTCGGCGGGTACGGGTTCGGTAGGTTCCGGAGCGACTTCGGTCGTCTCTTCGGCCGGGGCTGCTGCAGTGTCGGGTGCGGCAGCGGTAGCTTCAGCCGGGGCCGCCACATCTTCAGCGACGGCTTCACCTTCGGCGGGGGCGACGGCTTCGGCCGGCGCGGCCGGTTCGGCCACGTCCTGCGCGGGGGCACCGGACGGGCGTTGGAGCTCGGGCTCCGCGGCGGGTTGAAGCGCGAGCAGGCCCGTGGTCAGGATGAGGGAGAGATTCACAGCGCACCTCCAGCGGCCAGGCCAGCGAGAGCCATGGCGACGATCGGGCCGGCCGCAATGCCGTGCCCGCGGAAGCCAAGCACCACCCGGGTGTCACGGTCGAGGAAGTCTCCGCTGAGGAATAGGCCTCCCCATCCCCCGAAGCCCATGCCGACCTCGGCATGGGTTCCCCACAGCGTCACGCCGCTGGTCAGCACGTCGCTCCGGGCACCGCCAAACGTGAAGTCGAGATGGGCCGCGTGATTGCGTTTGGACAGCCACATCTGGTTGATCGCCGCGACCCGGAACACCGTGGTGTCGTCCGTTGATTTGGCGTCGTCAAAATCATCGTCGGCTCCGAAGGACACGGCGCCCGTGCCTTTGGACCAGCTCGACACCACGCCGACCCCCCAAGAGCCCCACGCCTTTCGCTTGCGGGGACGAATCATCGACGGCCGGATGGCAACGCCGCCGCGGAAAGTGAACTGCGCGTACGGGACGTCGGGGCCCTCGTCACTCGCGGGCGCCCGGATCCCCGCACCGATGTCCGCGGAGAGGATCATCGAGGCTTTGCAGTACGTGCCCTCGACGAAGCAGAACGCGCCCTCCCCCAACGAGAGCACTGGCAGTCGGCCCGGTCGTGCCCGACCGAGGTATTGGAGGTCGCTCGGGGCCTCGTCCTCGAAGAAGGGGCCGTACTCGTCCTTGTCTTCCTCGTCGGCCTCGGAGACTTCGACGAGATCGTTTTCAGCCGCCGCGTCATCCGTCGGGGCATCAGCCTGGGCATCAGCCGGGGCATCAGATGGGGCGGCCGCAAGCAGCGACGAAAGGACAAAAACTGAGACGGAAGCGCTCACGAGTTGGCTCGGGGTCGAGGGTACACCAGCACGACGGGGGTCTCGCAGGCGGTACGTGCGCCCGCCGGCACACCCCGCCCGCCAGCTTCAACGCGCACCGGCGGTGGCGCTTACGGTCCCCCGTGATGTGTTTCGAGGCGTTGTGGGCAGGCTAGCGAGCCGTCCCCAAGTGCTTGACGCGCCGGGCTCCGGCCGTCATGCCGCGTCGGGCCGTCGGTCCAGGTGCGGGATGAAGGGGATCAGCAACATCGAGGGCAGCGTCGCCAGAAACGTGAACCCGAAGTACGGAGCGAAGCCGATCGCCTCAGCCAGGAAGCCGCTGCTCACCCCGGCCAACGTGAAGCCCACGCTCATCACCGCGGTGACGATCGCCATGTGAGACGCGCGGTGACTCGGGGCGGCACACCGCATGATGTAGACCATGAACACCGCGGTGCCGAGGCCGGACCCAAGGTTCTCCGCCACGATCACAAAGGCAAGAACACCCATCGAGGTCTCGGACGGCTCGCCGAGCGCGACGCCCATGTACAGCAGATTGAGCAGGTTCTGGCCCAACACGAACGGCCAGATCCAACGCCGCAGCCCGTGCTTCGCGATGAGCAGGCCGCCGATGACCGACGCGACAATCGTCGCGGCGACGCCGATCGTCGCTGTGAGGAGCCCGAACTCGCTCGCGCTCATCTGCACCTCCTTGAGGAGGAACGGCGTGCGCATCTTGAGCAAGAACGACTCGCCGAGCCTGAAGGTGATCACGAATGCCAAGGCCTTGCCGATGTCTGGCTGCTCGAGGAACGTGACGTAGGCCCGAGCGAAGTCCGACTCGCTTCGTTCGATGCGCCGGCGGATGCGAGGGAGCATCGCCAACACCGTCATCAGGGCGAGGAGCAACGCGATGCCAATCCAGCCCGAGACGGAGATCTTGGTGGTCCATGGGGCGACGGCGGCAAGACTGTCCCCGACAGCCCCGAGGGCAGAGCCCATGACGGAGGTTCGTCGCTCGAGGACGGCCAATGCCACCACGACCCCGAACCCCGACAGCACGCGCCGGCTCAGGAGCATGCGGCCCAGCGAACTCACCGGCTTCTTCCGCGGTTCCGCGTGAGGGAGGAACCGGGCGTGCCCCACCGCGAGCCCAAACAAGAATAGCGATGCGACCACCCACGCCAGAGCCCAGCTCGTCACGCCGGCGAGCATGAGGAAGCCCCCAAATCCGAGGAGCGTCGCGACGCGGTGCCCGGCAACCCGAAGCCCGACGTAGCGGGACTGTCCGGCGTCGTCGAGCGCCTCGAGGTAGTAGCCGTCGACCGCGATGTCGTGCGTCGCCGAGGCCACCGCAATCACGAAGAACAGGACCGAGGCGATCGCGAGCCCAGTGTCGCTCCCCGAGGTGAACGCCAGCATCAAGACGAGCACGCCGAGCACGACCTCGCAGATCCAAAGCCAGGCCCTCTTGGTCTCGTAGGCGTCGAGCAGCGGGCCCCACAGGAACTTGAGGTTCCACGGCAGGTGGAACAGCGCCGTGAGGCCGATCGCGCCCAGGCTCGCGCCCATGACCGTGAACATCGCGTCGGCGACGTTGTTGACCAGCGCGTAGGGCAAGCCCTCGGCGAAGTAGGTGCTGGAGACCCAGCCCGCCTCGCGGCCCCAACCTTCGTCGTCCCCCCCTGGACTCACCGGGGCGGGAATGGGGGGGTCGGCGCTCACAGAGGTTCTGTATAGAGGTTCAGCCGCGCCAAGCGAAGAAGTGGGACCAAACGAGGACCGCGCTGACCGCGGTCAGCACGACGAGCGACACCCGAAGCAAGCGGGTCCGGTTGTCTGGCAGCGAGGCAGACCAGCGCCAGAGTCCTCCCAGACCCAGCCCGAGCACCGCGACGATCGGCACCAGGTAGCGATGGTCGACCCCCGCCCCACCGCTCGGGGTCCGGTGGAAGCAGAGCAGCACCGCCCAGGGCAGCAGCGCGACAGCGATCCGTCGCTCCAGCAC
>CAJXVA010000288.1 GCA_913061055.1 uncultured Pseudomonadota bacterium
GCAGCGTCAGATGTGTATAAGAGACAGACCTCTTCGTGGATGCGGATTCAGGGTGTCCCGGCGATGGCACTGCGGGCGCTCCGTTCTGCGAACTCCTGCCTGCTCTCGAGGCGGCGGCTCCCGGCGACCGGGTCTTGCTGAGAGAATCCGAGGACCCATACGCTGGGGTCGCCACGACGGCGAGTGTGGCCAGCGGGACCGCGGGTCAGCCGATCGTGCTCGAGCCGGCGCCCGGCGAGGCACCGATCGTGGGCGGCGCGATGGTGTTCGACAACGTCAGCCACTGGACGATTCGAGGGCTGACGGTCGATCTGCGGGATGTCTCGGCATCTCCGGGGATCGACGTGCGCAGCACGACGCAGGCCGCGGTGGGGGTCCGGGTCGAGGGCAACACGGTGCTGCAGTCGGCGGGCCCGGGCATCCGACTTGGGTCATTCGACGACCTGACAGCGCAGGACGTTGTTCTCCGCGGGAACTTTGTCCGCGGGGCCGTCGGGTCCGGCATCCAGATCATTCGGTCCGCCAACGCTGCCGTGTTGGCCAACGTCGTCGAGGACGTCACGTGCTCGGGCGGGCAGTTCAAGCTGCAGAGCGGCATCGCGGTGATCTTCGAAAACGACGGCACCGAGCTCGCGGGAAACACCATCCGAGCCCTGCGGGAATGCGAGGACGGGCCGTCGATGAACCACGTGCAGGGAATCCGCATCCGTTCGTCCTCCGACGGCACGATTCACGACAACCTCGTCGAAGTTGAGGCGCCCGGTGGTGGAAACTTCGTCGGTGGGATCTCGATCCACGAGGAATCTACGGACTGGCTCGTGCACCACAACGTCGTTCGAGGCACGCGTGGCTGCGGCCTTTGTGACGGCGAGGACTTTGGCTCGGCGGAGCGCACGATCTGGGCGCACAACACGGTGGTCGGTACCGATGTGGCGGTGGGAGCCAACGAGTCGACCGATGCCGTGTTCGCGTTCAACCTCCTCGAGGGAACTCAGCGAGCGGTCGAGCTGGGCGGAGCCGCCGGCAACGCTACGTTCGAGCAGAACCTCGTCTCCGGGGTCGCAGACGTGCTTGCCGCAGGGGACGCGCAGTCGTTCGAGGCTTTTGCGAAGGACTGCGGATGTGATGACGGAAGCGTGGTGGCTGATGCTGCACTGCTCGAGGCGGATGGACTCACTCCCGGGGCGAGCAGCCCCGCGATCGACTTGGCCACGGGGTCGAGCTACCGCGCCTCGTTCAACGGGCGTGCGGCGGATGCGGGTGCCCTCGAGGTTCCCGTTCCGCTCGGCGCCACGATCGATGACGACGGAGCGGGCGTGATCCTCGAGGTCGAAAATGCGTGGGCGCCTCCGCTGCAGCCGAATGGATGTGCCGGCGTGGAGCTGCTTCGTGATGGCGTGCTCGATGTGATGCTCTCGTGCGTTGCTGAACACGATCAGGCCTCCGGGTTGTCGCGGCTTGTCATCGGCGTGGGAACTCCGATGGTTCGTGGTGAGGTCGCGGTGCTCGAGGTGTTGCCGGTCGCAACCGACAGCACGTCGGTCGGCGGCATGATCGCGGCTCGCGTGCGTCCAACGTCGTTTGAGCTAGACACATCCGAGCTCCCTGAGGCCGGAGACGACGAATCGTCAGGCGGGAACGCAGGGAGTTCCTCGGGGACTGGCGAGGGGGTGGAGGGAACGACCTCCACATCAGCCGGGTCCTCGAGCGGGGAGACCGGTGTTGACGGATCCGGGGACAGCACCGGGTGTGGCTGCGCTCCGTCCCGTCCGACCCACGTGCCATGGCTGCTGCTGGCGCTGCTGGGCCTGCGTCGGCGTCGGCGTCGGCGGATTGTGTAGCCGGGCGCACACAAAAAAAGATCCCGACCAAACGAGTCCGAGGGCTACTTGGCGTGCGGCGGTGCACCCGACGGTTGCGCCGAGAAAGACCGCATGTCCCTTCGTTCGATTTTGATCCTCCCTGCGCTCCTCATGGTGCTCGGAAGTGGCTGCTATTCTGGGTTCTCTGCCGATGTAGCCCTCACCGCCGGATCTCCGGACGCGTCCGGGTCGGCGGGGGACGAGGACCCGGTCGATGGCGAGGACTCCGGAGACTCCGGGGACGGTCCCGACTCTCCGGTCGACGCGGCCTGTGGCGACGCGCCGCTGGAAATCTCGGCGGCACCGCTGCGGCGGCTCACCGCAGAGCAGTATCGCCACACGGTCACCGACCTTTTCGGCCCCGGCTTCGCGCTCGAGGACGCCATCACACGCCTGGAACTGTTCATCGACGGCAAGGCCGGTGGGTTCGCATCCACGACGGCGCCGGCCGACACAGAGGTTGTCCGCAACTACATGCTCCTGGCCGAGAGCATCTCGGTGGCGACCGCCGAGCAGGACTTCGCGGCATCGCTGGGATGCGACACCACGACCGATGCGTGCATCGACACGTTCCTCGCCGACTTTGGCCGCCGTGCGTTTCGCCGACCCTTGTCGGGTGACGAACAGGTCCGCTACCTCGACCTGTGGGCGAGCCAGAACGGCCAACACGGGCCTGATGTCGCGCTGCAGACCCTCGTCACGGCGCTGCTCAGCTCGCCCAACTTTTTATACCTCGAAGAGCCGGTGACCGGCCTCGAAACCGCAGCCAGCGTCGTCGCGCTGGAGCCCTATGCGTTGGCGTCGCGGCTGTCGTACTTCCTGTGGGCGTCGAGTCCGGACGTGGAGCTTCTCGACCGGGCCGAAGATGCAACGCTGCTGGAAAACGACACGCTCTCCGCAGAGATCGAACGCATGATCGAGGACCCGAGGTTCGACCGCGCGCTGGCGAGTTTTCACCTCCAGTGGACGCGGACCTCGGAGCTGGACACGTTTCAGTCCAACGACCCGGTATGGGTGGATGGCCTCGGATCCTCGATGCAGGAAGAGCTGGTTCGTTTCACCCGTCACGTGTTCCGTGACGGCGAGGGCACGATCGAGGCGCTGCTCACCGCCAACTACTCGTTCGTCGACTCGGATCTTGCCTCGCTGTACGGGGTCGAAGCTCCCGCCAACGACTTCGATCGCGTCGAGCTCGACGGGACCCAGCGGGCCGGGTTGTTGACCCAAGCTGGGTTCCTGACCAAGACCGGCGCGATCTTCCAGGATGTGCACCGGGGCCTGTTCGTCCGGTCCAACCTGCTGTGTTTCGAGCCACTGCCGCCGCCTTCGGACGTCGAACTCGATCCGCAGGTGAATCGGCTGGAGGAGAACCCGTGTGTGGGCTGCCACATCTACATGGACACGATCGGGTTTGGCTTCAACGCCTACGACGAGCTGGGCCGGTATCGGACGGAACTAGACGGGCAGAGCATCGACAGCAGCGGAGAGATCATCGCGGCGTTTCCAGGTGGTGCCGAGGGCACGTTTGAAGGCGCGACGGAGCTGGCCCAGCTGCTCGCCGGATCTGAAGAAGTCGAGCATTGCATGGCGGTGCAGTGGTCCCGCTTTGCGACGGGCCGATTGGACACCAAGACCGATGAGTGCGCGATGGACGAACTCGCGCTCCAGGTGACGGAGACCGGCGGGGACCTGCGTGCCCTGGTCCGGTCGGTCGCCAGCTCTGCGTGGTTTCGCTCCCGAGCCGCAACCGACTTCTCCAACTAGACGAGGACCAAGACCGATGACCAGCCGACGCAATCTCAACACCTCCCTTCTTGGCCGTCGCATGTTCCTCGGCGGAGCGTGCTCTGCCGCGGGAGCGCTCCCCTTCCTGCGGTCCTTCGAGCTTCAAGCCGGGGGGCTCGACGCGGCGCCTCCGAAGGTTCTGCTCGTGGGCTTCGAGAACGGTCCGTTGGTGGGGGCCGACGGGTCCGGCAACTACGACGGTTGGCGCCCGGGCGGCATCGAGCTGCCCGAGGGCGAGCTGCCCGAAGTGCTTCCCGACATCTTCGAGGGTCTGTCGCCGTACCGTGACGACCTCGTCTTCTTGGAGAACATCTCATTCCTCGACGACAACACGCACCGTCAGACCTCAGGGATGCTCACGGGACGCAAGCGCTACGTTCCACCCGGACAAGCGATCGAGCAGTACAGCGCATCGGGGATCTCGGTCGACCAGTACCTTGCGCAGGAGCTGGGCATCGGAGTGCTCAACACCGCGTTCAACATCTCTGGGTTCGCGCTCGGAGAGAGCTACTGGTCGTACACCGGCCAGAACCAGCCGGTCACGCCGATTCAGAATCCGGTCGATGCGTACACGCAGGTGTTCGGAGAAGGGCTCGACGATGGTCTCGCGGCCGAAGTCCTTGCACGCCGTACGAGCGTGCTCGACGTCATTGCCCAGGACCTTCAGACGATGAAGGCCCGCACACCCAAAGCCGATCGAGAGCGACTCGAGGCGCACCTCGAGAGCGTACGTGCGCTCGAACTCGACCTCATCAGCGGGGCCAACTCGGGTTGCTCGCAGCCCGACGCCATCCCGGGCTATGCCTTCTTGGACCACGCCAACGCTCCGATGGTCGTGCGGGACCATGCCTCCATCATCACCCAGGCCTTCGCATGTGGCGCGGCTCAGTTCGCGACCCTTCAGCTCGGTTCGTTCGGTGGAGAGACCCGGCCCCAGTGGCCCGAGCTCGGCGTGAACAGCAACTACACCGCGCACGCGATCTGCCACGCCTTCGACGGCATCGACGGAGCGGGTTCCGCCGGGCTGTCGCAAGCTCAGGGCATCGAGCTCGGTCTCGCCAAGGAACGCGCGTACACCCAACTCTTCGCCGAAGTCCTGGGCAAGCTCCACGACACCATCGACGTCGACGGGCGACCCCTCATCGACAACACACTCGTGCTCTACGTCCGCCCGATGGGACGCAACCACGACTCCAACCGGATCTTGTGGATCGCAGCCGGAGGCGACGGCGTTGGCGTTCGCGGAGGCCGTTTCATGCAGGTCGGCGACGGGGGGGGAAACCGCCGCTACTACAACGACATGCTCACGACGATCTGCGCGACGATGGGACACTCCGTGGACACGTTTGGCGACGCATCGTTCTGCCAGCAGCCGATCGACCTGAGCTGAGTGCGGTCGCCGCGTCGGGGGGGCCTCAATCCTCCGCGCCCTACGCCGTGGGCCGACCGAAAAAGACCCGGCCGGGGGTAAGAGTTTCCGCCGCCGCGCATCTAACGGTTGAACGAGGCTGATGGAGGCTTCTCGCCCTACAGGGTGGTGCTTCCGCGGCTCGAAAACCGAAAGAGAACGAACGAATGAAACTCGCTGACCTGCACCAAGAGATCATCGTGGCCCTCGAGAAGGGAGACTTTGTTGGACCGATCGAGAAGTTCTATGCGCCGGATGTGGTGGTGCGGACGAACAACGAAGCGCCGGCGCATGGACGTGATGCCATCGCGGCCGCCGAATCGGAGTACGTCAAGGGCGTGACCGCGTTCCACGGGATTCGCGTGCTCGCCACTGCGGTTGACGACCACGGAGATGGGAACGGCACCGTGTTCTACGAAGTGGAGATGCACTGGGAGCACACCGGAACCCCGAAGGTGGACGTGCATCAAGCTGTCGTGGAGCGATGGGAGAACGGGAAGATCGCAGCCATCCGATTCTACGGTGACGTCACGCTCTAGGGAGCATCGGCGGCGGCCAATGCGACGAGCTCCCAGTACGCGGGCAGTCGCCCGCGCTCCTGTTCGAACGCAGTCACTGCGGCCTTCAGCTTGGCCTTCCGCGCGGCGTGCTCGTCCGCGAGCCACGTCGCTCGCAAGGCCACCACCGGGCTCATCCCTTCGGGCACCGGACCCACCTTGCCGAAGGCATTGAGGACGACGCTGTACACCTTGGCGAGTCGCGCGAGTGGAAGCTTGGCGTAGCTGTAGTCCAAGGGAGCGCCCTCCTGCGCCTCCTCGAGCATTTGGTCGATGATCGCGTTGTCCAAGTGGTCGTCCAGCAGGGTGTCGCGGCTGTGCCACTCGGCGACGACCGACAGCGCGGGGTCATACTCGAGGTCGGACGGGCTGTGAGTCTCGAAGTGGGTGACGCCGAACGCGGCCATCCAGTTGGCGAGGCCCGTCGAGGAAAACGAGGACAACGTCTTCCACAGCGTGACGCCGAGGTCGGCGTAGTGGGTGGAGGCGACCTCGGAGCAGAACTGCTCTTGGGGGTCGGCGAAATCCATCTCGAAGTCGTAGGGGATGTGCCGCGCGTCGGCGTCGGCGAGCGCGGCTTGGGCGGCGCGGTGCGGCATCATCGGGTCGGCCGCGAGCACCGGATGGTCCGGGCGCATGCGGAGGACGAGAACCCGGAGCTTCTTGTCGCGGAAGTAGGCATCGGGGGTCGCGACGGCGATGCCTTTTTCGATGTGGGCCTCGATCAGCTTGGCTTCACCCGACTCATCCACGTGGACGACGGCGACGTGGCTGAAGTTTCCCGGGTAGTCGTTGCCGCGGGCGATGAAGGCACTGGTCGGTGCACCGCCGCGAGAGACGAGCAGGTCGCCGCTGTGGATGCGGACGCCCTCGTACTCGACCGAGGGCGTCTGCGAGGGGACCGCGTCGACGAGGTTGAGCGTGGGCGCATGCTCGGCGGGGAGTTGAAGCAGGAGGGCTTCGGCCGCGGCACGAGATCCGTACAACACGCGGTAGAGCGTCTGACGCCCAACCTCATCGGTGGGCCAAGTCACCGAGGCGGCCTTCGCGTTCGTCCACAAGGCGTTGCGAACCGCGAGGAAGCGCGGCCCGGCGTCTTTGCAGCGGCCGATGTCCGCCGTGAGCTCAAAGAGCCCCTGAAGAAGCGCGTCCCATCGGGTGTCGGTCGGTGGCGCAGCGGCCTGGCCCAGCGCATCCGCTTCGGCTTCGAGCGCGCTCGCACGAGCTTGCACGTCGTCCGGGCACGCCTCGTTCGCGTCGAAGCGCGCGGCCAGCCCTTCGAACATCTCGTTGGCGTTCCAGGCGAAGCTCTCATCTGGGCGCTCCGGTGGCTCGTCGTGGGGGCAGGGCGGGAGCCACAACAGACCCAGGGTGCACAGGGCGGCGAGACCGACTCGCTGCAGCGTCCGACGCTTCACCGCGGCAGCCTACCAACCGCGGTACGTAGCGCTACGTACCGCGTGCCTCCGAACGCTCGATCGTCCCCGAAAAATACCGAATTGCGGCAATTGTCGCGGCCCTTGCGGTCCCCCATGCTGAATCCAAGCGATGAAGCGTACGACTTGGATGATTTGGACGGCCGCGCTGGCCCTGGCGGGATGCTCGGAGGGGCCCGCGGGAGGCGAGGGCAGTGGAGCGAGCGAAACCGATCCGGGCTCAGGCACCACGGGGACCTCTGAGGGGGAGACCGGCGGGGAGGAGACCGGCGCGGACGAGACCGGGGGCGAGAGCACGGGCGAGACCGAGCCCGAACCGGAGTACCTCTCGCCGGATGAACACCTGGTCCGGATCTCGATGGCGCTTCGTGGCACGCGCCCAAGCCGTTCGGATCTGGACGCGGTGCGGCAGGACCCCGGCCTCATTCCCGGCTTTGTGGACGCGTACATGGAGGGCCCGGGCTTTGGCGAGACCATCCGAGATCTGCACAACGATGCGCTGCTCACCAGCGTAGACGGCCAGTTTCCTGCGCTCGCACCGCTGGACGACGTGCAACCGTTCGCCATCTCCGATTCGGTCATGGACACCACGTTGCGGCTGGTCGAACGGATCGTCGTCGAGGACCGGCCCTACTCCGAAATCGTCACTGCCGACACCTGGGTCGTGGACGACATTGCAGCGGCCGTCTACGGCATCGACGACGGTGGGAGCGGCTGGCGCGAGGTTCCGATCCCCAGCGGTCGCCCGGCCGCAGGAATTCTCAGCGACAACGCGTTCTTTCTCCGGCACGAGTCGGCCAACTCCAATTTCCACCGGGGTCGGGCCAACGCGGTGAGCTCGGCGCTGCTTTGTCTGGACTACGAGGACAACAACATCGAGCTGGACGAGGGCATCGACTTGACCGATGCGGACGCGGTCGCAACCGCTCTGACCACCAACCCCGCGTGTATCGCCTGTCACGACACGCTCGACCCCCTCGCGAGCCACTTCTTCGCGATCGTCGGCAACCCGATGAGCAACCAGATCACCGAGTATCCGCTCCCCGATCTGTACATCCCGCAGCGGGAGGACGACTGGATGGACAGCACCGGGCGCGCCCCAGGGTTCTATGGGGAGGAGTCCTCGGACATCGGAACGCTCGGCGCGTTGATCTCCACCGACCCCCGTTTCACCGCGTGTGCCGCCCGACGTTTCTATGCCTACTTCTTGCGTACGGACCCGGGGGATGTCTCGAGCGACACGGTCGACACGCTGGATGCGGTGTTCACCGAGAGCGACCTCCAGGCCAAGGCGTTGATCCGAGCGATCATGCTCTCGGACGAGTTCCGGATCGCGGCGGCGAGCTCGGAGGATTCGGCCGACGAAGTGCAGGGGTACCTTCGCGCCCGTCCGTTTCAACTGGCACGGACGATCGAAGACCTTACCGGGTTTCGGTGGGAACTCGACGTACAGCTGCTTCAACCCGACGCTGGTGCCGGCGTCCTGGATCTGGTCCGCTCATCCAGCATCGGGTTCCAAGTGCTGGGCGGCAGCGGAGATTCGTTCACCGTCCTCGGGTCGATCGACACGACGAACGCAACGACCTCGCTGTTCGTACGCCAGCTCGCTGCTGAAGCCTCCAGCTTCGTTGTCGAGCAGGATGCCATGGCCGACGAACCTCGGCTCTTGTCCTCGGGTCTGGTCACCGAGCAGGAGGCGGTCCGGGCTCAACTGGTGGAGCTATTCGATCGAATCCACGGAGAAGCCGTCGAGCCCGACTCCGAAGACGTGAGTGACGCCCTTGCGTTGTTCGACGCCGCGCTGGCTGCTTCGGGCGATCCGGCCCGGGCCTGGAAGACCACCCTCACCGCGATGCTTCGCGACCTCGGCATTCTTTTCTACTGATCGGAGCGGACATGATCTCTCGACGACAATTCCTCGGTTCGAGCGCAGCGCTTGCCGCCGCAACTCTGGGCGGTGTGAGCACGACACGCGCCAACGTGGCCGACAAGCCGCGCAGACTCATCACAGTGTTTGTCGACGGTGGCTGGGACATCGCCCACTCCATCGACCCCAAGCCCAACCTCGTCGCGACTCCGGACTACGACGAAGTCGCGATGTTCGAGGACATCCCTGTCCTCACCCATAGCTCGCGTCCGAACATCACGGGGTTCTTCGAGCAGTACGCACCGATCAGCGCTGTCGCCCACGGAATCAACGTGCGCTCGATCTCCCACAAGGTCTGCGAACGCAAGATGTTCACCGGTCTCCCCTCAGGGGCCGGCCCCGACGCGGGAGCCATCGTCGCCAACGAGCACGCACGCGACTACCCGATGCCCTACTTCGTCGTCGGTGCGACGGCGTACACCGGACCGCTGAGTGTCATCTCGGGTCGCGTTGGGCGGCAGGGACAGATCAACGCGCTGCTCGATCCGAACGACGCGTTCCCGCGCTTCGAGCAGTCCCCATACTTTCACGAGGGCTTCGAAGCCGATGGGGATGAGGAGTCCGCGATCCGAGCGTTTCTCGATGCTCGACTGGAGCGGGAGCGAGCGACCCGCGGACAGTGGGGGTCGAACCGGGCGCGCATTGATGACTTCATCGAGTCGATGGAGAAGGGCGCCGTGCTTCGCGACAACGCCCAGTACTTCGGCGAGACGGGGACGCAGCTGGACCTCTCAGACCAGGTCGAACTCGCGTTGACGGCCCTCGAGCGGGACCTCGCGTGGTCGGTCGGGATCACGGCCAGCCTTGGCTTTGACACCCACGAAGGCAATGATCAGCAGGGGCAGCTGCAAAACGCGCTGTTCGGTGGCCTTTCGAACCTGGCGCAGGCGCTGATCGATCGCGATCTTCTCGACGACACCGTCGTGGCGGTGTTCTCGGAGATGTCTCGAACCCCGGCTCTCAACGGCAACGCTGGCAAGGACCACCATCCGGTGACCAGCGCGCTGGTGTTTGGCGGTGGCGTCGCCGGAGGTGCCGCATACGGAGCCAACGGCGACAACGTGGAGGCGATGCCCGTCGACTTCGAGACCGGCTCGACCGACTCTGGTGATCTGAAGTCGCTGGACTCGACGGCCTGGGTTGCGGGGCTGGCAGCATTGGCTGGGGCGGATGCTTCGCCCTATATCGGGGCGGATCCGTTTACGGCGTTCATCGGCTGAACCGCGGCTGCTACCCTGCCCGGGTGAGGCTCGCGCTTCTGCTCGGCTTGATCGGGCTCCATGGCTGCATCGACGTGGGCGCGTTCGCGTGCGAGCGCGGGTCCTGCGACTTGGATGGCCGCGAGGGGGTCTGCGAGCCGCAGGGCTGGTGCAGCTACCCCGACGACGCGTGTGACTCGCGTCGGCGGTTCGAGGACCGTGCGCCCGGTCCGTTGGGTGGAGCCTGCGTCGAGACTTCGGGCTCGAGTACCGCCAGCAGTACGGCCGCATCGTCTTCGTCCGGCTCGAGCACCGAGTCGTCCAGCACCGCCGAGACCTCCGCCACTGTCACCTCGGGGCAACCGGCCTGTGATGGCCACGGCTGCGGTTGGACGAGTGTGGAGTCGGGCGCACTGCATACCTGCGCGGTGGATGGCAACGGCGCTGTCTGGTGCTGGGGCTTGGGTCCCAATGGTGAGCTCGGGACCGGAGACAACCCCGAGTTCCGCAACTGCCCGCAAGCTCCCGCCGGTGCGCTCGTCGACCAGGACATGCTCGCAGTCGGCGGGCACACCTGCGCATCGACCCCCGAGGCTTTGCATTGTTGGGGCCCGAACGGGCAGCGGCAGATCGACTGGTTGGCGTCGGACCCTCGGTTCCTCGAGCCGCACTCCGTCGACCTTGGAACGCCTGAGCCCATTCGAGCCGTGGGGACCGGAGGCGCTTTGACCTGCGTCGGGATTTCAGACCGCGTGGTTTGTTGGGGACAGGGTGCATCCGAGCCCGACATCACGGCGACCCCCGCGGCGGTCAACGTGGTTGGCGTGGGCAACGAGCACGTGTGCGGCATGCTCGATGACGACTCGCTGTGGTGCTTGGGGTCCGACGCACGTGGACAGTTGGGCGGGGGTCCGGGGGACCAGTCTTCCACGCCGGTTCAGCCCGACCTCGCAGGCGACGCCGCAATCCAGCTTTCGGTCGGTGCGCAGCATTCTTGTGCGATCACCGAAGGCGACGGGCCGGGCGCCCGCAAAGTGAAGTGCTGGGGAGACAACCGGTCGAACCAGGCCGGCGGCATCGACACCCAGGTCGAGCTTCCGCGTGATGTCTCCGGCGACCTCGTGCCCGGTGAATGGGTCGATGTTGCCGCGGGCGTGCTGCACAGCTGCGCGATCAATGCCGATGGCGAGGTCTGGTGCTGGGGTGGCAACGCGTACGGTCAGGTCGATCCGCACGCGGACGACCTCAGCCTCTTGCGCACTGCCTCGAAGATCGAGCTCGACCCGGTGGTGGATGCGGTCGACATCGCGGTGGCAACCACCATCACGTGCGCGCTCGACCGCGACGCGTTGTGGTGGTGCTGGGGCTGTTTGCAACCAGGGCAGTTGGTCAGCAACGGCACCTGCACCGTCTCGCCGCCAACGCTCTTCGAGCCGTGCGGCTAACGCTGCTGGGGTCTTGTCATGCCAGCCCGCGTTGGACGACGTAGCGCGCGAGCGCGGCGCGACCGGGGAGTCCGAGCCGTTCGTAGATGTTGGACAGATGAGTTGTCACCGTTCGCGGGCTGATGCCGAGCTCGGTGGCGACCTCTTGGCTCGTGAGTCCATGGGCGACGTGGCGGGCGACTTCGATCTCGCGTTTGCTCAGCGGGATGTCCTCCTGCACGGGCTCGAGGTCGTCCCGGGTCTGATAGACGAATCGCAGCGTTGCTTCGGGACCCACCTGGACTCGGTCGCCCTCTCGAAGGATCACCATGTCGACACGGGTTCCGTTGACGAAGGTGCCGTTGGTCGAGTCGAGGTCGATCAAGTTGGCGATGTCATCCTCGGAGATGGCGATCTTTGCGTGCCGCCGCGAGATGCCATCGTCAGTGAGTGTGAGGTCGGCCGAGTCGCTGCGCCCAATGGTGGTGCTGCCCGTCGTCAGCGGAAGCATGACGCCAGCGCTCGCTCCGGCGAGAACCTTGAGGCACGCGATCTCGTTGGGGGCTCGGCCGCGGGCGACGCGAACCGGTCGGACCTCGGTGGGCTTGTCGTCTTCGGATGCCATCGGTGGCGCGCTTGCGTCGTGGAACACGACACCTGGAGATCATAGCCCGGCGCGAACCCGATCGGGCTGCTTGCGCCGACGCTTCACGATCACGGTG
>CAJXVA010000289.1 GCA_913061055.1 uncultured Pseudomonadota bacterium
AGGATCAGGTGTGCCAGCCGATCCGTTTCGGGGTCGGCGTCTGCGTCGACGACTAGCGGGCTACCCGGCCGTCCCACGCCGCTGCCGAAGCTCGGCGTCCATCGAGCGCACGATGCCCAGCAGCTCCTGAACCTTGGCGTCGACCTTGGTCGGACTTCCGAGATGCTCGTTCGTGCTCCGCACCAGCGGCACTAGCGTCCGCTCGATGATCGCCACCTGCTGCGCCAGCAACTCCTCGACCCCTGGAGGTGCCTTGTTCTGGATGCTCACCTGCAGCTTCGGGCTCTGGAGCTGGCTCACCGCGGCCGAGAGGCTCTGCATCGCCCCGATGAACGCCGCATCCCGCTGCGAAGCCTCATCCGTCTTGGACGCACCTTTTTGCATGAGCTTCGCGGCTCCGGTGACCGCACGCTCGATGCCGTCCAGCTTGTCGGTGACCGCGGAGTTCTCTTGCATCGCGGTCTGGATGCCCCCGAGCTTCTCGGTGAGGCCGGTGAGTTGTCCGGTGACCCGCGCGATCGGATCGTCCTCGCTCCCGCCCATCAGCTTGACCCGGCCAAAGTCCTTCTTGATCTGAGCCCACCGCGCCTGCTGCTCTTCGCTCAGCGTGCCGCGAAGCTCCCCGAGCTTGAGCAGGTTGTGCTCGGCCCCGGAGGTGAGCGTCTGCGCCTCTCCCACGTAGTGGTCGTCGATGAGACGTCGCATCTCATCGTCGTTCATGGCCGGCACGATCTTCTCGGCCAGCTTCGCCATGTTTCGGTAGGAGCCCTGCAACTGAAAGCGAGGCTCGGTCCGGTACTGGTCATCCATCGAGGCCGACTCGATGTACTGCAGGTTCACCTTGAGCAGCACCTCCTGCGCCTTGAACATGTGCTTGAGGACCGCGACGATCTCCCCGATCTCGACCGCGGAGTAGCCGTGCGACAGCTCGGAGGTGTTGACGTCCTCGCCCTGGGCCATCCGCACCAGCTTGTAGATGTCCCCCTGCTCGCGGGTGGCCAACTGCGCGAGGACCGGGTTGGAGGTGATCGCGTTCTCGATGTAGCTCAGCGCGAACGCGTCGCCCTTCCCCGAGAGGATGTCGCCCAAGTTGTAGGTGTCGGCTCGGTTGGCGAGCATGTCTGGGATCTGGAACTTCTCCCCGGCCTCGGTGTACGGGTTGCCGGCCATGACCACACAGAACTTCTTCCCGCGCAGGTCGTAGGTCCGCGTCCGGCCCTTCCAAACGCCCTCGATCCGCCGCTGAGCGTCACACAACGAGATGAACTTCTGCAGCAGCTCGGGGTGGGTGTGCTGGATGTCGTCGAGGTAGAGCATCACGTTGTTGCCCATCTCCAGCGCCAGGTTGATCTTCTCGACCTCTTGTCGCGCCGTTGCGTTGGGAGCCTCGCTGGGGTCGATCGAGACCACCGAGTGACCGAGCGCAGGGCCGTTGACCTTGACGAACGCCAGACCCAGTCGGCTGGCGACGTACTCCATCAGCGTCGTTTTTCCGTATCCCGGCGGGGAGATGAGCAACAGTAGGCCCATCAGGTCTGTCCGTTTTGCGTCGCCCGCCGCACCGAGCTGCTTGGCGAGGTTGTCCCCGATCAGCGGCAGATAGACGTCGTTGATCAGCTTGTTGCGAACGAAGGAGCTGAGCACCCGCGGCTTGTACTCCTCGACCCGAAGCCTCCGCCTCTCGGACTCGATGACGGACGTCCGGACCTCTCGGTAGTTCTGATAGCCCGGGACACGTTCGTGCTTGAACGCCCCGAGACGCTCGAGGAACTCATCGATGCGCAGGTTGAGAGTCCCGCCTTCGATGAGGTCGTGCTGACCAAGCAGACCCGTGGCCTGGGCGCGCGTCAGCGATGCGTTGGCGTTTCGCTGAAGCGACCGCTGAGTGAGCAACACCCCGGCCGCTTCCCCGACCACGTGCCCCAGCCCGCGTACCTCTTCGTCCTTGGCCTGCTGTAGGAACGCCTCGAGCCACGACCGCGCCAGGCGGTACTGCGCGGCGACATCTCCCTCGAGAGACTGCAGGTCGTCCTCGAGCGCACGCCGGCCTGCGCCGTGAAGCTCGAGGAACTCCATCAACCCGGCCACCAGCTTGCTGGCCTCGGCGCTGGTCGTGAACATCGGGCGCTCCGCGGTCAATTCCTCGACGAGGTAGCGACCCGTGGTGGGCGCGTGCGAGGCCGGCTCAGGGAGCCCGGTCGCCTCGATGAACGCCTCGACCGCAACGGCCAGCTCTTCGCCGAGTTGCACCTGCGCGGTCGATCCGCCGAACGCATCACGAAGGCGGCCGAGGCTGCGGGAGCGCAGATGCCAGGCGTCCTTGCGAGGGTCGTCCGAGTAGGCCCAGAACAAACACCCGACCGCGCGGGCCGTGGGTGCAAACCGCAGAAGGCCGGCGCTGTCGTGCAGCGTCACCAGCCTCTCGAGGATCGCCGTCGCGTCCGCGTCATGCACTCCGCGCTCGTAGCCTTCCTGGTAGCGGGTTCCGGACACCTTCCGGACCAGCGCGAGCAGGCCTCCCTCCTCACGCTGGGCGGCGTGAAGCTTGGCCATCGACAGCTCTTCCCGATCGGCCTCCGCATCGAACAGAATCGAAGCCGCGAGGTACTCCCCCCGGTAGACGGTGGGCGTCTCGGAGATCAGCGTCTGGGACCAGTAGTCCTTCGTCGCCAGGAAGCCTTCGTCGGTGATGGCCTCCATGAAGTCGGTGCCGGACACCGAAATCGCCATGCCGTCGTCCTTCGGCAAGACCGTGAGCTCGAGCGGCTGGGTGTTGACGGTGAATCTGTGGGTGCCGAACTTGATGAGGTTGTCATCCCCGTCGAACAGCTCCGAACGATCGCGGAGACCCCGAAGCGCGTCCTGCTTGGCGGACTTGATCCGGCTCTGCACTTCGTCGGACTTGACGGTGTCGCCCAGGTCCAAGATGCGCTCGGCCAGGTCGCGCACCTTGAGGATCATCGCGTCCGAGGCGAAGTATGCGTTGAGCTCGTCAACCTCCTTGAAGCCTGACGCTCGCCGCGTCACGCCTTGGAGGATGCGTTCGGCGGCCCCCCACAGGTTCTGAACCCGGCGCTGCCGCTCGTCGAGCAGCTGCTGTTTCTTCTGCCCGAGCGCCTCGTAGACCTCCTCGCGCTTCTGGGCCAGCTCCCCGATGAACTCGTCGAACTCGGAGAACTTGCCCTCCAGCTCCTCGAGCTGAACCATCAGCCGGGAGAGCTGCTCGTCACACTTCTCGGGACTGTCCGCGAGGCTGATCGCGCTCTGGACGGACTGGCCGAACAGCTTGAACTGTGCGCCGAACTCGGCCTTGCCCTCGGCAGAGAGCAGCTCTTTGCGACGGCCGGCCAAGGTGGCGCGGACCCGGTTCTGGTGCGCGAACACTTCGCTGATCTGCTCGAGGATCCGCGTGCGCGCGGTCGGATCATCGACCTGCAGGTTCGACGCGACGTCGGACAGAACGTTGAGGCCATCGGAGACGCGATCGAGTTCCTCCTGGATCGGCTCGTACTCGTTGGTCTTCTCGACCGCTTGGCTGCGCTCGAGCAAGCGATCCAGCTCGGTGGTCAGCGGTGCGAGCGAGTCTTCCTTGAGCAGGAAGCCGACCGTGTCCCGCGACAGGCGGTCGAAGTGCTCCACGACCTCGGCCTCGAGTTCGTCGACCCGAGCCGTGTCCATGTAGCGCATCTCCTTCATCGTGATGAGATGGCCACGCTGGGTGCGAAGCTGGGTGAGCGCGTCCATGAACTGGTCGACCTGCGTCCAGCTCTCGGGGCGCAGGTCACGAATCAGCGTCTCTTGCTTGTCCGCCGCCTCGGCCAGGCTCTCCGAGGCCTGCTTGCGGATCGCGACGACCTTCTCGAACTCGTCGACGATGAGTTCGGCGGTCCCCCGAATCTCGATCAGCACGCTCTTGAGGTCGAACGTGTCCGCCTCGCCGAGCCAGTAGTAGGCATCGATGGCGCGGGTGAGGTTGGCGATCAGGTCCTCGTAGACCTTGCGAGACGGGGTCTGCTCGTCAACGTAGCGTTTGATCGAGAGGCAATCGGAGATGCCGCGCACCAGGTCCGCGTTGCCGATCTTGCCCAGCAGCGAGTCGGAAGCCGGAGCCGCGGCCGCGAACTCGTCGCTGACGAACGGGGTCTGCCACACCTGCATCGGGTGCACGCGCGTGGGCTCGTCGCCGGTGAACCGGAACACGACCATGCGCCCGTCGTCGAACAACGAGTAGCCCGAGCATCGGATCGGGTTGCTCACCTCGCGCCGAATCATGTTGTAGGGGAACAGCGTGTACGTACCCGTCGCGTGGTTGTGAAACACGTACAGGACGTCTTCCCCGTTGGGTGACCGGATCGCGCGCTGGAATTCGTAATCGGAGAAGTCGCCGTCGAAGACCTTGTACTGGCCGTCCTGCAGGAAGTACCCGCCGGGAAACATGACGCCATGGTCCTCGGGCAGGCTGACACACGCCTGCCCCATCGCGTCGATCCGCACGACGGAATGCGAGCGGGTGGAGAACACCAGGTGCCGCCGGACCTCTTCGCGGTACGGCAGGATGCGCAGCAGGATCAGCGGTCCGACGCGGGCGTACTCGAACTCTGCGTCGTCGAGCGTTTGGTCGGCCTCATTGACCGGCTCGGCGTAGATCCCCTCTCCAGACTCGGTGTTGTTCTCAACCTTGATCGTCAGGTCGCCGCCGGTCGTCTCGACAAAGACCTCGTCCTCGATCGAGATGTGCGGGTACGCGCCAGCAACCTGATGGTCTCTGGTGCAGACGACCCACTCGAAGTCGTGCTGGGGCGGAAAGTCGTAGTCCCGCTCGCCGCGGTTGTCCCGGTACTGGGGCTGCCCTTCGGCATCCATGGTCCAGCGAAACACCCGAACATCGGAGACCGATGCGCCGATCTGAAAGACCGCCAGCGCCTTGGTCTCGCTCCGCGTCAACGCGATGAGCCGCGCCTCTTTGTAGAATGAGTACAGCTCCTTGAACTGCGTCTGGAACTCGGCGTTGGCCAGGAACCCAAACCCGCCGGCCTCAAACGGCACCGCGGATACGTCGAACGCCTCGCCGTCCTGCTCGAAGTTGTGCAGGCTGAACACGTCGGAGGCGCTCGTCTCCGAGCGAAGCCCCAAGAACACGTTGTACCCAAACAGCAGCCGACCGCCGACCTGGAGGATGTCGCGCGGCAAGCAGTTGTTCTCGGTCCGCACGCGCTCGTTGCCGATCACAGCCAGCTCGGTCCCCCCAAACTCGGCAACCCGCGCCTCGTTGAGTTTGCTCGCCCGCTCCGACAGGTCTTTGGCCTGCGCCACGAGCCGCTCACGAATGACGTCGTAGCTGCCTCCGACCTCCTCGGTGCCCTCTGCGGTTCCGTCCACTGTTGCTTGCTTCTCGTCAGCCATGATGTCCCGGGAGAACAGGCGCCACTGGACGCCCGTTTGGGGTGAAACGAAGGCAGCTTTGCTGCCGCAGTGAGGGGCCTTTGCGAAAGGCCCCTAGACGCGGGCCTTCCCAGAAGGCCTCCACCGGAAACCAGGCGCCACCGGGCGCCCGTTTGGGGTGAAACGAAGGCAGCTTGGCTGCCTCAGTGAGGGGCCTTTTCGAAAGGCCCCTGCCCAGACTAGACCTGATCGAGAAGGTTGCGGACCTTGGCCTTGCCCTCGTCGTCGAGGCTGCCCATCAGCTTCATCAGCGCGCCCGAGACCGAGAGGTCCTTCAAGGCACCCGCGTCGAGGCTGGGACGCGAGAGGATCTCGCGAATGTCCTCGGGCAGGCTGCGGTCGCCGTCGATGTACTCGCCCAGCATCGTCCGTGCGCTGTCGGAGTTGTTGACCACGCCGTCGAGCGCTTGGCCCATCGACACCGCGTTGATGAAGCGGTCGAAGAACTCGCCGTCGCCTCCCACGATGTTGATCTTGGCGGTGCCCATCGCTTCGGCCATGACCTTGGCCTGCTCCCGAGCAATGTTCTGGCGAGCCTCGATCTGCTTGACGCGGACTTCGACGTCCTTGTCGAGCTTGATGCGGAACTCCTCGTGAGAGCGGGTGCGCTCGTCGAGCTTGGCCATCGCTTCGGCCTTCTTCTCCAGGCCTTGGGCCTCGGCCAGGGCTCGCTCACGAAGCTCGACCGCCAGCGCTGCCCCCATCTTCTCGGTGGCAACCGCGTCGGCTTCTTTGCCGGTTGCTTCGGCCAGCATCATGGCCTGACGGGCCGATGCTTCGGCTTCGCCCTGCTTGCGCACAGCTTCGGCTTCGGCCTCTTTGACCCGCACGAGCGCGATGCCCTGTGCTTCGCGACCTTCGGCTTCGGCAACCATTTGCCCCTTGGTGACGCGTGCCTTGGCATCGCCCTGTTTTTCGACAGCGACGGCGTCAGCCTCTTTGACCTTCACCTCAGCCAGCCCAGATGCGGCCTGCTCGGCTTGGACACCCTCGGCCAAGCGGATCTTGGCTCGAGCCTCTTTGTCGCTGGCCTCGAGCGCGGCCTCGGCGAGGGTCAGGGTGCGCTTGGCCTCGAACTTCGCTGCCTCTTCGTTCGCCTGGGCCTTCTTGATCTCGGCGACGAGCGCTTCTTCAGCCTTGGCTTCCGCCGCGATGATGGTGGCCTTCTTGGTCCGGTCGGCCTGCGCGATGAGCTGCACGTCCTTGATGCGCTCCTCCTCTTCGACGCGCGTCTTGTGCACGACGATACGAGCCCGAATGACCTCTTCGATCTCCTTCTTCTCGATCTCCAGCGCCTTCTCTTTGGCGATGCGCTTGAGTTCGGTCTCGCGCTCACGGCTGATGGCCTCGAGCTGCTGGTCCTTGAGCACCCGCTCTTGCTCGACAGCGACCACGCGTTCGCGGTTCTTGCCGGCGACCTGCACCTGACGCTGCTTGTTCTCCTCGTTGATCGCGACTTCCTCTTCGAGCTTGATTCGGGCCAACTCGGCCTTCTTCGTCTCTTCGGACTGCACCTTCGCGGTCTCCGCCTCTTCGCGAGCCTTCACAGTCGCGATCTCGCGGAACTGCTTGGCCTCGGCGTCCGCCTGCTGGCGGTCGAGTTCGAGAATCGCCTCGCGAGTCTCCACGTCCTTTTTGCGGGTGTTCTTCTCGGCGTCGCGGCGAAGCTCGTTGGTGAACACGGCCTGGTTGGCGGTGATCTCGGTGATCTTCCGGATACCGCGAGCATCGAGGATGTTGTCGTGGTCCAGGGACTCGACCGGCGTCTGCTCGAGGTAATCGATCGCGGCGTCGTCGAGGACGTAGCCGTTGAGGTCGTCTCCGATGACCTCCATGATCTGCTCCTTGAAGACGTGGCGCTTGGTGTACAGCTCCTCGAAGTCGAGCTGCTTACCGACGGTCTTGAGCGCCTCGGCAAACTTGGCGATGAAGAGCTGCTCGAGCGTCTCTTGGTCGGACGCACGGGTGGTGCCGATCGACTGTGCAACCTTGAGCACGTCCTCCAACGTCTTGTTCACTCGAACGAAGAAGGTGACCTTGATGTCTGCGCGGATGTTGTCCTTGCAGATGAGGCCTTCTTTGCTCATCCGGGCGATCTCGATCGTCTTGACCGAGATGTCCATGATCTCGTAGCGGTGCACGACGGGGATGACGAGTCCACCGGTGAAGAACACCTGGACCTCGGACATCTTGTTGACGATGAGCGCCTTGCCCTGGTCGATCTTGCGATAGAGCTGGGCGTACAGGGCCATCGTTCCCAGGGCGAAGAAGATGAGACCGCCAGCGGCGATCGCGATTGTAATGAGGGTTTGGGTCTCAGGCATGGCGTGGGCCTCCTTTGCTACCGCCGGTCGAACGAGTCTTGGGGCGAGTTGAGGTGGACATCTCGGCTCGCAGCACGCGAGGGGGATGGAAAGGGAAACGAACGAAGACAGTGGGCAATCCGAAAGTACGCGTCACTTGCGGGTGGCCTCCGAAGGCAGGATGTCGTCCACGGGGGTGACCTCGTAGACCTCGCGCTCACGGTCGTACGACACGACCAGCGCTTTGCTGCCTCGGCTGAGATTGTTCTCGGAGTCGCAGCGCACCGAGATGATGAGTCCTGCACCTCCGTCGTCCGCCTTGGCAGAACCGAACTTGGTGTCGACCCGACTGGTGTCGATGCGCACGACCTTGCCGACCAGTCCCTTGCGGTAGGTGGTCTTCTCCACCTTCAGCATGCGTCCGAGCGGCCGGACCAAGAGCGAGGACAACGGAAGCGACGCGACAACGGCGCTCAAGGCGATGGCGCTGCCGGCGAGCCAACCCGGCATGAAGGTCGTCATCTTCGGCAGCAGCGACGCCGTCATCAGGTTGGTCGCGGTCCAGGAGAACAACAGCCACACCGAGAGCACCAGCGTCATCGGAACCGTACGGAGCTTGAGCGTCAGCAGGATCGAGCCCAGGAAGCTCGCACCTTCGACCGCGCCCTCGGCGGCAGCTTTGGCAGCGCCGTGAGCCGCACCTTCGCTGGCGCCCTCGGCTGCTCCTTCGACAACACCCTCTGCGGCGCCCTCGGCTGCGCCTTCGACCATGCCCTCGGCTGCGCCTTCTGCCGCGCCTTCGACGAGCCCTTCGGCTGCGCCTTCCGCCGCGCCTTCCGCAACACCCTCCACAACACCTTCGGCGGCTCCATCCGCGACTCCATCGAAGCCGTCAAAATCAAAGTCGAGGGCGTCGACGCCGAGCGCACCGACGATGACCATGAGCCAGTAGGCGCAGCAAACGGCAAGCAAGACGGTGAAGATCACCGTCGGAAAGCTGAACGTGGTGGCGAGGAACTCAGTCATCGGGGGCGTCTCGAGGTCGGGGCGCGCGCATGTCCGCGGAGGCGGATCCGATCACGCGAGCGCACGCGAATCGAACCCCTGCCTACCGTCAGCATCCGTTCGGGAGGCTGCCACAAGATCGCAGAAGGCGTCGAGGGGAGCCGCTCGGGTCAGACGTGGGGGTAACACCCGGGCCGCGGACCTATTCCCGACGGCCTCCTGGCCGGCGTCTCTGTAGGTGCCGGGTCCCGGTGGCACGTTGCGCCACACCGCGGTGGCGGGCCCAATGACACACTGCGACTCGTGTCTCGCCTGTTGCTCGCCACACTCGGACTGACGCTGCTCGGATGCTCCTCTCGCCCGAGCCCTCCCCCTCACGCCCTCCCCGAGGCAAGCGCAGCCCAGCAGGCCTGGCATTACACCGCCACGGTGGCCGCGGATCGGTCGAAAATCGAGGTTCGGTTGTGCTTCGAGGGCCCGCCTGGAGATCGGCTCGTCTCCTCCAACCGCCGGGCTGCCGACTACATCGAGCACGTCAAGGTGGGAGATCGGCGCATCGCGAAGACCGGACGAAGCTTTAGCTTGGCCGACGTGGGCGCGGGCGACTGTGTCGACTACGTCGTCGACGTGCTGGGCATGACCCGCGCCGAGGGGTTCTCCCGGCACGTGCGAACCGAGGGAGACAGCGTGCTGCTGCGACAGAGCATGTGGCTCTGGTACGCCCGAGGCCTTCCCGAGGAGGTCGAGGTCAGCATGACGCTCAACCTTCCCGAAGGCGTCGAAGCCTCGGTGCCTTGGAAGGCGATGCCCGGAGAAGACCGGTCAGCCCGAACCTGCCGCTACCAACTCGATTCCACGGTCTTCCGGTGGATCGGCTACAACGCGTTCGGGGATCTCGGCCTGCAACGCTTCGAGACCGGCGGAACCGAAGTCGAGGTGGCCACGCTCGACCTCCCGATGCGGGCCACGAAACCCGGGCTGAAGGCATGGGCAAGCGATGCGGTTGCGGCCTCGGCGGAGCTCTTCGGCGGCTTTCCGCGGGAACACCTGCAGATGCTGGTTCTCCCCGTCGAGGGAAGCGGCTCCGGCTCCGTCTACTTCGGCATGGCCGGTCGCGGAGGCGGTTCGGGCGTGTATATCCTGATGGACGACCACGTGGACGACCAGGACCTCCTGGGAGGTTGGACGACCACACACGAGCTGCTCCACCACGGGATGCCCTTCATCAACGACGCGTGGATGGCCGAGGGTTGGGTCAGCTACTACACGGAGCTGCAGCGCACCCGTCTGGGGCATCGCGACGAACGTGACGGCTGGCAGAAGCTGTACGAAGCGTTCGGGCGGGGCCGGCGAACCGAGCGCTCGGGCACGCTGCAAGAGGTCAGCGATCACATGCACGACAACTTCGGCTACCAGCGGGTCTACTGGGGTGGCGCCGCGATTGCGTTCGCCGTGGACGTTGCGCTCCGCAAGGACTCCGGCGGAGAGAAGAGCCTCGATGACGCGATGCGATTCCTGCGCTCGTGCTGCGGGGAGGCCCGGCACAAGTGGGATGCCAAGGACCTGCTCGCCAAGCTCGACGTCTGGTACGGGAAGCCGCTGTTCACAGACGTGGCGGACTCGATCCTCACGCAGGAGGGCTTCCCGGAGGTCGAATCGACTTTTGACGCGTTGGGGGTCGACACCGTCTCGGGGCGGGTGCTCATGAACGACGACCACCCGATGGCCGAGCAGCGCCGGGCCATCATGGCCCCGCGAAAGAAGTGACGCCGCCGCTGTGCGGCCCCGGCAACGTTTGCCGGCGCTGTTCCTGCAAGGGACGGTATGCACAGACCATGAAGCGCAACGAGCCTCTGTCCACGGTGATGAGCACCGAGCTGACGACGGTCAACGTCACCCACAAGCTGAGCGAGGTCCGGAAACTCCAGGCCGAAAAGGGGATCCATCACGTTCCGGTGGTGAGCGGAACCAAGCTCGTCGGAATGATCAGCGCCACGGACATGATCCGAGTGAGTTTTTCCGCCTACGGTGCCGACGCCCGGGCTGTGGACGCGATGCTCGACCACGAGTTCTCGGTCGAGCAGGTGATGTCCACCGAGCTCACCACGCTGTCCAACACCCAAAAGGTGCGGGACGCCGCGACGGTCCTGGCCTCGGGGAAGTTCCACTCCGTTCCGGTCGTCGATGCCGAGCACAACCTCGTGGGCCTCGTAACCAGCACAGACCTCATCCGCTACCTCGCGGACCAGTTCTAATCCGGAGACAGCCATCATGATCGACCTCGAAATCGGCAAGTACATGAGCCCGCTGACCATCTCGATCGGCGTGGAGCAGTGCCTCAAGACGGCCGCCGCGAAGATGGCGGAGCACACGGTCCGGCACCTTCCGGTCCTCGAGGGCGGGCGTCTGGTCGGCGTCCTCAGCGAGCGCGACGTGCACTGGCTCGCCTCGTTGGGCACCGACACCTCCACGGTCGCGGTCTCCGAAGCCATGAGCGACATCCCCTACCTGGTCCCCGCCAACACCTCGGCGCGCACCGTCGTCCAGAAGATGCATGCCGACCGGCTGGGCAGCGCGTTGATCGAGGAGGACGGGAAACCGGTGGGGATTTTTACGACCACCGACGCACTGCGACTGTGCGGCGATCTACTATCCTAGCGATCCTGCGCAAGGCAGCCGTAAACGTCTGATTTCAGGTTCGGCTCGCGTCCAGCCGTATGCTCTTCGCAGTGAACCACGGACGCCGAGCCTGATTCCCCTCAATAAGACCGGAGACGTCTTTTCAATGCGCAGTATCACGCTCCACAGGACTCTCGGACGGGAGCGACGGCGCAGCTGACATCGCCCGAGCGTCCCGAGCGATGCGACGTGGCGGCGCGTGTCGCCGGATGGCAGGATGTCCGTCCTGGGCGCCAAACAAGCATTTGTCGGACCGGTGACGCCGCTTCCGATTCGGTCGAAGACCCAAGACGAAAACGCGACGCTGCGAGAGATTCGGCAGCGGTTGGCCCGTGCGATCCGAACGGTCTGCCCGGCTGCGATGAACGCTCACAGCGAAGACATCGTGCAGCTGGCCATGTTGCGCGTGGCCAAAGTGCGTGCCGAGGCACGCGACGCGACGCCGCTGCCGACCTCCTACCTGTGGCGCGTCGCGTACTCCACCACGATCGACGAGCTTCGCAAGCTGCAGAGTCGGCAGCGGACCGTCGACGGTGCAGCTGAGGCTTCGGTCGCTGGCCCCCGAGTCGTACCCGCGCCGGACAGTTCGGCCGAAGCACGACAGCTCGGCACAGCAATTCGATCCTGCCTGCACGGCTTGGGCGACAACCGTCGCCGTGCGGTCAACCTCTACCTGCAGGGCCACACCGTGCCGGAGGCTGGTTCGTTGCTCGGCTGGAACCGCAAGAGAACCGAGAACCTCGTCTTCCGCGGGCTAGCGGATCTGCGCCGCTGTCTGAACGGGAAAGGATTCTCGCCGTGATTGAACCCGCCGCCCCTCCCTCGCCCGAAACCCTCGCCCGCTGTCTCTTATACACATCTCCGAGCCCACGAGACCTCTCTAC
>CAJXVA010000290.1 GCA_913061055.1 uncultured Pseudomonadota bacterium
GGAGCGGCTGTACGACGCGATGGAGAACCACGACTACGACTTGGTCGTGCTCGACACGCCTCCGGCTCGCAACGCGCTCGACATCCTCGATGCGCCGATGTCTCTGGCGAACTTCCTCGACAGTCGTTTCGTGGAGTGGTTCCTGCCCGGGGAGAGTCCCAAGGGCATCCGAGATCGGCTCATCGCCAGTGGTGGGGCGGTCGCCAAGCGGATGCTTGGGCTGATCACCGGGCGCAAGCTTCTCGACGAGATCGTCGCGTTTCTCGAGGCGTTCGCCACGCTTCGAGAAGGCTTCGCCTCTCGGGCCACGCTGGTCGACGCCAGCCTGCGCGACCCTTCGACCAGCTTCGTGTTGGTCAGCTCGGCGAACCCCTCCAGCGCGGACGATGCCGCGTGGTTGCGGCACGACCTCGAGCGCCGCAAGGTCGGCGTTTCGGGGGTCGTGTTCAACCAGAGCTATCTACCCCTCGAGCCGTCGGATCCGCTCGCGCGGGTCTCCGCGCTCCGCGACGACGATCTCGACGCACGCGCCGGGGCTTTGGCTCCGCACCTGCCCAGCGTCGCCGATCCCAAAGGCTTGCTGAGGGACCTGCGGGCGATGCGAAGCGAAGCGGCGGAGGAGAACGCCCGGTTCGACAGCATCGTCGCGGGCCTGGCCGCAGAGCTCGAGTCGGACTGCGCGCAGGTTCGCGCGCCGCGCTTCGATGAGGAGATCCGCGATCTGGACGGACTGCTGCGGCTCGTGGGCGTGTTGGTCGGCAAGTCCCGCTGACCCGCGCCGTCCCGCCCCCGCTTCGATGTGGGGACGGGGTGCCGCGAACGTGATCTCGACGGGGCCATGATCGTCTGGGGTGCGACCGGCACTACCCCGACGTGCTTGCTTTGAATCCCCGCCGTCGCGCACTCGCCGAGGTGGCCGCTGGTGCCGCCGCCTTGCTCGTCTGTGTCGCTACGAGCTCGCCCGACGTCGAGGGGGAGCCGCCGGGGCCAACGGCGACGACGGTCGGTCCCGGTCCAGACTTCGAGCCCGAGCTCCAGCCCGAGTTTGCCGAGGTCGTGCTGCACAACGTCCGCTCGAGCGACTCGGTTGTCCGCCTTCGGCGCTTGGCACCCGCAGTCGACGTGGATTGCGCCAGCATCCAGAGCGACCCGGGCGCGCTGCTGACGGAGTCGCTCTTGGGTTCCTCGGAGAGCTGGACGATTCCGGCGGGCGACAGCCTCGGGCTGGTCAGCACTCCCGGACGGCTGTGCGAGGTCATCCGCCTGGAGGCCGACGGCGCCGCGCCCCGTTGGTTGCTGTGGACCTCGGGCGCGTTGTCGACCGAGTTCATCTCGGGCGAGGAACCCATCGGCAACGGAGTCGTCCGATTGCTCCCGGACGGAACGGGGCTGCGCTTCGAGGGAGACGCGTCGTTCTTGTTCCAGCCCGATGACCCTGCCCGCGGTCTCGAACAGTGCGCGCCCGTGCCCGACGGTGAACGTCTCGAATGGGGAGACCCTTTGCCGACCGGCGGGATGTTGTTGGATGCTTCGTGGGCCCCCGATGGGTGCGGAGCCGTCGTGCTCAGCGACGATGGGGAGACCCCGTCGAGCCCCTGGTTCGTCTGCATCCCCGAGACATCGTGGCCGTTCGTCGCCGGTGACACGCTCACCGTGCGGCCTGTGTTCGGCACCGGCTTGGATGCGATCGAAGTCAGCGCGCAGGACTCCGAAGGCGTTGTGACGGCGCGAGTGCAGGCCTACCGGGCCTCCGACCCGCCCAGTTTGCAGGGCCTCTCGATGCGGTACGAGACCGACGACGACTGCGGATTCGACGTGGCGACGAGCTGCGGCACCGTGGCGAAGGTGGGGGCCGTTGTGCTTCAGAGCACCGAGGGCGCCGAGGTGTCCTTGGCGGCAGGGGAATCGGCGACCGGTCTGGTGCTCCCCGAGACGAGTTTGCAGACGACTGTCGCGGTCTTGGCCGCGCAAGAGCGCATGGCTCTCGATCCGGAGTGCGCACTGGGACCCGACGTGTTGGGTCCGGACCTGGCGATTGTGATTACGCAGAGCGAAGTGGAGGGGGAATGATGACCAAACGAATGTGGATGGGCGCGCTGGCAATGGCGCTGTGCGGACTCGGTGCCTGTGATGCCGACTCCGGGGCGGACGACGGCTCGCTGGGAAGTGGGTCCGCGGGCGCCGACCCGACGGTCGGAGGCGACCCACAGTCCCCGCCGGACGACGGCGTGGGTCCGGCGGTCGGGCAGGGCGGCGCTCAAGACTTCGGCCAGTTCCGGCAGATCCTCGAGGACGGCAACATCCCAGGCCCCGAGACGCTCGATGACGTCGGCTTCTTCGCCGAGCACCGCATCGACCTCGGCGCGGCGACCTGCGACGACGATGTCTGCCTGCAGGGGTCGCTGGCGGTCATGGGCAACATGGTCAACGGCAACAACTGCACGATGGTCATGATGGGGATGACGACGCCGGTCGACATCGAGTCGATGCCGCGGCCCCCGCTCAACCTCGCGATCGCCATCGACACCAGTGGGTCGATGCTCGGTGAGCCTATCGAGTACGTCCGCAGCGGACTCCTCGAGATGCAGCAGGTGTTGCGACCGGAGGACAACGTCACCCTGATCGCGTTCTCCGACGGTGCCCAGGTGTTGGCGCAAGGGCTCTCCGGGGATGACCCCGCGCTGACCGAGGCGATCTCCTCGATCACCGCCGAAGGACGGACCGACGTCTATGGTGGTCTTCGAGCGGCGCTGCAGTACGTCGACGCATCCGTGGATCCGCTGCGACAGAACCGAGTGCTGCTGCTCTCGGACGGTGAGTCGACGACCGGTGTGGTCAACGATGCCCGGGTGCTCACCCTGGCGGAGGCCTACGCCGCTCGGGGCATCTCGCTGTCGACGATCGGCATGGGCGAGTCGTTCGACCCGGTGCTGATGCGTGGGTTGGCGGAGACGGGCGGTGGTGCGTTCTACTTTGTGGAAGACCCCGCCGCGGTCGAAGAGGTGTTCGTCGAGGAAGCGCAGGCGTTCTTGCTACCGCTGGCCCGCAACGTCGTCATCGACGCCGAGGTCGCGGAGGGCTACGAGCTGCGCGGGGTGTTCGGTACGCAGCGGGCGGTGGTCACCCCGGGCCGAACTCGCATCGAGATCCCCTCACTCCAACTCGCGCACCGGGTGTCGAGCAGTGACAACGAAGGGGGCCGTCGCGGAGGCGGGGGGGCGATGGTTCTCGAGCTCACCCCGCTGTCCGGAGCGAGCGGCGCCGACGTTGGCACCCTACGCATCGCGTACGACACGCCGTGGGGGGACACCCGGGTCGAGCAAGAGGTCGAAATCCTCTCGCCGCTCGAGCCTGGAGAGACGCCGCAAGACGGCTTCTTCGAGGCGGACGGGACCCAGAAGGCGTTCGTCACGCTCAACCTCTACGCAGGGTTCGAGATGGCGGCAGTTCGAGCCGCCGCCGGCGACGGCCTCGGCGCGCTGCAGGTTCTCGAACCCCTGGGCGAGGCGGTTGCGGCGTGGCTCGCGGTGAACCCCGACGCCGACATCGAAGACGATCTGCGCTACGTCGACCTCTTCATCGACAACCTCGAAGCTCGCGGGGTTGAAGCCCCCATGGATGCTCCGCCACCAGCGCAGGATCCCTGGCCGCAAGATTGAGCCGCCACGATTGCGCTGTCCTGGGCCGACGCGTCACAATGAGGCCGATGGATCGGATGACCCGCGCGAAGGTGGACTCCCTCGTTCACCAGCTTCGCACGTGCCCGACGGGCGAACTGGGCTCGATCGAGGACTTGGCGCGAAAGCTCCAGCTCGATCCGATGATCGTACGGCGGATCGCCGAGGAACAAGGCGTGAGTCTTCAGGATGGGAGCGGCGCTGCATCCGGCGACACCGATCCCAACCAGAGCACCCAGGTGATGTCTCTGGATGAAGTCCACGACGAACGCTGAGCTCGCTCGGGCTGCGATCCGGTAGAACGCGACGCATCGGGCCGCGTGGCCGACAAACGCGGGGATGGCACCGGGTCGCGCGGCGGGTGTATCGTGCCGCCCGATGCTGAGTCTGAGTTGGTCGATGTGGTTGGTGTGCGCGCTGGCTCCGGCAGATGTCGAGCCCCCATCGGAGCCGCCTGCGGACGCGACCGTCGCCGAACCGGACGGCGCCACTGACGACGCTCCAGCCACCCCGGCGGAGGAGACGCCTGCTGGCGACCCCTCCGTCGCAGAGCAGGATGTGCCCGCCGAGCCTGGCGCCGAGGAGAACCCCGAGCCCGCGGCGGAGGACGGTGAGCCGACCGCCGAGGGCACCGAGCCGGAGCCGGAGCCCGAGCCGGAGCCGGAGCCCGAGCCCGAGCCCGAGCCTGAGCCCGAGCCGAAGGGGATGCCGCCCATGCGCAAGGGGGGCATCGCGCTGCTCATCGTGGGTGGTGTGGTTCTTGGAACCGCCGGCGGACTCGCTGCCGCAGCGAATGGTCGGTCCAACGACCTCGACACGCTCGACTCGCTGGAGCCGCGCCGTGATGCCGTCAAGCAGGGGAAGAACTACGCGCTCGCGGCCGACGTGATGTTTGGCGTTGGCGGCCTTGCTTTGGTCAGCGGCGCCGTTCTCTTGGGCCTCTCCTATCGCAAGGGAGCCGACAATCGGCGGGCTCGGTTGGCCCCTTCGTTCTCCCCCCATGGTGCGGGCCTCTCAGCGCACGTTCGTTTCTAGACTCTCGCGCCTTTCGACCCGTCATGAACCGCCATCGCCCCTTCGCGTTCCGACACGCTCTGCTTGCCGCGGCGACATCCAGCCTGCTCGGTAGCTGTTCCCTCGTACTCGAGTTCGACGAGTGTCGTACCGACGACGACTGTTCCAACTCTGGGGGCGAGACCCTGATCTGCAACACCGAGCGCTTGGTTTGCGAAACCCGCCCTGACCCGGCCGATGTGGTCTGCGAAGACTTCGGCACCTGCACTGACCTCTTCGGGGAAGACTCGACCTGCGGGGCACAGGGGCGCTGCGCAATGCTGACGTCAGACGAATGTACGAAGGTTCTGAGGCCTTCGGGTGCAGCGCCTGACGAGATCGTCTGGATCGGTTCGATCCTCGCCACGTCGGAGCCCTTCACCAGCACCGTCGTTCCGATCGAGAACGCCATCGAACTTGCGGTCGATGACTTCAACTCCGTCACATCGTTGCCCGACGGGCGCAAGGTTGGATGGATCGCGTGTGACTCCGAGGGCAGCTCCAGCACGGCCGCCGACGCTGCGGAGCACCTGATCGATGACGTGGGCGTGCCTGCGATCATCGGGCCCGCGCTGTCGACAGAGGTGCTCGCTCTCGCGCCGACGGTGGTCGACTCTGGCACGTTCATGATCTCGCCGAGCGCGACCGCTGCGTCGATCGCCGACCTGGACGACTCGGGGCTGATCTGGCGAACGATCAGCGGCGATGCGGTGCAGGCGAACGCAATCGCGGACCGGATCGCATCGCTCGATCCGCCGCCGGCGAGCATCCTCGTTCTCGCCAAGAACGATGCGTACGGTGTCGGTTTGTTTGAGCCGATGATTCAACGATTGGCGGCCGAGCTTCCCGGCGTCCCGACAGGGTCGCTGCTCTATCCGGACCCCGTCGGGTTGGACTCCGACGAGGTCGAACGAGCGTACGCGACGGTGATCGCCGAGGGCTTTGCTCAAGAGGCGGACACCATCGTCTTCCTCGGCGCGTCGGAGGTGTTGGAGGTGCTTCGGGCGTACCTGTTGGCTTGGAACAACACCGGTATCCCGCTGCCGCGTTTCGTTGTCTCGCATGGAGCGGTGCCTTCGCTGCTCACCGCAACGGGCCTCGTTGCCGACTCGTTCGCACCGACCTTGATGTCCTCACTGGAGGGGGTTTCCCCGGCCATCCAGGACCCCACCAACTTCGAGGCGTTCAACATCCGCTACCGCGTCGTGTACGAGGACGCCAACCCTCTGTCGGCCAGCCCGCTGGGATACGACGCTGCGATGGTCACCTTGTTGGGGATGGTTGCCGGCGGCGCGGACGGGGGCGTGGACGTCGCCAGCGCGATGCCGAGGCTTGCAGACGCGAGTGGCACCGCGGTCCCGCTTGGTGACGTGCAAGCCGTCCTCGATGCGCGCGAGCTGCTTGTCAGTGGGGCCAACCTCGACATCGGCGGCGTGAGTGGACCGCTCGACTTCGATCTGGTCGCCGGAGAAATCTCGAGCAACTACGTCGGCTGGGACGTCGTCCCGCAGAACGGCGACCCAGCGCAGGGACAACTGGTGCCGCGCCGCGCATACGTCCTCGAGAGCGCGGTCGAAGGCACCTGGGCGGATCTGTAGGGCGGGCCGGGACTCGCCGCCGCGAAGAAACTTGCCGCGTCCGGGAACGCTGGGCCGCCGCCCGGGACCACCTGTGCGATGTTGATGTTCGCCGGTGTCCTCAGTCTCCTGGCGATCTCCGCGGCCCCGATCCTTCCCGATCCTTCCCGGCCCGCTGCCGAACCGCTGACGATCAAGCTTCGGGCAAAGTCTTAGCGACCGGGCGTCGCTCCCAGAGGCGGCTCAGCCCTTCTTCCCAAACTTGCTCGCCAGCGTGTGCTGCCCTGGCCCCACGAGCAAGAGCGACGCGAAGACGATGCCCGCTTCGATCGCGTGGCTGGCCCCCGTGAAGCCGTCATTCTTGCGAATGTGCATCGTCGCGGCGACGACCATCGTGCTGAGCAACAGCACGGTCGCGGGCACGAATCCGATGCCGAGGGCGAACGCGAGTCCCCCAAAGAACTCAGCGATGGCGGCCATGAAGCCCCAGAAGGTGGGGGCGAAGTCGATTCCCACGTGAACCATGCTCTTGCCGAGCTTGGTCCAGGCGCGCTCTCCACCGGCGAGCTTGGGCCAGCCGTGTGCCATGAACATGCCGCCGATCCCGACGCGCAACAGCAGCAGGCCGAGGTCGCGGAATTTATCGCCCATCGCCTCCGGCTAACACGGGAGGCGACCTGCACCAAAAAAACGGCTCAGTCGTAGCTCTGCGGCCTAGTCGTAGCTCTGGTAGTAGGCGCCGACGCCCGAGACGTACATGACGCCTTGTTTGCCCAAGTTCACGTTGGCGAACCGCTGCTCGAATTGCATGACGAACGAGTTGCGACCGCGGGGACCGGGGAGGTTGGGCGGGAGTCGGGGCCGTCGGTCGGCGGTGAAGTCCTTGGGGTCGCTTGGATCGCGGACCCAGATCGGACAGCCGCCGATCCGTGCGGGCGCCTGCCAAATGGCGTCATGCAGGAGGGCGATGGGCGACTCCTCATCCTCGTGGAGGTCGAACACGTCGCCGGGTACGTCCACCTGAATCAGGCTGAACTGGCGGCTCCTACGGTCTTGCGAGCGTCGGGGCAACGGGCCCTGGTAGGGGCCGCGGGCGAGCTCTTCTTCGGACAGGAACACCACCGCCGTTTCGACGTTGCCATTCTGGTTGGCGCGGTTGGCGTTGGCGTTGCTGATGAACAGCATCATGGCCCGGGCGCGTGGTGGAGCACCCAGCAGCCGGATGTCCCGAAGGTCGATGGTGAAGACGTGCTCCATCCGCAGATCGTCGGCATCAAACGCGTCGAGCTGGTTGGCACCCGCAAGGAGCTCGCCCAATTGCGGGTACAGCGGCCAGTCGGAGTCTCTGAGCCCAACCGGCGGGCCGAAGACCCGGTTGAGGCTGTCCCCGCCCGGAGGAACGCCAAAATCGGGGAAGTACAGCGGCAGGTTTCGCTCGTTGTCGCGAAAAGCGCCCGCAAAGCGCTGAATTTCTGCGATGTACGGGGCCGCCATAGTCCATCCCGAAGCTGCTGCGAGCGCGTGCGCCTGTCCCACTTTCCAGAAAGACGAGCCGGATTGCACGCAGTTGCAGCCCGAGTCCAGACTTTTCGCGCGAGACCCGGGGAGCCGGCCCGAAGGAATCTCGCCCCAGGGGGCCGGGGTCGGACCAAGCCGCCATGGCATCATCGAGGGGTTGGAAGAGGGGCCTATCGACACGGAGCCGGCGGGCTCGGCCCTTGGAGCGGGAGCGGCCCGGCCTTCCCCGGACTCCGCCGCGTTCCTGTCGCGGCTGCGCGAGAATCTGCGGGGCAAGCTGTTCGGCTCCACGCTGAGGCCGCTGGCGGCCGAGGGAGCGGCGGCGGCCACACCTCATCTCGCCGAAGCTGGTCAGCCAAAGACGATCGGTCGCTACCAGGTACTTGGCCGCATCGGAAGCGGAGGCATGGGGGTGATCTACGCGGCCCTCGATCCGAGTCTGGGCCGCAAGGTCGCGGTGAAGCTCCTCAACCCGAAGGGGGGGCAGCACAAAGACGCCCGCAATCGTCTCCTTCGCGAGGCCCAAGCGCTGGCCCGGCTTTCCCACCCGAGTGTCGTGCAGGTGTACGAGGCCGGCGAGTTTGCGGACCAGGTTTTCGTGGCGATGGAGTTCATCGAGGGCACGACCCTCCGGCAATGGCAGCAGGGGGCAGAGCGGTCGTGGCGCGCGATCCTTGCCGCATACAAGGCGGCTGCCGAGGGGCTCGCCGCAGGCCACAGCGCGGGCATCGTCCACCGCGACTTCAAGCCCGACAATGTGCTGGTCGGCTCGGATGGTGAGGTGCGGGTCATCGACTTTGGCCTCGCGCGTACCGAGGCCGAGGTCCCCACAGCCGGTGACAACGTCCGGATGCTTCCGGTGGACTCGGACCTGGCGTTGACCAAGACCGGCACGCTGATGGGCACGCCGGCGTACATGGCCCCCGAACAGTTCAAGGGAGAAACCGCGGACGCTCGGACGGATCAGTTCTCGTTTTGCGTCGCGCTGTATGAAGCCCTGTACGGCTATCGGCCGTTCTCCGGGGGAACGATCCACAAGCTCGCGGCGAATGTTCTGTTGGGCAACGTCGAGTCTCCACCGCGCTACACCGATGTTCCCGAGCGGATGATGCGGGTGTTGCTGCGCGGGCTCGAGGTCGATCCCATCGAGCGCTACGACGACATGGATGGCCTCGTGACCGAGCTCCCCGTCGGCGGTTCCCGGTTGTGGATCGTGCTGCTGGGGATGGTTGCGACGCTGATGGTGGCTGCGATCGCGAGTGCCGCAGGCTGGGCCTGGTTGGAGGATCTGCGGAAGGAAGAGCGAGTCGCCGCGATCAAGGCCGACTACGTGGCGGAGCGGGGCGAGGAGGCCGAGGCTCGCCTGCGAACGATGGTGGCCCGAGACCCATCCGAGCGATACGACGACCTCTTGCTCCGGGGTGCGGAGGCCCGCATCAATGACGATCCTGCCGCGGCCATCGCGATGCTCAAGGCGCTGTCCAGTCCGTCGACGTCGTTGGTCCCCGCCCGTCTTCTCGGCGCATCAGCGGCCCGCTCCGAGCTTCAGGTTCGCCAGGTGCCGGTGGGCGCGGGACCGGTCACCAGCCTGGCCACCTCGGCTGATGGCGGAACGACCGTCGTCGGGACTCGAGGGTTTGGCGCGTACCGGATCGACCCCGACGGCCCCGCACGTCCGCTGCGGAGTTCCCCAGATCTCGTGTCTTCGGTCGACGTGTCGGCGGATGGTTCCACCATCGTGCTCGGAGGTGACGATGGGACGACCTCGATCGTCACGGCCCAAGGGCAACCGGCGCGGAGCTGGGGGCGCAGCGGGGAGGGGGCGGTCTTCGTCGGAGTGTCGCCGGACGGGAAGACCATCGCATCGGGGGACGCGAGTGGTCGAGTCATCGTCGGAACGCCGGAGGCCGTCGTCCGTGCAGACCGGCTTCACAAGGACGCCGTGACGGCGCTGGCCGTCGGGGAGGGCGGAGGCACGATGGTGACCGCCGGCAAGGACGGCAAGGTGCGGGTGTCGTTCCTGAAGGAGAAGCGGCGCTGGGAGCTTCCGCATCGGGCGGGGGTCAACGTCACGTCGATCCAATTCGGCCCTGAGGAGTTGTTCGCCGACTGTGTTGGATCCGACGGGCAGGTCTGGCGAGTGGCAACTGCAGAACGTCGGACCGCGATCGTGGAGGACCTGGAGTCGGTGGGCCTGTACGCGATCGCCTCGGGGGGAGACGCTCAGGTCTCCTACGGGGCAGGGCGGCCGCTGAGGCTTGTCCCAGCCGAAGATGCTCCGGCGCGCGAGCTGTACCAGGGGAAGCTCTCCGCGGTCGCGATGTCGGGCGATGGTCGTGTGGTGGTGGCTGCGGACGCAGAGGACACGGTTCGTGTCTGGCGGATCGTGCGGCCTCGCGACACGTCCCACACGCTGATCGACGCCAATGTGCTGACCCTCGCCTACGATCGGGTTCATGACCGGCTTGCCCTGGGCGGAACGGGCGGACTCGTTCGGTTGTGGACCGCAACCGGGGAGGAACGCGATGGACTGGGGCAGCTCATCGGCGGCGTGCACGAGCTGAGCTTTGCTCCGGGCGGCGATCGGCTTGCGGCCTTGGGTGGCCTGGGCGGCATCACCGTGTGGGAGGTTGACGGGGAGCGTTCGCCGCTGAGTCTGCAGCCGGCGTCGTTCGAGAGCCCTATCGCCTGGTCCAGCGACGGCACCCGTCTCATCGCGCAGAACTGTGAAGGGCCTCGGCGCTGTGGCCTGGTCGTGCACGCGCTCGATACCGACGAGCGGTTGTTGTCGACCGTGCTCGGCCACCGTATCGAACGCTTCGCTCTCTCGGAGGGCTCGAGTTTCGCCGCGCTGGTGCGCAGCTCCAAACCCGCGGATGTCGAGGTGTTCGAGCTTTCGACCGGGGAGTCGTGGAAGCCGCCGTGGTCGGAAAACGACATCCCCGCGGAGATCGTCGGGGTCGCATTTACGGACAATGCCCGGGCGCTTCGGCTGGTGTCGCGAGACGGGAACTCGATTCGCCTGTGGCACTGGGAGCCCCAGACGCAGATCGTTACCCAGCTCGACGAGGTACAGACCGATGCCGTCTATGATCTCACCGATGGCAGCGCCCTGCTGCTCCGCATGCCGGAGGGAGGAGAACTCTGGATGGTGGATGAGTTTCTTCGTCACCCGGTGGGCGTGCTGCCCAACATCGTGGAGCGCTTCGAGCTCTCGCCGGACCGTGACGTGCTTTTGGTCGAGTCGACGAGCGGGGTCGAGCTGATCCACGTGGCCACCGGAATTCGCCACACCGTCGACGACATCGAGCCGCCCTACGCCTGGCGAGGGCTCTCTGCGTTCGCGATTGGGCGGCCACGGGCGGTGATGCTGCGCGACGATCCAACCCCGAACGAGGGGGCCGCGTTTGCCAAGTGGCTCGACACGCTCACCGACGCCGCGCCGCAGGAGCTTCGCTGACGTAGAAACGACCTCGAGCCCGAAGGCCCGAGGTCGCGATCGAGAGTTGGGCCCTGTCTGCGCTCAGGTGAAGAACCCGGGCAGGCCGCCCGAGGCTGGGTCGTTGTTGCCGAACGTCTGGATGTCGACATCCATCGCTTGAGCCAACGAGACCAGCAGTCGGTTGTGCGGCACCCGGTCGTACGTCAGGTAGCGACCGGTTTGCAGCGCACCGCCGCCACCACCAAAGGTGACGAACGGGACGGGGTGGTTGCCGTGACTGTTGCCACGCGAGAGCTCGTTGCCCCACACGACGATCGAGTTGTCCAACATCGTGCCGTCGCCTTCAGGCACAGCGGCCATCGCGTCGAGTAGGTACTTGACCTCTTCGGCGTACCAGACGTTGATCGACGTGATCTGGTCGATCATCGACTGGTCCTCGTCACCGAGGTGAGACAAGTCGTGGTGACGGGTCGCGCCGACCCAGGTGAACTCGGTGTTGCTGACCGAGCGCGACCACTGAAGGCTCGCGATGCGGGTGAGGTCGCAGGCGAGCGACATCACCAGCTGATCGATCATCAGACGCGAGACGGCGGGGAAGTTCTCGTTCGCGTCGAAGTTGAAGCCGTACTCCTGCACCGGCGGCTCGCAGATCGGAGTCGCCAGGTCGTTGCGCTGCTCGATCTCGCGAATGGCCTCGAGGTGTGCGCTGATCTTCTGCTTGTCGGAGCTGCTGTACTTCGACTCGAGCGCCTCGAGGTCGCCGTGCACCAGGTCCAGGACGCTGCGGCGTTCGGCCTTGATGCGGTCGAGCTCGCTCGTGTCGACACCCAGGTCAGCGAACAGGCGAGCAAACATCGCCTCGGGGTTGTTCTCCGCCGCCACCGGGTTGTCCGAGCCGCCATAGATCATCCGGCTCCAGTTGGTGGCGCCGCCGTTTTGGACCCCGAACTCGAGCGAGTTGTAAGCGGTGTCGCTGCCAAGCTGATCCGCGATGGCTTGGTCGATCGAAGCCGCACCCGCCCAGCCCGCCGAGCCAC
>CAJXVA010000291.1 GCA_913061055.1 uncultured Pseudomonadota bacterium
CTTCCCCGCCCCGCCCCCACCTTCGAACTCGCGGGCGGCTGGTCCCGCGGCCATCTTCGTCTGTCGGGTCACGTGGATTACCTCCCCCCGCAGCTGGAGGACGTCTCGGGCGGGAGCATCACGCTTCAGGCCTGGGCGGTCGGCGCCCAGGGATGCGGCCTGCTCTTCGCACGCGCGCTCACCATTCCGCTGTGCGGGCGAGTCGGGGCCGGCGCGGTCCACGGTAGCGCGGCGGGGATCGAGGAGACCGCCACAGATGCCCGTGCACAGACATTTGCCACCGCGTCGGCGGGCTTGGACTGGGCGATCGCTCGGCGCTTCTCGTTCTGGGCTCGGCTCGAGGCCGGAGCGACCCTGCTGCGGCCAAAGTTCGAAATTCAGGGTCTGGGGACCGTGTTTGCGGCCGAACCGTGGCGAGCGGGCGCAGCGATCGGCGTTGGCTACGATTTTTTGTGACGGGTTCCCCACGCTCGCTGCAACTCGTCCCGCATGGCGGTGTGCACCCACGGCGATGTGGCACGGTTCCCCGTGGCCACCAACTGGACGTTGTCGTTCGACGCGGTCTTCCGCGACGAGCATGACTTCGTCTGGCGCACGTTGAGGCACTACGGAGTCCCCGACGCGGGGCTCGACGACGCCACGCAGGATGTGTTCGTCGTCGTCCACCGGCGGCTCGCCGACTTCGACGGTCGAGCCCCGCTTCGCAGCTGGCTGATCGGCATCGCTCGTCGGGTCGCGTCTCGGCACCGCTCGCGCACGGCAGCCCAGGCGAGGCGTGAGGCCCCGTTGGGCGTGGTCGAGCCAAGCTCGGGGGACCCGGGTCCGCACTCCGGAGCGATCCGAGTAGAAGCCGCCGACTTCGTCACCACATTCCTGGACGGCCTGGCTCCGAAGCTGCGCGTTGTCTTTCAACTTTGCGAGATCGAAGGCATGTCCGCCCCCGAGGTGGGGGATGTGCTCGGGATCCCAGTCAACACCGTCTACTCTCGACTTCGGCTGGCCCGAGCGCGCTTTGAACGAGCGCTCGAACGTCGGCAGCTGCGGGAGAAAAGGAGCAACGCACGATGAGCTCGTCCCCGCTGCCTCGACTCTCCGCTGATGCTCAGGATGCGTTGGCTGCCCACCGCGATGCGTCGCCCGGATCGCAACGCCGGGCTGCGAACTTGGCTGCGGTCCGCGGGCGAGTTGCCGCCGAGTCTCCGCCCAAGGCCGCTGCCGCTGCGGGTTTGATGTGGCCGCTCGGGTGGGGACTGGCATCGGCTGCGGCCGCTGCCGGCCTGGTGTGGGGGCTGGTCGAGTTTCGCTCGGTCGAGGTCGAAGCGCCTGCGGCCCCCACCGAAGCGCCTGCGGTCGAAGCTCCCAAGGAGCCCTCTCGAACCACGCCGCGCGCGGTTCCGTCGCCGCGCACGACACCGCAACCTCCGGCCGAGCCGCCGCCCATCCAAAAGCCGACGAAGACTCCGCTCACACCACAGGTCGAGGTTCCCGCTGTGGCTCCCGTGCCCGCAGCCTCGGACCTGCGCGAGGAGACTCGCCGCCTGCGAGGGGTCCGTGCTTCGATCGCGAGTGCTGCGTGGGACGACGCAGCACGCGAGCTTGCGGCGTACACCCACGCGTTCCCCAATGGAGCCCTCCGCGAGGATGCGCAGGCCTACCGGATCATCGTCCGTTGTGAGCAGGGCAACTCCGCGAAGGCCCTGCGCCGGGCGTTCGACGACCGGTACCCCGCATCGCCGCACGCGGTTCGTATGGACGCTGCATGTCGCGAAGGAAAAAAACAGTGAAGGGTCGAGGCTCGTCGCTGCAATGCGCTGGCATGAACCCCGCGAAACATCTCTCCTGTGGGCTGCTGCTGCTCAGTGCCGGCTGCCTTACCGCTCCCGGTGATCTCGGTGCGGTCGGTGAGGGCTCCACTGGCGTCTCGTCTGAGTCGGACGCATCGACGGCACCCGCTGCGACCACAGACCCAGGCGGCGAGACCAGCGGGACCGGGACCACGGGCGATGGGCTCACGACCGGCGCCGAGTCGGGCGAGGAGAGTACGGGGGAGCCGTGCGACCCTCCACAGTGCGGTGTCGGCTCGGGCCTGCAGCGTCGGTTGACCTCGACCCAGGTCGAACATGCCATCGCGGACCTGTTTGGCGTCGTCGTCGAGGCACAGTTCGAAGATGAATCCATTCCGTTCGAGTCTGCCGAGTCGCTGTCGCCGGGGGATTCGATGTCGCTGGCGATGATCGCCGCGACCGTCGCCGAAGAGTTCGCGGTGCCGGTGTGCGGCGGAGATGAAGCCACCTGCGCGCAGGAGTTCATGGATGCCTACGTGCCGCTGGTCCTACGCGGGCAGGGGAGCGTCGAGGCGTTCACGCCGATCTACGATGAGGTGGGCGAGTACCAAGCCGGAATCCGGGCCGTGGTCGGAGCGCTGATCACCCATCCGGCGTTCATCGACCTGACCCCAACCGGAACCGAGGAGGGTGGGGTGGTCACGCTCGATGCGAACTCGTTCGCAACTCGTCTCGCGTTGCTCGTTTGGAACTCCGTGCCCGACGCAGAGTTGCTTGGGATCGGAGAGGCGATCCTCGAGCCCGAGGGCGTGGAGGCGATGCTTGGTTCGATGCTGGCCGATCCGCGCTACGGTCGAGCTCAAGCCGACCTGTATTCAGCGGCGACGGGAGTCCGCTCTCTGACGTCGGTGGACCGCTCTACGGTCTACGAAGACTGGTCGGATACGATTGCGGCTTCGATGATCGAGGAGCAGCGGCGCTTTGTGACCGATCAGGTCGGCGATGCGGAGGCGTCCCTCGAAGACCTGCTCACTTCGAGTTCCACGTTCGTCAACGCCGATCTCGCGGCTTTGTATGGGGTCGATCTTCAGACGCCCGCACCGGGGGGAGACGGTTGGGCTCCGGGCGAACTTGATCCCACGCGTCGTGGGGGGCTGATGACGCAGTTGGGCGCGGTCACGTCGTGGTCCAACAACCGGCCAGCAGATGTGTACCGAACCCCAACGAAGCGGGGGCTGGCGGTCCTGTCGAGCTTCTTCTGCCAAACCGCACCACCGCCGCCGCCGGGCGTGGACCTTGACCCTCCCAGCGGTGGCGGAATCGAATCCAGAGAGGACTGGGAGGCGTCGCTGTCCGACCCGGCCTGTTCCGCATGTCACACGCTCTTCGACCCGTTCGGGTTTTCCCTCGGAAACTACGATGGCGTAGGCCGGTGGGACCCGCAAGGCGATGCGACAAACGCGACGCACGCCTTCTTGGACGAGGAGTTCGCCGACGCCCTGGAACTCGGTGCACAACTCGCAGCGGATGACGATGTGCACGCATGCATGGCCGAGCGGTACTACACGTTCGCGCTTCGGCGCACCCTCGACGACATGGACGATTGTGCGGTCGATCAGTACACCGCTGCATTCGCCGAGAGCGGCGGCAACCTGCGCGCTTTGGTGCAGGCCATCGCCACCTCGGATGCGTTCGGCCTGGCTCGGCCGTAGCGACTCTAGCGGTTGAGCGTGGCCAGGTCGCGGCCGAGCTCGACGAGCAAGCCGCCCGAGTCTTTCACCACCGCCACGCTCTGCCCCAGACCTTTGACGATGAGGTCGAGGTGGAGCACGGTCTTCGGGTTGGTGATCGACGAGGGCGCGCCCGCGATGAGCTGCTGGCCCGAGCTGACGAGGCCCTGCGTTTGTTGGACGAAGCTTGGCGTGCTGCCGCCGAGCACCATGGCGAGCTCGCGGGTCTCGGCAAGCTGGCCTTCTACGGCGAGACCTGCCTCGCCACCCTGAGCGACGGCGGCATTGACCGCATCGCCGAGCGACATCTTCGCCTTGTAGTCTTTTCCGAGGGCCGCCTTGGCCGAGAGCCGGAGGTGCTTGATGGATTCGCGGGTCTGGTAGACGAACCCGTGGAACTCGGCGGTGGACTTGAAGAATGCGTCGTAGGTGGGGACGCCAATCTGAACGTAGGTGAAGCCGTCTTCACCCGAGGCCCGTGCGTTGCCCACGAAGTCGAGGTTGCTGTTGCCTTCGTAGCTTGCCAATCCTGGCGAGAGGTCCGCCAAGTGCACCTCGCCCGGAGGGGGTGCTTCGACCAGCTTGGTGAGCAGTTCCTTGGTGGTGCCGCGGAGCTCTTTGAACGACTTGTCCATGGCAGCCTTCATCTCCTGCCAGTCGTCGAACTCCTCCGTCGTCGTGACGGTCTGGCCGTCGACGGTCTTGGTCTTGGTGATCGTGCCGTGGAACTGGAACATCGAGCAGCCGCTCAAAAGTAAGGCGGCTGTGAGTCCAAACATGCTCGTGGTCATTCGCATAGAAAGGTCCTTTCCCCGAAGGGGAAGACGAGAGAAATCGGTTGCGGTTGCAGTCATGCGACGCGGTTTTTGGAGACTATTCCGCGGCGCCTTGCTCGATCCACCGGCGGACCAAGCCGACAAGCGCGGGATCGAGCAGCGTCGGCGCCCCGGCGGGCATGTGCCGGGCGGTGATCCCCTGAACCTCGGGCTCACACTCGGCGAGCAATCGGTACAGGTAGCTGCCGTCCGGGTCTCCAGGAGTGACGCGTGGCATGTCGACCGCGGTGGACGTCGTACCCACGAGGGCACTGAATGCCCCTTCGTCATGGAGGACGAGACCGCCCGCGCCCGCTTCGCCGTGGCACGAGGAGAAGCTGCACCACGGCACAAGCACCCGCGCCTGAACCTCGGAGAACGTCGCTACGGAGGCGTCGTCAACGAGGGGATCGTCCTCGCAGGTCGGAGGCTCGGGGACCAGACCGTCTGAGATGGGGACAACGAGGGGCCCGGCGATCTCTTCGTGGGTCGGGGGGGCGTACGCGATGCTGCGCGGGACCGCGACGCTACTGCAGGATGCATTGGATGTGAACGTTCCATCCTCGGCCACGTAGGTACCCGTCGTCTCTCCGGGCCCCACGCCCGCGATGAGGATCCGCGAGGAGTCGGCGAACCCGAGGAACACACACATTTCGTTGATGCCGACTCCCCACGTGAGGGTCTGGTCGTGGGGGTTGTCGTAGCCGCAGGAAAACTCCATCGCGCCGAGGTTGTCGAACGCCACGGGGGGCTCGAGGGTCCGTCCCATGGCCGAGGCACCGAAGCCTGCATGGTCGAGGACGACCGTGGGTTCTCCACCCTCGAACACCGTCACCTTCGCCGAGGTGCCGGTTCGGTGGTAGTGCGGCAGGATGTAGTGCAGCTCGAACTCGCCGATCTCCTCGAACGCCGCCCCGGAACAACCCGCGACGAAGGTGGCACGACTCTCCGGAGGGATGCTCAGGTCGAAGTAGCTGAGCATGATCGGCGACAACACGGTCTCCACCAACGCTGGATGGATGACGTCCAGTGAGAGCCACGCCGCCGTCTCGCGCGGATCGGGCCCGAGGTTGAGCAGGTGAACGCCTCCGACGATCTTCGAGCGGGCGGGGATACGGATGATCGCCCCGTCCTCGAACGTCATCGATTCCTGCTGGGCCTGCGTTGACTGGGCGAACAGCACGGTCCCAGCCAGCGCCGCGGACACGTCTTCGAAGTCGCGTTCGGCACAAGGCCAGAAACCATCGTCGCCCGGATAGACATCTTCGGGCACCACGAACCAGTTGCTGTGGTGGAAGGAGCCCTCGTTCTGAAAGTCGACGGACTGCACGTAGAGCGCGGCTTCGTTGTCGACCGTCCAGCTGTAGCAGGTCATCGTCTCCTCGCTGCCCTCGAGGGTCGTTGGGGTGACCGCGTGCACGACACGAGCTTGCGATAGCGCGTCGGCGGGCATCTCGGGATCCGGCAAGGGCTCGCGAGGCGCGGGATACTCACGCGCCGGCTCACCGCAGCCCAGCGCGGAGGTGACGACGAGGATCGCGAACACGGAAATGAAACGAGGCAAGATCACGAGGCTGCTCAGTAGTCGATGCGGAATCCGAAACTTGGGAAGATGGGGAGCCCGACCGCATCGACGCGGCGTGTGTAGTCGGCGCTATAGATGAAGGCCTCCGGGTTCAGCTGGTTGTAGACGTTCTGCACGTCGATGTACGCGCCGATCTCCATACGCTGCAGGAGCCAAGACTTGTCGACTCGGAGGTCTAGCTGGTGGAACGTCGGGAACCTCCCGCGGTTGCGAGGCCCTGCAGCAGCGAGCGGCGTGTCGTCTGGCGGGACCCACACGACTCCGGCGACATCGGTGAACGGCGACCCGCTCACCAATCGAAAACGACCACCAACGCGCCAGCCATGGGGCAGTCGGTAGTTCGCCAGAAGGACGAGATTGTGGCGTTGGTCGAACGCGGTGGGCGAGACCTTGGGTCCGCGGACGGGTCCGGCCTGATCGAGGACGCGGTCCTCGACCCGCGCAAGGGTGTAGCCCACCCATCCCCACAACTTGGGGCCCAGGCGACGCCGGACCAGCGCCTCGAGTCCGTACCCCGGCGACCACGTCGACGTCACGATCTCGGTGGTCCCGTCGGCCTCTCGCCGAAAGCCGTCGGCGTTGTCTCGCATCCGAGTCCATGCGCCGAGTTCGACGAACCACAGCTCACCCAGCTCTCGACTGATCGCCGTGCTTACTTGTGCGGCGCGGGCAACGGAGAGGCCGCCACGCGCTGGGGAGAATCCGGCTCTGGGCTCGAGGGAAAGCAGGGACGCCGGCAGCACCACGTTGCCCGTGACCTGACCGGCCGTGCCCGAGAGGAACCCGCCGGCGACCGTCGACTGCTGAATACGCGCTTGCGAGTAGAGCCCCACTCCCGAGGACCAGCGCCACTTCGGCGCAAATCGCCAGTGGAGGCTCAGACGCGGGTCGACAGCGGACGCCGTGGCCGGGCCCAGCGTGAAAGCGCTGGCTCGAACGCTGGGCGCGACGGTCCACTGCTCGATGTCGACGGAGGACTGGGCATAGACACCCACCGCGCTGGAAACCCCACGCTGTCGGGTCACCTGTGGGGGTTCGCCGGTGAGGACGTCTCCGGAGCGGTCGGACTCGGTGCGATACCAGTCGAGCTCTGTATCGGCCCCGACCGTCAGCGAAGCGCGGCGTGTCAGAGCGCGGGTGGCTTCGGCACGGACGCTGAGCACGGCGTCGTCGCGAATGGAGAGTGAGTCCGTCACCGGTTGGCGCCACCCGTTGCGTTCGAGGCGTGCCGACGGCGTGAGCCAGAAGTCCCAATCGCCCCGCTTCACGCGGTAGGAGAGGTCCGCACGGTGGAACTGCGACACCATCTCGAAGACGAGGGTCGCCCGAGAGTATGGCTGGGAGCTGCGGGCCTGAAACCGATCTCCCGCACCGAGAACCCGGGCGACGATCACACCGTCGCGGCCGATCGGATGCTCGAAGAATGCCTGGTAGTTGTAGTAGCGAGGCAGCGTGTATGCCTGCGTAGGGTCGATCCGCTCTGCGGCTGTGAGCGCAGCGTCAGCCCAACCTCGTTGCGCGGCGACCAACCATGCACCGCGTCGCAGTGGGCCGCTCGCCAACGCCCCGGCCCCAAGCAGGTCGAGACGAGCGTGACCGTGGACGCGGCGATGATCGAGGCGTGCCGGGTGCAGGACCACCAGGCCCCCGGTCGCATCGCCGTAGCGCGCCCCGAAGTTGCTTGGCACGAACTCCATCTGGTCGATGGCCGCGGCCGGGACGACGCTGGCGATCGCGAGCGAGTGGAACGCACGGGGCAGGGCGTGCCCGCCGAGAAAGACGCGCGACTGGGAGGGGGCAGCGCCACGAAGCACGAGCAGCCCGAAGCCGCCTGGGGTCCGAGCCACGCCGGGCAGGTTTTGAAGTGCGCGCAGTGGGTCGCCCTGGGTCCCGGGGGCGGTCCGAATCTCCTCCGCTTCCATGACCGTGCTGTTGACCTGTTCGGGCGGGGACTCGCTGGATGTCTCGACGACGGTCCGCATCGCTCCATCCTCATCGGGCGTCGCGAAGATGACGGCGCCGCGAGGTTTTTGCTTCGTTGTGTCGACGATGACTTCGAGGCGTTGATACCCGGCTGCGATGACGACGAGGCGAACTCGCGGGTCCTGCAGCCCTTCGAATGAGAAGCGACCCCCCTCGTCGGTGCTCGTGCTTCGCATCCACGTCGGAGGGTCGACGTTGGGGTCCAAGTGCTCGGACGCAGGAACTGTTCCCAATGGGGTTTGCGGGGACGCGGGGACAGCCAGCACGCGTGCGCCCGCAATGGGCTCTCGCTCTCCGGCTGCCTTCAGGAGCCCCCGCACCGTGGGCGCCGCGGTCTGAGGGGCGGCCGGCGCAGGTTCGATGCCCCGAGGGTTCGAGACGAGCAACGTCAGCAGCGCGAGCGTGGTGATCAAGGCTCGGGAACCTCGAAGTTGAAGGTCGCCCAGGCGGTTCCGCCAGCCGGGTCATAGAGCACGAAACGGACCTCGAACGAATCCGCTTCTTCGGGGGTCCACACGAGCCAGCCCGGGGAGAGGGAGAACTCCAGGACGTCGGGCGTGGAGGAGAACAACGCGCGCCGGGGCATGGTGACCTCGGTTTGCAGCCCGGTCGGTGTGATCTCGGCCAGCACCTGCGTGTCTTTGGGGTCCTGAAACACCCCTGCGGCGTAGACCGTGCCCGGTTCGAGCGTGGCGGTCTCACCCGGGGTCACGATGATCGAGCGCGAAAGATCGAGCTGGCGACCCCCGTAGTACGGAAGCAGCCGAAAGGGAATGACCTCCGGGTTGAATGCGGGACTCACGGATTCGTCGCGAGTCTGTTCGAGAAACGCCGGCAACTCGATGCCCAGGTCGATCGCGTGGGTGACCAGGCGCGTTGCCGGACCGAGGGTGATGACTCGATAGCCGACGAGACATCCCGACCAATCGGCCGCCGAGGGATCCGAGACCAGCTCGACACACTCCGCGGTGGTCATCTGCGCATCGACATGCCCGATCATCGCGATCTGGAAGGACGTCTGCTCGTCCAGCGGCGTCAGGGGGTCGAGCTCGGGGACGACGAACCGCGGGCGCTCTCCATCGGCCAGTCGGCATGCGACGTCTTCAGGCACCACACCCACGCAGGGCTCCGCCGCGCCGGGGCGACTCAGTGTCGACACGCAGCCGGCCGAGCGTGGGCACAGGAACCAGGCCGGTTCCACCTCGAGCGTTGGCACCTCTCGCGCACCCGCGACAACCCAAGCCGAGACATCGACGGTGTCGCCGGGCAGTGGCTGGCTTCGAACTCTATCGGCGGGGATTGGGAGGAAGCCGTGGGATAGTGGTCCCGGTTCGGCGACTTCCACGCGGAACGCCAGCACGCGGGGCTCCTCGGTCAGCAGCCAGGCGGGCTCCGGCAACTCGCCACAGGCACAAAGAGCCAGCAACGCGACCGTCCATCCGGGACGAGACGACATCTGCGGAGTATCGGAGAGCTCTGAAGCCGTGCCAAGTTGACCGCTCTGCATGCCGTCATCTCCCTTTGGTGCTCGGGCGGGTCGCAATGACGGCGCGCAGGGCGCAGGGTCCGGTCGCGATTGGGCCCGCTCCGAGTTGAAAAGGCCGATCAACGCTCTTGCCGGCCGAGCCGAGTGGCGGTACAAAGGAAAGGAAGTTGATTCTTGTTTTCAACTTCGTCTGGACCCGAACCCCGCACCTGCCATGATCGTTTGCCTCTGCAAAGGTATCTCCAGCCGCACCATCGACGCCGAAGTCGAACGGGGAACGCGGACCGTGGCAGGCATCGCCAGGGCCTGCCAGGCCGGTACCAGCTGCGGAATGTGCGTCGGGCAGATTCGGGACCTCATTCGTCTACGCACGGGTGACTCGGCCGAAGACAACACCCCCGACGGCCTGAGCTGAGGCCGCGGGTTTCCCGCGCCAGCCCTGGCCCCGGCTTGGACCGAGTGCGCGGTTTTGAAAGCGATCGTCAGGATCCCCGAGGAGCGGGCGGGCTCGAATCGAACTCGACTTCGCCTTTCATGTGCATAAATCCGCGAAATTTCGGCCCTTTTGGCGGCCGAAAACGCTGCTAGGTTCGCCGCTCCATGAAGGGTAGCGACAAGGTCATCGAGCAGCTCAACGAGGTTCTCACCGCGGAGCTGACGGCCATCAACCAGTACTTCATCCACGCCAAGATGTGTAAGGACTGGGGCTACCAGCGTCTCGCCGCGCATGTGCATCACGAGTCGATCGACGAGATGAAGCACGCGGACGAGATCATCGAGCGCATCTTGTTCCTGCAGGGCATCCCCAACGTCCAGCGCTACAACAAGATCAGCGTCGGTGAGACGGTCAAGGAGCAGCTGGAGCTCGACCTGGCGATGGAGTACGACGCGGTTGCCCGATTCCGAAAAGCCATCAAGGTGGCGCGGGACGAAGAGGGCGACGAGACCACGGGCTTGTTGCTCGAGAAGATGCTCGCTTCGGAAGAGGAACATGTCGATTGGCTGGAGACCCAGCTCGAGCTGATCAAACAGGTCGGCCTCGAGAACTACCTCTCCCAGCAGATTGGCGGCTGAGTCGCCCGTGCCCGTCCAGATGGAGATCCCCGTCGCCTGGGGAGAGATGGATGCCTTTGGCCACGTCAACAATGTGGTCTATCTGCGATGGTTCGAGACCGGTCGCATGGCGTTCTTCTCCGAGATCGGGGTGACCCTTCGGGACATCGACGGCGGGTGTGGCCCCATCCTCGCCCACACGAGTTGTGCGTTCCGTAAGCCGGTGACGTTTCCCGACACAGTCACTGTGCACACCTCGGTCGAACGCATCGGGACCAAGAGCTTCGTGATGCGGTATCGCGTCCATAGCCACGCTCTGGATGACACGGCGGCGGAGGGCGACGGCACCCTGGTCTGGTTTGACTACGGCCAGGGCACGACGGTTGCGGTCCCCGATGACCTGCGGGCTCGCCTTGAATCTCACGTGGTGACCTGACACCTGCGGCGACCGGGATTGGGCTCGTGCTGCAATCGCGAGCCCCAAAGACATCGATCCAATGCCATGCTCTGCGCGTGTCCGTGGTGGAGGCGATGGCGTGACTCGGCTCTGCACGCAAGCACAAGCGAAGGCGGTGCTGCGCGAGATGTTCGGGTACGAGAGCTTTCGGCCCGGGCAGGTCGACGCAGTCGCCCACGCCTCGGCAGGTGACGACGTTGTCGTGGTCTTGCCGACCGGGCTCGGGAAGTCGGTCTGTTATCAGGTTCCGGCGATTGCGGCGGGCCGTCGAGGCCTGGGCGTCACCATCGTGGTCTCGCCGCTCATCGCCCTGATGCAGGACCAGGTCACGCAGCTGATCGGGCGCGGGGTCTCGGCCGCGGCCTTGCACAGCCACTTGAGCAGCGAAGAGAGTCGGGAGGTGGTCGACGACCTGCTCGGCGGCACCCTCACGCTTCTGTACGTCTCTCCGGAGCGTGCCGGGAAGGCCAGCTTTCGTCGCCTCCTGCAGCGCGTCGATGTTGCGCTGGTCGCCATCGACGAAGCGCACTGCGTCAGTCAGTGGGGGCACGACTTCAGGCCGGACTACATGCGGCTCCACGAGTTGCGTGAGGTCTGCACCGCACCGACCATCGCGCTGACAGCAACCGCGACACCTCGGGTGGTCGACGAGATTGCGAGCAAGCTCGAGCTGCCGCACCCGGTCTTGGTTCGTGGAGACTTCCGGCGACCGAACCTGCGGTTTGTCGTGCGCCACGCTCGGTCCGCCAAGCAGCGGCTCGAGATCCTGGAACACGAGCTGGTCTCGCAGGGTCTGAACACGAAGAAGGGGAGCGGGCGGGCGGTGATCTACTGCAGCACTCGCAAGACCGTGGAGTCGGTGGCCAAGGCGCTGCGCGCGAAGAAGGTGGCGGTCGGCTACTACCACGCGGGCCGGACTCCATTGGCGCGCGACCGGGCGCAGCGATCTTTGGCCGAGGGACGCACCCGGGTTCTGGTGGCGACCAACGCGTTCGGGATGGGTATCGACATGCCCGACGTGCGGCTGATCGTGCACTACCAAACGCCCGGCAGTCTCGAGTCCTACTACCAGGAGGCGGGTCGGGCGGGCCGCGACGGAGACCCGGCCAGGTGCGTGTTGTTCTTCGGGGCGGCCGACATGGTGACCCAGCGTCGCTTGATGGGGACCTCGGGTGGCGCCGCGGTGCTCCGCCATCGTGTTGCTTCCCTGGCGGCGATGGAGGCCTACGCCCATGCGAGGGAGTGCCGCCAGGCGATGTTGTGCGGCCACTTCGACCCCGACGCCCATCACCCGGAGTGCGCGAACTGTGATGTGTGCGCGCCAGAGGCTGTCTCTTATACACATCTGACGCTGCCGACGA
>CAJXVA010000292.1 GCA_913061055.1 uncultured Pseudomonadota bacterium
GTCGGCAGCGTCAGATGTGTATAAGAGACAGGGCCGAGGCCCACGATGCGCTGCGAGGGATTCCCGGGAGCCACGACAAGGCGTTCACCGCCGTCCGGCGGCTCCGCGAGGTGGGGATCCCGGTCGGTGTCAACACGCAGATCAACCGCCGAACGTTGCCGGACCTTCCGGTCTTGCTCGAGCGCATCGCTGAAGCGGGCGCGTTCGGCTGGCAGCTGCAGATCACCTCGCCCTTCGGCAACGCGGCCGACCACCCCGAGATTCTGCTGCAGCCACACATGATGCTGGACGTCTTCGAGGTACTGCGCCCGCTCCTCGGACGAGCCAGGGAGCATGGGATCAAGATCTGGCCCGGCAACAACCTCGGCTACTTCGGACCCCTCGAAGGCGAACTTCGCTCCCTCCAGAAACGTCACTACAAGGGCTGCGGTGCCGGCCGCGCCCAGATCGGCATCGAGTCCCACGGCGACATCAAGGGTTGTCCCAGCCTCGGAGGACCGGAGAACGTGGGCGGCAACATCCGAGAGCACAGCCTGGCCGAGTTGTGGACCCGCTCCGCCGAACTCGCGTACATCCGCGAGCGAAGCACGGCCGAGCTGTGGGGCTACTGCGCGCAGTGCTACTACGCCGACACCTGCCGGGGAGGTTGCACGGCGACCGCCGAGCCGCTGATGGGTCGGCCTGGGAACAACCCGTTTTGCCATCACCGCGCGCTCGAGATGGATCGACTGGGGCAACGCGAACGCATCGAGCCGGTGGCGGCTGCGCCCGGCATCCCGTTCGACCACGGCCTGTACCGCATCGTGCGCGAGTGGATCGATGCGCAGCGGCGCGAAACTGAAGGGCCCATCAGCGTGGACGAGCCCCGCGTCTCCCGTCTGCAACAACGGATGGGGCCTGGCACGAGCGTGTTCGAGAAGAGCCCGTAACCCACCGCGGGACACGCGGAACTCGCTCCGGGCGCACCAGCCTGTGCGCCTGGGCGTGATGCAACGCGCGGCCATGAGGGAGCATTCGCGTGCAAACGGTGTTAGACGGGGCTCTTCCCCGGCCCTCCGGAACTTGTGATGTCCGCCCCCGAGCACGAAGTCGACGCCCCCGAACCCAAGACCGATCCGTTCGAGGGGGTGCCGCCGGAACTCCGGACAACGCTCGAGCGGCGTGGGTTCACCACGCTGACCGCCGTCCAGCTCGCCGTTCTGAAGGAGCCGTCGACAGAGCAGGACCTGCGAATCTCCTCGCAGACCGGCTCGGGAAAAACCGTCGCGCTAGGCCTCGTGCTTGGCCGCGCGTTCCTCGAGGGCCCGCCCCTGTCCCGGAACATCGACGGCCCTCGCGCATTGATCATCGCGCCAACCCGCGAGCTCGCGACCCAGGTTGCCGAGGAACTGACCTGGCTGCTGGCCGAAATCGAAGGGCTTCGCGTCGAGTACGTTGTTGGAGGGACCGACATGCGTGCCGACCTCCGCATGCTTCGTCGGCCGCCGACGATCCTCGTCGGCACGCCGGGCCGCATGCTCGACCACATCCGCAGCGAGGCAGTCTCGTGCAAAGAAGTGCACACCGTTGCGCTCGACGAAGCCGACCGGATGCTCGACATGGGCTTTCGTGAGGACCTCGAGGCGATCATCGAAGCGGTTCCTGCGGAGCGGCGCAGCCACCTCGTGTCCGCGACCTTCGCCGGCGCGGTCAAGGGCATCGCCAACAAGTTCCAAAAGGACGCGCTTCACCTCGAAGGCACACAGCTCGGCCAGGCCAACGTCGACATCGCGCACGTCGTGCAGCTCGTCGACTATGACCAGCGCTACGAAGCCCTGGTCAACGCACTGCTGCTGACGCTCGGCGAGCAGGTCCTGGTGTTCGTAAACAAGCGAATCGGCGCCTCCGAGCTGGCCGAAAAACTCAGCCAGGATGGGTTTGCAGCGCTCCCGTTCTCTGGCGATCTGAGCCAGGCCCAGCGTACCCGCACCCTCAGTGCCTTCCGCAACGGGACCATCCAGGTCCTCGTCAGCACCGATGTTGCCGCGCGTGGCATCGACGTCCCCGACATCGGCTTGGTCGTTCACATGACCCCGCCGCAAGACCCGGACGACTACACCCACCGTTCGGGCCGAACCGGTCGCGCCGGTCGTCAGGGTCGGAGCTTGCTGCTCGTCCCCCCGCGCGCCCAGCATTTCGTCCGCCATCTGCTGCGCTCGGCCAAGGTCGAAGCCAACTGGGAGCCGGTCCCCACGCCGGGCAAGGTCCGCAAGACGATCACCAAAAACGTTCGTCGCGACCTGCACGCCCGAATGGACAACGCCGCGCAGCCCGACGAGAAGACGATGGCCTACGCCGCGAGCATCCTCGAGAAGCGCGACCCCGCTTTGCTCGTCGCCACGCTCCTGCAGATGGCCGAGCCTCGGCTTCCGCTCGAGCCGATGTCCGCGCGAGTGATCGAAGCTGAGCCCGCCCGCGAAGACGACGGACGGAACGCCGGCCGTCGTTTCAATCGTCGCGGTCCGAACCGCGGCGGCGGGTACGCTGGCAAGCGCAAGTTCCACAAGCGCCACTGAGTTCCCAGACGCCCCTCAGACCGCCCTCGATGGTGCCAAGCAGCACAGTCGAGGGCGTTCGTCGTTGCGACGCGGGGTCCGCCTGGCTCAGACCTTCTTTGGCGTCGACACTGGGAGCAGCGGCACCCGCTCGGCGGGGCTGCCATCACCGTAGATCCAGCGATACGCCCACCACCGGCCGAACACCGACTGGGTGTACTTGCGGGTCTCGTCGTAGGGGATGGCCTCGATGAAGAGGTCCAGATCCCAGCTCCCACGCTCCGCCAGCCACTTGTCCACCGCGCCGGCGCCCGCGTTGTAGCTGGGGATGGCAAGCGCGACCGCACCCGGGCCCGCGCCGTAACGCTGCACGAGACCGGCGAGGTAGCGCATGCCGAGGTTGAGGTTCGTGGCCGGATCGTAGAGGTCATCCTTGCCGACCGTCATGCCGGCCTTCTTGGCGACGCCCTGAGCAGTCGCCGGCATCAACTGAATGAGACCCCGCGCCCCGGCCCACGACGTGGCGCCCGGGTTGAACCGACTCTCGGTCTGCATCACGGCGAAGGCGAGGAGGTTCGGGACGTCGTGGCTGCGCTCGTATCCGTCGATGAGATCGGCGAACGGCTGCGGGTGCGCCAGCTTCCAGACGGAGAGGTTGTCGCCGCCCGGCGGCGTCTTGCGCCACGTGGTCCCGAGATTGGCGAGTGTGCGCTGCGCTTCGGCGTACAGACCCGCCTGGTTGAGCACGGCGATCGCGGGCCATCCGTGAACCCCGGCCCTCGCGAGTTCATCTCGAGCATCGTCGCCAAGCCCAAGGCGAGCGAGAAGAACGGCCCGCTCTGCGCCCTTGGACGCCGTGACGGCATCGGCCTTCGGAGTCTCGCGCTGGAGCATCGCGAGGCCCCGCTCGAACGATTCGGCTCCTGCCGTGTGCAGGCGAGACATCGCTTGGGCCGCGGAGTACCCCAGTGGGTCGGCCTCGACGGCATCGACCCACGCCGAGGCAGCGTCCCCCGGTTTTCCGAGCTCTGCGAGGGCGCGGCCGCGGAAGTAGTGGAGCTTGGCCTTCGTCCCGGGGTGCGGGATGTGCTCTTTGAGCGCCGCATCGCAAAGCGCGAGCGCACGCGCAGCATTGCCGGACGAAAAGGCGAGGACGAGAAGACGACGGCGCGCCTCGTCTTTCATGTCGCCATCGACGCCGACCGCGGCCTCGAATGCCGCGGTCGCCTTGGCATCGTCACCATGCTCCGACCACGACTCGCCCGCGAGCACCCACGCATCGTCGGCGTAAGAGTTCTTCGAGTGCTCCTTGGCCAGCGACGAGAATGCCAACGCAGCCTTCTCGTACTTGCCGGCAGCGTACAAACCGCGACTGCCTTGGTAGCGCGACTTCACCTCATACGTGGTGACGCCCTTGGTCTTCTTGCAAGCCGCGGCGGCCTTGTCGAACACCGGCCGGGCATCGGCGCGGCGGCGCTGTTTGAAGATCGCCGAACCTTTGACGTACAGCGCCCGGCAGCGCGTTGGCAGGTCGGCCTCCTTGCGCAACAACGCGTCGGCGGCTTTGGTCGCGCCTTTGTACCGGCGCCCCGCGAGCATCGCGTCCATGCGAGCCAGCGCCACCTTGCGATCGAAGGCCGCTCGGTCCTGGGCCGAGCGCGTCTCTCCCACCGCCCGGCGTAGCCCCGGCAGTGCCTTGTCAGCCTCCTCGCCGTAGTCCGACAGCGGCGCCTCGAGCAGCAGTACTTCGTACAGACGGATCGCCTTGGCTTGGGCTTTGGTGTCGGCCTCCTCGGCGGCCAGCATGCGCGCGAGCTTGATGCTCACGCCGACCCGGTGGCTGCCCTTGGGAAACTCGGACAGGTAGCGCTCGTAGGCAGCCCGGGCTTCGCTGCGGGCCTTGGTGCGAAGCAGCGCATCGGCTTCCAAGACGGCGAAGGCCTCACCCAGCCCGGAGCTCTCGCGTTCCTTCGCGCCCAGCGAGCGGACCCGCTTCAGCGCGGCGTCGGGCTGGCCTGCATCGAGCCGGGCTTGCGCCTCCAACCGAACCAGGCGGGCGCGAACCAGCGCGAGTTCGGGCGCCTCGGCGGCCTCGGAGAAGCGGTCTGCCGCCGCCGCGTAGCGCTCGGCCGAAACATCCTCGAGGCCACGAAGCCACAGCGCACCGGCACGCTCGGCTTGGCTCAGATCCGTGGCCAGCAGAGCGTCCAGCAGACGAACGGCTTCAGCGTGGTCGCGACGTTCTCGCGCCAAGATCGCGTCGCGACCCAACCCGTCGGCAAACCACAACGAGCGGTCTGGCTGCGCCACGGCGTCCGCACTGCCGGGCGCTGGCGGGGCGGCTCGCTCCTCGGTGGTTTCGGTCGCCTCGGACCCCGCAGCCGACACCGTCGCGGCCGGACCGTCGGTCTTGCAGGAAACACAGCCGGTCGCCAACAGCGACAACACGGCACGGACAAGGGTCGGGCTACGCACGATCAATCACACCAACCGGGTCGGCTCGCTCTCGGGATCGTAGATCTCGACGCGGTTGCGACCGTTTCGCTTTGCGACGTACAGCGCGGCGTCGGCCGCTTCGATGAGAGCGTCTGCCGTAGGCTCGACCAGCATGCCGAGGTCGGCAACGCCGAGGCTGACGGTGACGGTGAGCGAATGCTCATCGTGGGCAAACGTCTTGCCCCCGACGGTCTCCAGGATTCGGTACGCCGCACGTGCGGCCCGCAGGGCGTCGACGTCCCGGCAGATCAGGGCGAACTCTTCGCCACCGTACCGCGCGAAAATGTCCTCGCTGCGAGTGGTTCCCGCCACGCGGTCGGAGAGATCCTTGAGCACCTGATCACCTGCAGGGTGTCCGAGCGTGTCGTTGATCTTCTTGAAGTGGTCGATGTCGAACAGGACCAAGGACAGCGGCTTGCCGTGGCGCAGCGCGAAGGCCACGTCGCTCTCGAGCCGGTTGTTGAAATAGCCCCGGTTGAACACCCCGGTGAGCCGGTCGCGGAGCGCGGACTCGTAGAGGTTCCGCTGGAAGTCCTCGTCAAAATCGTCGTGGTAGGTGAACTTCAGGACGCTCTGAGCGCCGATCTGAATCTTGTCCCCCTCCTGCAGTTCGTACCGATCCACTTTCTTCCCGTTCGCGTACGTACCGTTGGTGGAGCCTGCATCGAGCAGGTAGTAGCCCCCGCCCTCCCCCTCTACGGCCGCGTGGGTCCTGGAGATTCCCTCGTCGTTGATTCGGACGTCTGTCTGCAGTCCTCGACCCAGGGTGGTTCGTGCGCTCTCCTTGAGCGGAAACATCTCCCCCATGCGATCGCCAGACAACACCACGACGAATGCCCGCTTCTTCCCGTCTCGGGCCCGATTCAGTCCGTCGGGCTCTAGGCGTATCGTCGTCTTGGACATCCGCGGGCATCGTAGAACTGCCGGCCGACTTCTGGCAACAACGCCGCGCAGGGGCGTATAGTCGCGCTCGGCCCCTGGCCTCCGATTTCCCATGAGCGTTGCAGGTCCCCTCCTGGCCATTCCCCTCTCCCTCTCGATGGTTGGGTCCCTGGTCGCCGCCCCAGCTCCTGTCACAGGGGAGGCACCGGCCGACGCGCCTGCTGCCGCGGCGCCTCCGGAGGCTCCTAGAGAGGACCCCAAGCTCGAACAGGCCATGGTCTCGTACGATCTGGGGAAGAAGGCGTACAACGCCGCGCGTTACGAAGATGCGCTGGAACACTTCCAGGAGGCCGCCACGCGATACGCATCGCCGGACTTCCAGTACAACATCGGGCTCTGCTACGAGCGACTGAACAAGCCGGAGGAGGCGATTCGAGCGTTTCGCACGTACCTGCGGACCAAGCCGGAGGCCAAGGACCGGCCCAACGTCGAGGACAGGATCTTTCAGCTCGAGAAACAGATCGAGAACGCGGAGAATCAGCCGGTCCCCGAAGGGCCCCCCGATCCGGATCCCGTCGAGCCGGAGGTCGAGGCGCCGCCCAACGGCAAGACCCTCATCCTCGTGGGCGCGGTGCTCACCGGAGTCGGCGGCGCGGTCGGCATCGGGGGCGGTCTGGGCTTCGGACTCGCGGCCCGGAGCCGGAGCCTCTCGGTGGAGGATGTCGCGGACGGAAACCCCGACGACCTGACCTTCGCGGAGGCCGACGCCCTCGACGCTGAGGGCCGTCGCTTCGAGACCTTGCAGATCGTGATGGCCGCCACCGGCGCCGCGGTTGCGATCACAGGCGTCGCGTTGCTCGCAGTTGGCCTCAAGCGGAAGAAACAGGCCGCCGCAGGCCCCACCGCCACACTCGTGCCAACGTGGACGGGCCGCTCTGCCGGGCTCTCTCTTCAAGGACGGTTCTAGTCATGCGTATGCACGGGTCTTCTCTGTTCGCCGCGATCCCCTCCAGCCTCGGCCTCGGCCTCGCGCTCAGCCTGTCCCTCGGCGGTTGTTACTCCGCCGAGTTGGACGAGACGGCCGACGCGCTCTTCGCTTGCGAGGTCTCGGAAGTCGCCGACGAAGCCGATGTCGACTGTCCCGGCAGCCTTCGTTGCAACGGTCGGGTCTGTGTGGAGCGACTCCCGACAATCTCGGTGCTGTCGCCCGAGTCTCTTCAGGCGCTTCCGCTCGACGAAGAGGTTGTCGTCACCCTGCAGGTCTCAGGCCTGACCTTCAGCTCCGACGCCGACGATGCCGGTGGCGGGTTCATCCGCGTGACCCTCGACGACGAGTCGATCGACATCCTCGCCGGCGATCTGACCCGCCCACTGGTGGTCGAAAACCTGGTCGTCCCAGGGGACGCGGGTGCGCACCGGATCAGCGCGCAAGCCATGCGGGTCGACGGCACCCCGTTCGACAACGATGGTGCCTCCTCGGCGCAGGTGTTCTGGCGAAACGACGGCAACCCCCACATCGCGATCACGACCCCGTGGCCAGGATCGGAGTTCGAGTTGCAGCCCGATGGGTTGGTCGATGTCGAGGTCGCGATGCTGAACTTCTCGTACGGCCAGCCCGACACGGCGCTGGCCGAGTCCACCGGCCATGTGCACGTCTACTATGACGATGAGTTCCCCGAGTGTGCCGAGGACATCATCTGCGATGCCGGCTACATCGGTGTCGTCTCGGCAGCGCCGGAGGAGGCCGCACTGCGACTCACCACGCTCAGCGAGGGCCTGTTGCTCCCCGAGTCCCCAGCCACCGAGACCACGCTGACGGCTGTCCTGCGCCAGAACGACCACTCGCCGTTCACCAACGTCGAAGGTGAGCTCGAGCTGGTGACCGACACGGTGGCGATCAGCCGCGTCGCGAACTAGTCACGCCGCGGCCGACCCGGCCGGGGTTCGTTCGGCCGCCTACTGGCCGGCAGCCGTGTGAGCGCGCTCGCCCACCCATTGGGCGATCGCTCGCAGCGGCTCGGCGGAGTCTCCAAACCCGGAGACCTCGTCGATGCACTTCGCCACCAGGGCATCGGTGCGCGCCAGGGCCTTCTCCCGAAGCGCCGGCTGGTCGTCGTCGAGGACGTCGTCCGCGTGTTGGAACGCGATGCCGAACATGAGCCCGTATCGCTCGAGGCGTCCGACCACTTCGTCGTCCTTGCCCGCGAGCATGCCCGCCATCGCGGCGCTGGCGGCGTAGAGGCCACCGGTCTTGAGCGCGTGCACCCGCTCGAGCAGCTCGAGGTCGTGGATGTCCTGACCCGCGACGAGGTCGAGCGCCTGTCCGCCAACCATGCCGTCGATGCCCGCGTGGTGGGCGAGCTTGGCGACCGCATCGCCAACACGACCGGTCGAAGGGCGCCCATCGACACCACCGGCGAGAACCCCGAACGCGAGCGTCAGCAGAGCATCCCCGACGAGGATCGCCTTGTCCTCGCCGAATGCGACGTGAATGGTCGGCTTGCCGCGGCGCTCGGCGTCGTCATCCATCGCAGGTAGGTCATCGTGGACCAACGAGTAGGCGTGTACGAGCTCGATCGCGCAGCAGGCTGGAAGTGCCGTTTCCGTCGTACCGCCCACCGCCTCAGCGGCTGCGATGGCCATCAGCGGGCGCATGCGTTTGCCACCAAGAAGCACCGCGTAGCGCATGGCCTCGCGGAGTTTCCCGGGGTCGTCGCCCGTGGGCTCGGGCAGCAACGCGCTGAGCGTGGCGTCGACGCGCTCTCTTCGGGGCGCGAGGTAGGATTCGAGGTCGAAGGTGCTCATGTGGATTCCTCAGAGTGAGCCTCGAACGGCTCGGTGCCCTCGGCGTCGGCCAGCAACGCTTCGATGCGTTCCTCGACGGACTCCAAGACTTGTTCGCCTTGGCGCGCCAACTTGACGCCCTCCTCGAACTTCCGCAGGGCCTCCTCGAGCGGGAGTTCACCCGACTCGAGTTCGGTGACGACGGCTTCCAGGCCATCGAGCATCGCGTCGATGCTCGGCGGAGGAGCCGCGTCAGGTTCGGCCTTCTTCTTGGACGTCCGCGCCATGGGCGGCGCGGAGTATAGGGGGCGCCGCATCTGTGCCGCAACGCCCGTTGCACCCTCAGCCGGAGCGAGCCGGCAGCGAGAGGCGCAGGCGACGCTTGCGGCCGCGGCCGGATGCGTCCTATGGTCCGCTGCATGGTGGACGCGGCCGAAAACCCGGTGGACGTCGATAGCTTGATGGAGCAGTTCCGGGCCTATCTCACGAAGCAGGGCCTCAAGTCGACCCGGCAACGTGACGTCATCGCGGAGCGCTTCTTTGCGACGGACGGCCACACCTCCATCGAGGAACTGCTCGCGCTCGCCCGCGAGGATGCGCCCAAGGTCGGGTACGCCACGGTCTATCGCACCCTCAAGCTGCTGACCGAGTGCGGGCTCGCGGCGGAGCGACGCTTCGGCGAAGGGCACACGACCTACGAGACGGCCGGCGACGCCGAGCACCACGACCACTTGATCTGCATCGAGTGCGACCACGTGCTCGAGTTCCACAACGAAGAGATCGAGAGAGAGCAGGAGCGCGTCGCGCGAAGCTTCGGCTTCAACGTGATCCGGCACCGTCACGAACTCTACGGTTTGTGTCCGCGGGCCCGCGGCATCAAGGGCGGCTCCTGCCCCGGGCAGGACGCAGAGAAGAAGAGCCCTCGCTGATGGTCTCGTCGCTGAGCCACACCCTCGTTCAAGAGGTCGTTCCGCTGGTGGTCGTCCTGTTGGCAGGCGCGTGGCTGCTGCGACGTTGGATGCGGGCGAACGCGGCCGACGCCCATGGCTGCGCCGGGTGTGCACAGGCCACGGTCCCGCCGGCGACCGTTCGTCACCGACTCCCGGTTCTCTCTTCCCGAGCCCCGAAGCTCCGGTGACCACGCCGGCGAGTCCCCCAGCGGCCGCCAGCTCGCGACGCTCGCTGCGTTGGGAGTTGGTCGTGACGCTCGCGGTGACCCTGATGATGGCGGTGGTGTCGCTCTCGCTGGCGACCGAGGTGTTGGGTCGACGTCGCCACGACGCCGCCCAGCAGCAGCAGCTCTCCGACCACGTGCAGGGACTGGCTGCGCTCATTGCCCCACAGCTGGGCAGCGGAGCCCTCGCGGCGGCCGGCCGTGGGCAACTCGAGCCGGTGCTTCGCGCGAGCATTGGAACGCTCGGCATCGAAGCCATCGCGCTGCACCGCATCACGGACCGCCCGGACGAGCCGCCGCGTATTGCCGTCGGGCTGGCCCCGCCCTTGCCTCCTCCCGAGCCGATGGACAAGCCTGGCGGGACTCGGGTCGAGGACCGCGACGGCTTGGTGGTCGTCGACCGAGCCCTTCGCACCTTCGGTGGCGCTCGCAATGGCGGAACGTTGGTGCTCCGGGTCATCGCTCGGCCGGCACCGTGGACCCGGACCCAGGATTGGACCGAGGTTGCTGTGCTCGCGCTCGGCGTAGGCGTGGTGATGCTGGTGCTCGGCATTGGGCTGATCGAGATGCAGGTCACCCGTCCGCTTGCGCGCGTCCGAGACGCAGTCGGACAGGTCGCCATGGGCAACCTCCGGGCTCAGATCCCCGAGGAAGGACCGGCCGAGTTGCAGTCCTTGGCGGGCTCGTTCAACCAGATGACGCAGTCGCTGCGGGATCGCGTCGAGCAGATCGAACGTCAGCGCGAGCACCTGGTCCGCGCCGAGCAGCTTGCGTCGGTGGGGCGAATCTCGGCCGGCATTGCGCACGAGGTCGGCAACCCGCTGGCCGCGGTGTTGGGCTACGTCGAGTTGCTCCTCGACCCACGCTCCGAGCCCGAGCTGGGCGAGACGCAGCGCGACATGCTCGAGCGAAGCCGCACGCAGATCGAACGGATCCAAGGCATCGTCACGCAGCTGCTCCACTACGCGCGCCCGACCCGGCAGCAGCTCGTTCCCCTGGGTGCTGTGGCCGCCGGCCAAGGACTCGTCCGACTCCTCGAGCACGATCCCCGGTGCGCGAACGTGACGCTGAACGTCGAAGGCGACCCCGACGCGAAGGTCTACGCGGATCCCGGCCTGCTCGACCAGATCCTTCGCAACCTGGTCGTCAATGCGGCCCGGGCCAGCAACACCGACGAGCCGGACAACCCCCGGCGGGTCACCGTCTTCGTCGAATCCGATGGCGAGACGACCCACATCGACGTTCAGGACAGCGGACCCGGCGTCCCCGATGAGGTTCGTGACCGGTTGTTCGAGCCGTTCTTCACCACGGCCAAGGCCGGCGAGGGCACCGGCTTGGGGCTTCCGATCTGCCAAGGACTCGCCCAGTCCATGGACGGAGCCCTCGTCCTGCGTGAAAACGGCTCTCGCGAGCCTCTGCCCGGGGCACGATTCCCCGGCGCGGTCTTTCGTGTCACCCTCCCCGCGGGTCGATCTGCCTCAGATTCGGGATAGTTACGGCCCCTTCACACACGGGGCCCGATCGCGTCGAATCTCGAGGCCCCAGCCTGCGTCGAACCCAGCGCCCAATCCCTGGGCCACGAACGGAGCAAACGCCATGTTGTCCTCTAGCCCCCGCCTCGCATCTGTCCTCACCCTCGCGCTCGTGGCTTCGAGCAGCCTGCTCGGCTGCGCATACAAGTCCTCCTACCGCCAGACGAACTTCGACGTGGAGACCCAGCCGGTCCCGCAAGCCGAAGTCAAAGTGGTCAAGAGCAAGGACGACCTGACCAGCGCCTACACCGAGATCGGCACCTACGTCGGCCGGGCCCCCACCGTGAAGGAAGCCATCGACGTCGCCAAGAACCAGTGCGGCCGCGAAGGCGCCGAGCTGTACGTCCTCAACGTCGAGCCCTACGAGTCGGCCGGCGCGTGGAAGGTCGACGGAGCCTGTGCCGTCTTTACTGCCGCCCCTGCTGCCGAGTGACCCAGCCGCGACAAACAAGCGCCGCAGTCTCCCCGGAGACTCGGCGCTTTATTGCTGGTTCGTCGCTTCGTCTTCGCGGCGGGCGTGTTCCATCAGCAGGTACGAGACCGGCGTGATCGCGCCATCGTTCGCAGGACCTGGCAGCGGCTCTTCGGCGCTGCCGGCCGCTTGAAAGTCGAACTCGCCGCGCTGCCACCCGAGCATCTCGAACACGCGATCGTGCGGATGAGAGTTGCTGCCGAGCGACTCGACCTTGGCCAACGCACCGTTGCGCATGTGGAGCGTGGAAGTCTCGGTGTCGCGGCGCAAACGCAGGGCTCCGCTGCGCCGCTCCGACTCGAGGAATGCCAGCACGCTGCCCAGCCGAACGTGTTCCAGTTC